>CAVHHN010000049.1:0-13138 GCA_963635855.1 Faecalibacterium sp. CAG:74 | reverse complement strand
TCGGGGCCGAACGACATGCTGAGGGCCCCGTGCACGTTCCATTGGATGAGGGGATTGGGGAGTACGCCCTCAAGCTGAATCGAGTTTGTTCGTTTCCTATAGATTGTATACTATTAATCTACTTTTTGTCATTGTTTTGTCTGCAACATGTTTATATTACAATTAAACAGACCTCATATTTAGTTTACGAAGGTGAAATCATTTACAAGAGATCGGCCCTATTGATCGTTACCCTGCTGATCAGCGTGACCTCATTGGTTATATTGCTCAATACAGAAACTGATGAATCATCTGCACAGGACCACATATCTGCAGGACAATGCGGACGGAATCTCAGATATTGCCTTTACTCCGACGGCACTCTGGAAATCATCGGTTTCGATGAAATGTACCAATATGATAACAGCTATGCTCCATGGCATAAGTATCGTGATAATATCACCAAAATCGTCATATCTCCGGATACGGACAGTCTTATCAGCAAACTCGGGACATCGGCATTCCGTGATTGCAAAAATGTCACGGAACTTACCATACCAATAACACTAAATAGTGTGGTCTCCGACAAGAATCCTGTCTTTTCAGGCTGTTGTAACATCGAAAAGATCAATTTCACTTTCGGAAATGGGGGGTGGGGCTATGATTATGCCGCTTATGAAGGATCTGATTCTTGGTACCAGAACACCCCTTGGTATCAAAGCAGAGATACCCTCAAGGAGATCGTTTTCGCTAAGGGGATCAATAGGATAGGACATGATGCGTTCCGCGAACTGAATATTACTTCGATCGTGATCCCTGATACTGTGGTTAATCTTGGAAACCATTGCTTCTTCAAATGCACAAAACTGACCGATCTGACCCTTCCCGTAAGTTTGAATTCCTATGGCAGTGACGCAAGATACCCAGCATTCAATGGATGTGCGGCAGTTCAAAAGGTAACATTCACCAAGGGAAATGGAATTCCATTTGATTACACCGGCAATAACCATGACCCATATAATATCTATCTGGCTCCCTGGAACATGTATCCACATATTGAAAAAACTATCATCATTGAAAACGACATCACGGAGCTGGGATCATATATGTTCTTCAAATGTAACATTAAAGAACTTACAGTTCCGATAAATATTGACTTTGATGAATGTATGTTCGAACCCCCGTATAAAAATCTTGAAAAGGTAATAATAACCAAAGGTATAGATGGTCGGACCCATTATCAATATTGGCCCGATATACATTATCCTTGGCACGGAAATTATAACCTTAATACGGTTATATTTGAAGAAGGCGTTACATACATCATGAAGCAAATGTTCAATTCATGCGGCATGGAAAACCTAATTCTTCCAAATACACTTGTCTCTTTCGAGGAACTTACGTTCCAAAATTGTAGGATCAAAAACCTGACCATTCCGATAAGCCTTAATGCATCATGGCTTGATGACGAATGTGCATTCGATGGTGTGTCTGGGATGGAGAAGGTCAATTTCATCCCTGGTTCCGGATAGGGATTTGATTATGCCGCCTACGAGGGAAACAACTGCTGGTATCAGAAAACACCTTGGTATCAGTGCAAAAACACTCTTAAGGAGATCAGTTTCGCAGAAGGGATCACTCATATCGGTTCGGATGCTTTACGCGAACTGAATGCAACCTCACTGGTAATTCCAAACAGTGTGGAATCCCTCGGGTGTCATGCATTTTACCAAATGACCAAACTGTCGTCGTTGACCATCCCAGCCACACTCGACAGCGTTGCATCGAAAAAATATCCTGCATTCGATGGATGCACCCATATTGAAAAGGTGACTTTTACTGGATCTGGTGACTGGTTTGATTATGGGTATTCCGACCTCGAACCTCATTATTTTTATTATGAGTATGGTTTTAGAACACCTTGGCAGTTAAGCAAGTCGGCCTTGAAAATTGTTGATATAATGCCTGATGTGACGTCAGTCGGAAAACACGCATTTGAAACCTGTAATTCCTTAGAATGCATAACCGTCGCCGATTCCGTCAAATTCATCGGAGAATGTGCGTTCAACGCAACATTTTATGAAACTGATGGCGTAACCAAACTCCAGGAAACTGCCGATGATTTAGCTGGATATACATTCAAGAATTTTAATGGTAAATGGATCAAACAAAAGGAATCCGGTACTTGCGGTGAGGTCTTTTATGAATTCGATCAGTTCACAGGAACCCTCACCATCCGCGGTTCCGGAAATATGGAATCATATTCCAGCGGCAAAGCACCTTGGTATTCTGACAAAGATCTTATCACGTCGATCGTTATCGAGGATAATGTCACGTCAATCGGGGACTTTGCCTTCGAAGACATTACGTCTATCAAATCAATTATAATTCCCAATTCAGTAGGCTGCATCGGAGAGTACGCGTTCAAGGGGTGTTCATCACTTGCTTCGTATGTCGTATCTGAGAATAATAATAACTACACATCGATCGACGGTATTCTTTTAAGCAAAGATATGTCCGTTCTGGTCAAATATCCGGTGGCCAAAGCAGGAACTTTCTTTGAGATTCCCGATTACGTCAAGACCATTGCACCCTCTGCGTTCAATGGATGTACTTCCCTCACATTCATAACCATCCCTGATTCGGTCGAAACCATCAAAGATGGTGCTTTCGATGTGACCTTCTACGACACCAATGGTGAAACTGCGCTCGATCTAACCATTGAAAACCTTGCTGGTTTCACATTCTACAAAGTTGAAGATAGGTGGATCAAGCAGAATATATCTGGTGAATGCGGAGATTCTGTCTCTTACAAAATGGATTGCTCCAAAGGAACACTTATCATCAGTGGTTCTGGACAGATGTATGATTTTTCAATTGGTGAAACCCCTTGGTACTCTTTTAAAGATTTTATCCTCTCTGTAAACATTGGGGATTCAGTGACCTCAATTGGAGATTATGCGTTCTACGGATGTGCTTCATTATCCACTATCACAATTCCAAATTCCGTCGAATCCATCGGAGCGTCCGCATTCTTTGGATGCCATTCTCTCACAGCTATCGCTATCCCTGATTCTGTCACAATTCTCAAAGTATATGCATTTCAGGATTGCTCTTCTCTCACATCTATAACCATCCCCGATTCGGTCATCACTATCGCTTCTCACGCATTCTATGGGTGCTCTTCTCTCACATCTATAACCATCCCCGATTCGGTCACTACACTCGGGGAACAGGTATTCTACGGCTGTATCTCACTAACTTCTGTGACACTTTCCATTTTCATTAAATCCCTGGGGAACTATGCTTTCTGTGGATGTACCTCTCTCCCTTCGGTATCCTTACCCAGTTCCATCAGATCTATCGGTTTTTCTGCATTCTATGGTTGCACTTCCCTCAGATCTATCACCATTCCAGATTCCGTCGAATCCATCGGAGCGTCCGCATTCAAAGCTTGTGCCTCTCTCACAGCCATCACCATACCAGATTCTATCACGTCCCTTGAAAATAATGCATTCGACGGCAAATTCTATGACTCCAATGGAGAGAAGGAACTCGAACAAACAGTTGAAAATCTCGTCGGTTCCATCTTCTACAACAATGACGGAAGGTGGATCAAACAGAATTTATCTGGTGAATGCGGAGATTCTGTCTCTTACAAAATGGATTGCTCCAAAGGAACACTTATCATCAGAGGCTCTGGACAGATGTATGATTTTTCCATTGGTGAAACCCCCTGGCATCTATTTAGGGATTCGATCCATTCGGTCGACATTGAGGACTCGGTGACCTCGATTGGAGATTATGCATTCTACGGATGTACATCACTTTCTATCGTCAAAATCGGTAAGTCCCTTGACTCTGTTAAAAAGTCTGCGTTCAAGGGATGTACATCACTTGCCTTGTTTGTCGTTTCCAACGAGAACGACGCATTCTCTTCGATAGACGGAGTTCTTCTCAATAAAAGCAAGACCACTTTGATGCAATATCCAGCAGCCAAAACAGACACTACCTATGAGATTCCCGCATCTGTCACATACATCTTACCCTCTGCGTTCAAAGGTTGTACTTTCCTCAAATCCCTAACCATCCCCGATTCCGTAACCACTGTTGAAACTGGTGCTTTCGACATGATGTTCTATGCCGTAGACGGTGAGACCGAACTCGAACCGACCGTTGAAAACCTGGCAGGATCCATCTTTAACAACATTGATGGAAAATGGATCAAACAAAAGGAATCCGGTACTTGCGGTGATGATGTCAGATATGAATTCAATCAATTAACAGGAACCCTCACCATCAGCGGTTCCGGAGCAATGTACAATTATGCATATGGTACCACACCATGGGATCCCTATAAGGGGTCCATCAGATCCGTCGTCATTGGAGATTCCGTTACGTCTATCGGTGCTTATGCATTCAGCGACTGTACCTCTTTAGTTATTGTGACCATCCCCGATTCCATCAGATCTATCGGCGACTTTGCGTTCGAAGGCAATACATCCCTCGATTCCATCACCCTCCCGGATACTATCGAATCTCTCGGAAACTCTGCATTTGAAAGTTGTTCTGAACTTACCACCATCGATCTCGGTAGGTCCGTCAACCACATCGGGGACGCTGCATTCTATGAATGTTCATCCCTTGCTTCTTTTGTCGTTTCCGACGAGAACGATGCATATGTTTCGATCGAGGGCGTTCTTTTCAGTAAAGACATGCAAACTCTGGTCCATTTCCCTTCGGCCAAAGAAGGTACCTCCTATGTGATACCAAACAGCGTCACGACTATCAGATCCTATGCGTTCGAAGAATGTGAATCCCTCACATCCGTAACCATCTCCAGTTCCATCACAACCCTCGAACATGATGCTTTCGACGCAATCTTCTACGATTCTGATGGTGAAACTCCTCTTGATGATGAAAACTTAGCTGGATCCACATTCAACTACGTTGACAATAAATGGATAAAACAGACATCGATCTCCTCTGAAGACCCCATCAAGGATTCTGGTGAATGCGGAGAAGGTGTCACTTATGAATTGAATCTCTCAACAGGGATTCTTACCATCAGCGGTTCTGGACAAATGAGATTATATTCAAGCGGTAACGCACCTTGGTTCTCTCACAAAGAGTCTATCAAATCCATCGAAATAGCGGATTCCATTAGATCCATCGGTGACTTTGCCTTCGAAGGTATTACTTCGATCGAGTCCATCGCAATCCCCGATTCGGTTGAAACGATCGGAGTGTCCGCATTTGAATGCTGTTCTAAACTCACCACCGTCAACATTGGTAAGTCTGTTAAATCCATCAATGAAGCTGCGTTCAAGGGATGTATATCACTTGCCTTGTTCGTCGTTTCCAACGATAACGATGCATTTACTTCGATAGATGGAGTTCTTTTCAACAACGACAGGTCAACCCTGATCCAATATCCTCCGGCCAAAGAAGGAAACTCCTACAGGATACCTAACAGCGTCACAACCATCAGATCCTATGCGTTCGATGGATGCTATTCTCTCACATCCATAACCATTCCCGATTCCGTCACAACCATCGAAGATGATGCATTCGATATGCCCTTCTATGACGAAGATGGTGAAACGGAAATCGAACCGACCGCTACGAACCTAGCCGGTTACACTTACACTAGGCGCAACTGACCATTTCCGAGGCCCACTTTTGCACTCATCTGACCTTGGTTTCTCAAACATGCCAAGGTCAAGGAGGCTTCTTTCTGATTCGCGATCAGATGTAAGTTTCCTCCAAGAACCCGATTTCTGTCACACATTGGTCGCAATAAACTCGCAGCCGTAGGTAAACATCAATCTCTATAACCACTAACTTGAGATTCCTTCATATCCACCGAACAATCATCGGCCGGCCAATATTTTGCGATCGATTTGTTGGTTATGGCGAACCACACGAACTCCACTACGACCGAAGTTGTGCACACCAATGCCGCCTCTGGGAATGGATCCAACAGAAGAAGACACATCGAACATGCCAATCCGGAACTCTTCCATACAGAAAAACCGGTGTAAATGACAATGTTCTCACGGGGAACTCCTTTTTTCCGAAGAACATACATCATAACCGCACCGACCCCGAAGGTCCTGACCGCACACAGTACTATCAAAATAAAGAGAAGTCCGATATCGTTCAAGAGACACTCTTTGCATTCACCGAATGCGATGATGATTAGAAGACATATCGTACAATTGATGAAAATGACCTTGTGCTTCTTTTTGATCTGAAACTTGCTCAACGGAAAATTAAGGATCACGGGAACCGCGATGAAAAGAACAATGGATTCAAGGATCTCAAATGGGCTGATCGCCTCCCCGATGAGCCTGTGGGTCAAAATAGGTGTGAGCGCAAAAGCGATAACATAGATGAAGACCATCGAGATCATCGACATGGACATATTTCCTTTCATCATCATCGCAATTGAGATGACGGAAACGGCCGCAGGGACCGAAGCAAGCATGACCCAGCCATACCATACAGCTTCATCGGAATTTATGAAAAAGAGACCCATCGCCAATGCAGATGCGGTACCGATTACGAAACAACAAATGACAGAGAACACAGCAGGTTTAAATTCAGACCTGAAGTCCTCTTTATGAATTTTAAGACCGTGGAGTGAAGCGGTCATCTGTAGGATAAGGATCACAATTGTGAGTTCGGCGGCGATCGAACCGATAGAACCGACCACCATTGCAAACACAATGCCGAAGATTACGAATAAACGCAGATCACAGGCAAGATCGCCTAACTCCATGATGCCTGCATTAAATCGACAAATATATGGGTTTTCCTTAAAAAAATAGACGAAAAAATAGTCTTTGTAAAATCAATATTTAAACGTGATTTATAGAGATAGTCACACTTTCAAGGAACAGGTTATCACATTCGGAACGCTCAAATCCGTTGGGGGTAACTGTATTCCCGATGCAACTATATCCATATTTCTGTCAAAATTGCAGATTCCACCATATTGTGAAATCACCACAAGAACACGAAATCCACGAACCGTATAGCTCAATCTGCACTTTTTGGAAATTCCTTTGTTTCTTCTGGGTATATGTCCGCAGGCCAATAAGTAGCAATAGACTTGTTAGTGATCGCAAACCAAATGGACTCCATGACCAATGATGTGGTACACACAAGTGCCGCCTCTGGGAAGGAGGCTAAAAGTAGAAGACACATTGAACTTCCCAATCCAGAATTCTTCCAAACACAGAAACCGGTGTAGATGACAATGTTCTCACGGGGAACTCCTTTCTTCCGGAGCAGATACATGAACACTGTACCGACCCCAAATGTCCTGATCGCGCACATCACAATGATGATACCGATGAGACCCAGATTGTCCAAGAGACACTCTCTGCACTTACCGAAAGCGATGATGATTAGAAGGCACATCATACAATTGATGAAAGTCACCTTGTACTTCCTTTGTATCTGGAATCTGCTCAACGGAAGATTCAGAAGCACAGGAACGGCAATGAAGAGGACAACATACTTCAGTATCTCCATTGGGCTGATCGCCTCCCCGATGAGCATGTGTGTCAAAGTAGGGGTGAGTGCAAAAGCGATGAGATAGATAAGGACCATCGAAATCATCGCCATGGGCATATTTCCCTTCATCATCAGTGCAATGGTGATGATAGAAACCGCCGAAGGAACCGAAGCGAGCATGATCCACCCGTACCAGACAGCCTGGTTGGAATTTATGAAGAACAAACCCATCAATAATGCCGATGCGGTTCCGATGACAAAACAGCACACAATAGAGAACAGTGCGGGTTTGAGATCGGTCTTGAAATCTTCCTTATGGATCTTGAGGCCATGAAGGGAAGCAGCCATTTGTAAAATAAGAACTACGATAGATAGCTCAGCGGCCATCGGACCGATAGATCCGATCAACATTGCCAATACGATACCAGTGACCACGAATATACGCACGTCAGTGGCAAGGTCCCAAAATGCCATGGTACCTGCATTTTAACGTCGAATATATACGGATTTTCCACCAACAACGGGTTGATTATATCCGACATAATGTTATTGGCGTCGGTCAAATGTCGAACCGGCCCGACGTTTGAAGAAATCTAGGACTTGATGTAAATATTCCTCTGGAGGGATAGTATGACCGGCACCTTTTACGGCATACAATTCGGCCCCCTCGATCATATCTCTGACAGATTCACCATTATGGAATGGGGTCATGATGTCTTCGGTACCTTGGACGATAAGTGTAGGGGCAGTAATGCGACCAAGATATTCACTGGGACAAAAGGAAGTTGTAGCAGAATATTGGTCCATAAGGCCCTTAGGGTTTCCGGGATGCTTGGGAAGGGGTATTTTGGTCCCATTCATTTCTGCATTCCTGAATGTGCTCTCTGGGAAACAGAAAGCGTTGACAGCCACACAAAAACTTTCCATGGATGCGGTCCCTTCGTTGACCATTCTTGTGAATTCACCCAGAAGGTAGGAGGAACGAGAGGGGCATTGGCTGAATGTAGATATCAGGGCCTGTGCAACGACCTTCTCAGGATATCTTGCAGAAAGGGATTGGAGGATACTTGTGCCCATCGACCACCCGATCGCATAAAACCGATCAAAACCGAGCCCATGCATGAGAGATACTGCATCATCGGCAATATCGTCAATAGTAAAACTACCCGAATATTCGGTATCGCCCGTACCGCGCGGGTCTATGGTCACAACTGTGAACTTATCATTCAGTTGCGATAATGCATCCTTCCAAAATCTACGATTGGCACCGAAACCACAGATAAGGATCAGCGGTGCACCGTGCCCACCGATATCGTATGCCACCCTGATTTCTCCCAGATCCATGAACATGTATCTCAAACCCTATCTGAGTTATAAAATCGAAGTTCAAGAATTAATAAAGAATCCAACAGCATCAGCGACGGGATCGTCCGAAGGGACCGCTTCCAACTCCCTGGCATTACGGGATGCACGACTATCCAGAATGACCGCCATACCCCTGTCCTCTGGTGTACGTATAAGACGACCGATCGCCTGCCTCATCTTCCTGACAGCAGGGACCTCACTGGTATATTTCCATCCCATTCCCGGGCCGTATCTTTTATCGAACATATCTTTCATGGCCTTGATCTCGAGAGAGGGTGGAGGGTAGGGTATCCCAACAATGATAGCAAAACAAAGCTCCTCACCTGGAAAATCCATTCCTTCTGCCACAGAACCACCCATCACACAGACAAAAACTCCGTTACGACCCGAACGGAAACGGTCTAAGGACTGCATAGTACGTTTTTGACGCCCAGATTCCTCCCAGTACATGTTCTTTCTGACAGATTCCTCGAGATATTGGCGCATCTCGTTCATCACACGATAGGATGGCATGAAGATCAAGATATTCTTATCGACGGCATTGCAAAGACGGGCCACGGTCTGTTCAAGACGGACCATCATCCCTGGATCTTTCTTAAGTTCAGCATAGTTGGTGGTAAGATCTTTCGAGTAGACAACAAGCTTATTCTCTTTAGGAAATGGGGAAGGGTAAGTGCGTGGAACAGCATCTGCAGGAAGCCGGAGAACCTTGGCATAAGTGTCTAGTGGCTTCAATGTTCCAGACATGTGAACGGCACCATTTATCTTATTCATGAAACGACCGATATCGACCGGATCGATACAAGAAGCTTTGATACTTGGGCCATCCTCGCCGGCACGGATCGACTTGACATAACGGTCGGATGGGGAATTGACCCATAACGATAATAAATTGGCAAGTTCAAGAAGTGGTGATAGGGGGGCATCTGTATCGGAGATCTCTTTCTCCCGGTCTTCACCAAGAGAAATTGAAGATTCGATCATTGGTTTTAGATCGGTAACTTTCTTTCCGAGTATGCGAGCGATCTCCTCCTCCAATGAATTGGGCGGGAGGAGCGCCTCTGTGGTATTGAAAGCAATATACTTTGTCGAAAGTGCATTGACTGCAGTTTTAACGGCCTTGAAGAAAGCGTCCAAGGCTATACCAGAACCAACAGAAGGATTATCAAATGCAGAACATTCATCCACGGCCGAACCAAGGATCCTTGAAGTGATGGTAAAACTCTCCTGTTCACGGACCGCATCCATGAAATTGTGGGCCTCGTCGATAATAAGGACTATCTCTGAAACATCAACCCCCAAGTTCGTAAGGAAATTGTTACGGATATCCGGATCGATAATGTGGATATATGGCGCAACAATAACATCGAAATCACTCATCATGACCTTCTTTACCTCATATGGGCAAACATTGTTAGAACAACAGTAGGCGTCAAGTTCTTCCGATTTAGGAAAATTCTTCTTGGCGAACGCCTCGACAGAATCGACCATATTGAGGACCCTACTGAAGTATGGACAGCCCCCGCTTTTACCCTGCTGGGTCTTTACTTTTTTATCCGAACATATGGTAGAAAGTACAGTTGGTGAAAGATTGCCGAAGTCTGGTCTTGACTGAAGGAGAGGGCAGGACTTATTCCTTCCAGTAAGAGTAAGTCCGGAAACAGGTTTGAGGGTCGAGATGGCTTTCAATTCCTTCATCACCTGGTCCGACTGAGAAATGGTCCTGGTGATGTAGACTATCTTCTTGCCGAAGGCCTTGGAATGGGCCAGAGCCCCAGCGAGAGAGGTTATGGTCTTTCCAGTACCGGTTCCAGATTCGATAACGATGTGTTTACCTTTGTCAAGTGCACTCGTTATGTCATGGATGATATCGATCTGCATAGCCCTGGGCTCGTAAGGGAGATAGGGTGCGGAAGAATTCATCTGTGTGACGATCTTCGGGGCAGGAGCATCGGTACGTTTGGGGGCAGAAGCGGCCATACCGGTTTTAGAACCACAGGTCTTACATGTATGAGAACCTGGAAAAATCATCGATCCACAGATCGAACAAAATTTCATTCGGAATCACCGATTTGAAGCCAAGGATCGATAAGATCCGATGAACGTTTTATACAATCTGCAGAACCTGTCATAATGAAAGATGAATGGAAACCACCTATAAAACCAGGAGGTAGGGGTCAGTATCGGTGTTATTTACAATTCTGGTTTGATCTGGTGTAGACCCAGAGTGGAAACATCCCCTGCTGCGAGTGCAACAAGTTCTGCAATATGCATGCAAGGCTTTCCGCCCTCATAACGGTCGTATTTGGTCAAACAATAAGGACAGTTAAGGATGATGAAATCTGCTTCGATACATTCGGCTTCACGCTCGGCCAACATCTGATTGAGGGGAGGTTTCTTGGTACCGCAACACCCATAGGTCTTGTTTACCACCGTGAAACCCATTTTCTCAACGACGGCTTTCATCTCCTTGAACTTAGGTTCCATCGTACACCCGGGTTCGATCGCTACTTTATAAGCCTTAGAAGAGACCGGAAGAGAGCCTAAGTTCTCGTAAAGATACTCAACGATATGCTTGACATCGATCCCAAAATGCACGAATTCGTCCGCACAGCCCCCACATAATGATATGAGGGAACCTTTTTCGTTCATAATCATCCCCCTCAAAAGAGGTCTTCTGCCCACATCACCGAGTTCGCTGAACATCGAAGGTCTCAGACAACAAGTGCTTTCGGTGATTTGGTGAGAGGCCTTACCAATGGAATCAAGCGCAACACGACAAGCATGTTTGAGATATGGAAGTCTGCTCTCCACGACACACCCGGGAATGACACACACATCGTCCCCGTCCCAGCCTGGATCGATAGCTTCGTCAGCTGGTGGTAGGATAAGTCCATATTGTAAATAGGTCTCACTCGGATGTTGGTCTTTGTAAAGTGCTAGAGTGTCACGCATGACCCTATGGGGGTCGGTACGGTAACAAACTTGGGAACATTTTCCGCATTGGATACAAAGTGTGATGTCTCCGGTGCCTGCCACCATCATTTCCTTCGGATCGAAACCTCCGTGTTTCCGAGATGGACAAACAGCAGAGCATTTTCCGCAGTTTATACATGTCTTCCGGAGGTGATCGATCTCGTTCGCTAGATTGATCATAGCGGTCAGAACTCTATACCGACACGGGCCTGGATCCCTTTGTCGAAGGGGTGTTTTACTAATACCATTTCGGTGACAAGATCAGCATATTCAGCGAGTTTCGGAGTTATACCCCTACCGGTAAGGATCACTTCTATGTGTTCGGGACGACCTTTAAGCACATCAATCAATTCGGAATCCGTGATAAGACTCAGACGGACCGCATTGACCGCCTCATCGAGAATAACGACATCATACTTCCGAGATGCCATCATCTCTGAAGCTTTCTTGAGGGCTTCTTGCGCAACGAGGACATCTTCCTGAGCTGGATTCTTACCCACAAAATGATCGAGACCCAGAGATTGAAGTTCGATGTTGGGGAACCGTTGAATTGCGATCTGTTCTCCGAAACCGTCCGAGGGTTTCAAGAACTGTAAGATCAAAACATTAAGACCACGTCCGGCCGCACGGATTGCAAGCCCGAATGCCGCTGTTGTCTTTCCTTTACCGTTTCCAGTGTAGATCTGAACAAGTCCAAGCTCGGACCTTGCCTCTTCCAGGGATTTCATACAATATCAGCACACTAGTGATTAATTAGGTTTGTCACTCACCTAATCTGATCGAATTCAAAACTTGAATGCAGATACAGCATACAGAGTACATTTCTCTGTTGTTATCTAGCCAGATCGCATTTGGGAACAAATGACCTTGTTGATCATAGGCAGGTCTCTTCGAGAAGTACCGTGGATGTTTTTGCTTTGAACGCGATACCGTACAGTAATGTCTTTCCATTCAGACCTCTGCAGTAATCTTTCCTGTGGATCTGGTCTAATGCTTCATGTGCCAGACTGTCTACGACAGATTCACTGTCTTCGGAGCTCGCCTTCTTGATCTCCACTACAATATTCGGATATCTTGGGAATTTGCTTTTCATGAGAATATCATGTCTTCCGTCACCGGATTCGCGGTCGATGGAGACCTCATATCTTCCTTCCCGACTGAAAACAATGGCTGCAAAGATGACGTGGTAGTTGGCTTCGTCAGCCAATAGTAATGAAGAGAATTTGGCATAGTGGGTGTCCAATTCCCGTTTGATCGTTGAGGTATTTCCTGCTTCTAAAGCATCAAGCAGGTC
>CAVHHN010000048.1:0-13351 GCA_963635855.1 Faecalibacterium sp. CAG:74 | reverse complement strand
GATCTGGGCTAGATAACAACCGAGAGAAATATGCCCTGCGTATTGTACCACATTCAATTTTTCGAAATTGATCTGTTGAATGTAGGTCGGATGTTGACAGTATGATTTCAATGAGACAGATTGGGGACCCCCGACCTCTGAGAAGGTCGGGGGAGAAATGATCACTCTTTGTTATCTTCTTCAGAAGAAGATCCGGTGTCGGAGTTAACTTCCTGGGTCCCGTCCTTGTGGATGACGACGTTTTCCTCCTCGTCGAATTTCACACCGCACTTGGGGCAGGTGTCCATTTCGGAGGATACTTCACATCCACAGTTGCCACAGACGAAGTAGTCCTTTTTGTGAGGCTTCATACTTTCAGGACGGTCGATGTATGCGTTGCATTTGGGGCAGTTGATCTGTCCGGGGAGCACCAGGGCACCACAGAAGGTACATCTTCCATAACCCTGAGGATAGAGACGTCCTTCTGCTTCCATTTTCTGCCTCGTGTTGTTAAGTCCTCTTCTCATGGTGGTGGATACGAGAAGGATGAGGTAGAAGATCACAAGAATGAACACGACAGAGAACACGGCACCTTTGAGCGTATGTCCGGTCTTTTCAGGAGAGAGGAATCCGGAAAGTGTGGTGTGTGACATGGTGTTCCTATCGATCTTGCCATCTTCGTTGAGATATGCGACGAACATGTAATACAGTTTGGAACTGTCGAGTTCAACAGAACATTTTCCATCTTTGAGTGTTATTTTTTCGAAACCATCAAGTTTTTGACTCAATTTTTCACTTTTGAATGCGATGTAATTGACCTCGCAGTATGCGAGGACAGGATCGGAAGTGCGTGTTTCGGTCCCGGAGTATGTCGAATTCACCGTGATGGTATTTCCGGAGACCGTTATGTCGACGGAAAGGTCGTTGCCGGTAAGGTGTTCGGAACTGTGCTCGTTGATGTATGCAGGGCCGACCGCATATGCACCGATGACGATCGCCAATACCGCAAAGATGAGGGGATAGGTTGCTTTGGTCTTCAGATCGGCACCGAACACATGTGGTACCATATAGAGGATCACAGCAAGGACCAACCACATCAGGGGGCTGGTGGATACGCCGTCGACGCACAACAGTAATAACGAGAGAAATACAGCGAGGACTATGGCGATCGTCTGTCCTGCCGTTATGGGGCCGAGTTTTTTACTGAGACCCGGATGATCTCTTAGGCTGCTCATGAGAGGTACTATCAGATTCTGATAGATAAGTGTCGCCGGTGATTTTGGTCCGTGTACCATTGCGAGGCTTTTTCTGGCATTTGGGACACCAATAACTCCCTCTGCCACCGAGTTCCGATCTTCTGATGGCTGTTCCGCAGATGAAACAGGGGTTGTCCTTGCGTCCATACACCTGTAGGTATTCGATATCGTAATATTTCCGACCCATGCCTTCCAGGTACTCTTCCGGAGTCACCTTGTTCTTTTCGATGGCGAAATCCATCATTTCAGGGATCGTTTCAGAGACAAGTTTCCATTTTTTCTTGGTGACCTTGTTGCAGGGGGTCTCCGGACAGAGTTTGCAACGGAAAAGGATCTCATCGCCCCAGATGTTCCCGATCCCGGCCACCACGGTCTGGTCCAAAAGAGCCTCTTTGATGCTCATTCCCCTGTTACCGAGTTTCTTTTCGAGATAATCTGCAGAAAGAGTGTCATCAAACGGTTCAATACCCATATGTTGGATCCCGGAATAAACATCCTGTTCACCATCTGGAACATAGTAGATCTTTCCGAACATACGTTGGTCTATGAACCTGAGTTCTGTTCCATCATCAAGACCGAAGACAAGGTGAGTGTGTTTCTCTATGGGGAAATCGATCGGTACTTTCACCAACTGCCCGGTCATTCCGAAACGGATGATCAATGTACCATTATCCAGGATCAAAAGAAGGGCCTTTCCTCTGCGGTCCGATCTGATAAAGGTATGTTCCAGAAGATCGGACCCGAACTTTTCATATGTCGGATGTCCGATCAGTTTAGGTCTATCGACCGATACTGACAAGATCTTCCTTCCAATGACCTGTGGTCCGATGACCCTTCTTACGGTCTCGATCTCTGGTAGTTCCGGCATATGTGATCCGAATGGGTATCATCGACTCGGCCTTAACGATATTCCTTGTTGATTTCCCACCTTATTTATAAGAGGGTCTGTATCTGTAGCCCCTAGAGGTGTTCCTATGGCGACAATCGATGAGCAGATCGAGGAGTTGGAGAAAGAGATAACCAACACCAAGAAGAACAAAGCCACCGAAGCGCACATTGGAAAACTTAAGGCCAAGATTGCCAAATTGGCTCTTGAAAAGGAAAAAAGGTTGGAGACCGCCCGTTCCGGCGGTGGAACCAAAGGTTTCTATGTCAAAAAGGCTGGTAATGCGACCGTCGCTCTCGTCGGTTTCCCTTCTGTCGGTAAATCCACTCTTTTGAATCAACTTACCGGTGCCAAATCAGAGGTCGGAGCATATCATTTCACCACTCTCGACGTCGTTCCCGGAGTCATGGAATACAACCACGCCAAGATCCAGATCTTGGATATGCCCGGTCTGATCAAGGACGCATCGAGAGGAAAGGGTAGAGGTAGAGAGGTCATCGCTGCTGCAAGGTCGGCGGATGTCATTCTTCTTGTGGTGGACATCTTCAACCCCGATATGAGCGTCCTCATGAAGGAACTTTACAATTCTGCAATCAGGTTGAACCAGTATGCACCCGACGTCAATATCACAACGTCCCAGCAGGGTGGGATCCTGGTGAAACCGACCCTTAAATTGACCAAGATCTCCGTGGATACCATCAAGGATATGGTGGCCGCTTACGGTCATCTTAACTGTACGGTCGTCGTCCGTGAGGATATCGATGTGGAACAGATGCTTGATGTCCTGGCAGGAAACAGGGTGTACATCAAGGCGGTCATGGCGATCAACAAGGTCGATCTTGCCAAACCCGGACAGCTCGAAGCTGTTCAGGAGATGCACAAGGCGTTCAAGAGCGTAGGGGTCTCTGCGGCCACCGGGTATAATATGGACTGTTTGAAACAGGAGATCTATGATACCATTGATATGATCCGCGTCTACCTCAAACCTCAGGGGCAGGAAGCGGACCTCGATGTGCCTTTGATCGTCAAGAGAGGAAATACTGTCGGAGATGTCTGCGAACTTATCCACAGGGATTTCAAAAACGCATTCCGTTATGCTATGATCTGGGGAGAAAGTGCCAAATTCCCTGGTCAGACGGTCGGTATGGACCATGTTGTGGCGGACAAGGATATTCTTTGCATCATTGTGAAGAGGTCCTGAACACTCGGTGTTGTTTCCGTTTACAAGTTTTAGGCCTTATTGGGTGACCGATAGAGGTATTTTTCGTTGTAGGATCGGCCAGAATATTTCTGATGGAGAATAACATACGTGTTCTGAAGTAGATTCTGGTTTTCCGGTGCAGTCTACACAGTGTCTACATCTTACTCAAATATTTGTAAAATGTCCAAAATCCGTATGAATTGTGGATTTTATATCCACAGGAGCGTTGTGAATGTTATCGATAGATTCAATGAAAGGGCGCACCGATTTGAAGTATGCGTTTCTGACGGTTGCGGTTCTGCTTCTGATGACTTCCGTCGTCCTTGCGTATGACTATTCAAAGGCGGCCGGGGGGGGGGGAAGTTGCTTCCGATGGTGCGAGGCAAGTAATACCTTACGGTACGAGCGACACCGAGTTCATCGATGCTGAGGGAGATGCCAAACTGATCTACACTTTGGCATCTTATGATTTTGGAAATGATCTGACCATCACGGGCGTGAAGATTACCGGCATGGAACGTGATTCGAAAAGTTCTTCCTTTGCCACTTTCCCGACACAGGTAACAGACGGTACGAAAACATATAGTGTGATCGGAAATAAGGCCACGAAGGATAGTGATACCTACACTGATGATCTGGGTCTCAAATACAAAGCATATACCAAAAACACTGAATATCTGTCTGTCTCTGGGTGTAGTAGCTCCGATACTTCGATCATTATCCCTGCAATGATAACATACTGTGAACAAAATACAGAGGGAACATATGAAATCAAATCAAAGTTTGTAGCTTCATTCAATTGTAAGAAATTTGACACCGTAAGCGAACTTACGATCATCATTCCTTACCTCTCGGATAATGATTCATATGATCTTAATCAGTCATTTCAAAACAAAACCAGTCTCACCTCGGTGAAATTCATTGTCGACAATGACAATCCAAATGCAACACATAACGGAGAAGTGGGCTATGTGGATATCGGTAGTGCGTTCATCGGTTGCACCAATCTGAAAACTCTGACCCTTCCCAACGTACTTCACAGGTCGGATTACGCATTTGCAGGATGTATCAGTCTCGGTTCCTCGGATGCGGAGCCGCTTATATTCAATACACTTTTGCGTACTGCAGAAAAGGACTACATGTTCACGGGATGTAAAGGATTGAAGAATCTGGTGATCGGAAAGAATGTCAATACGATCGACAATATTTTCATTTCATGTACAAAAGATTCGACGGCCTACGAAGGATGTTCCGGAATCAAGGTCATTTACAACACAAGTACAACGATCACCGAGAGCGTGATTGCAAGCACCATTCTGCAAAGCGGTTCTTATAATGTTTTACTCTTCAACAACCCCGGAGGGGAATTCACACAGTGGGCTTCTGTCACCACGGATACCAATAGTAATCCAACCACCGTCACCGAGATCACCATGCCCAAAGGCACCTGGACAAACGGTATCTCCATACCTGCCTGGACCCACAAGGATGGTGTTGCATGGTATCACAGCGGAGCCACATACAATGATTGTAAGATGACGCCTTGGATGTCTTCGACCCTGAATTTCGACTATAGTTACTACTACTTTGCATTCACACCTACCTGCACGGTAACATACCATGTCTATCAGAATGGGTCGGAGATAGGTTCTGCTGTGACGCAGGAGGTTCTGTGTATGTACAATACGTTGCTGTATGACAAGAACACCTATCCTGATAAAACAGCTCAAGAAGCTATGACTGAGGATAGCTTTACATGGACAAGTGTAACGGGTTTCACATTTTTGTCAGGGCAGTCTGTTACCATTAACGGTGATCTTGATCTTTATCTGTGGATTGGTGGCACAATGCCAACTACAGTCACAATTACCTACAAATGGGATTACATCGACCCGACAACAAAAACTGTGACGACGTATACCTATGTTAAATCTAGCTCACCTGGAGATTATCCGAGTGTGAAAGATGATGATTTCAAAAATAATGCTACTGACGATCAGGGGAATAAAATAGCAGGTACTGTTGCAGACTGTGCATCTCATATTTTGGGTTGGACTGCCACCGATGGACAAACCTGTAAAAATACAAGTGATTTTACATCAAAAATATATGGAAATTCAATCCTGACACCAATTGTTGAACTAGATTCGTCATCTTGGAAATACGTCCTGTATAATAGTGATTCCTCGAATAATTCTCTGTTATTCACAAATACAATCGGCAATCTAATAATAGCCAACCCCAATATTTTCGTAAAAACCGGTTATCATTTTGCAAACTGGCTAACCGGAAATGTGGTTGTTTGTTATCCGGGAGATGAATTTAATACAGATGTACTAACCGCATCATGGGTGTCGAACGATACAACCAAACCCGAGGTATCCGTTACATACAATAATATTGATGGGGGCCCGCAAACAGTCCCCTACACTTATGGTGATTCGAAAACTCTCGAGAGTAGTTTTACCCGTACAGGACAGAAACTGGTCGGCTGGAGTTACACCGAGTCCGGAAATGTAAATTTCTCACTCGACACCTCGGTCACGATGCTGAACAACCTCAGGTTATATGCGGTATGGGAAGAATCATCCGAACCTCCGACCGTGATCACCGACAACCAGCTAGTTTCCTTGGACAAAGATTACGACATCAAGTTCATATTCATAGGCGCCCTCATTGACGAAAAGGATAAGGTTGAGTATACCGTGACCTTCTACAACAGCACCAAAACCCCGGTTACGAAGCCTGAGGACGTCGGTGTTTATACGATTAAAGTAGGATACAAAGTCTCCCGCGATGGCGTGGATGTGACAAAAGAATACTACAGCGGTTACGATGGCAATCCTGTCACAGAAAACTGTAACTCTGGATTACTGACCATTTACAGCGGAGATCATGCCTCGGTCACTGACTGAGGCCTGATCATATCCGTTGGAATCGAAAAATAAACTTATTACCAATCCCGAGGCAGTTCCTCGGGAAAAGGTTTCTTTGTAGATCTCAAAGTCACATCCATACAAAAGACGTATTAATTTACGAAATCCACATTCAAACTCGATCAAGATTGAAACCAGATCGGATATTTACGTAACGATCTCTGAGGCCCAGATATTAGTTACTTTATTATCCTACGATTCAATAACGAATTATGGACCCTAACAAAGCACTCACGAAAGACGAATGTTACGAACTTCTCGACAGGCTTGGAACCGGAGTTCTTTCTCTCAATGGAGAGAATGGATGGCCTTACTCTGTCCCGGTCAACTACATCTGTATCGGAGACAAGGTCTTCTTCCATGGAAAGAAGAAAGGAACCAAGGTCTCTTTCATCGAGAAAGATGGAAAATGTACTCTTGTCGCATACGACGAGAAAGGTTACGAAGATTGTGGTGAGAACAGCTGTGACACCACCGTCGTTTACGATTCGGTAATCATCCGTGGACGCGCCAAGGTCGTGGAAGATGATGAGACCAAGATGATGATGCTTCGCACCCTGGTCGACAAACTTGTTCCGGCCAAGAAGGATAACCCTGTCGCACCCGGACGTGTACCACCCACTGGTGTTTTTGCCATCGAGATCGATGAGATCACCGGAAAGCATCACGTTCCACAGATGGGCCACAAGGTCTATCCGAAAAACTGATAAAACTATTGCCGGGGGGTCAAAACCCCCTTCAATTCTTGAATTTTTCCTGTACTTCGAGGAGCATTCCTTCGAAGGTAGACTTTTCTGGAACAGCATCAGGTGCATGACCCAGCATATCCATTGTTTCGGCGGTAGGTTTGCCGATGGCGACCTTGTAAACTTTCGATAGGTATCTGTCCGCATCGGCCTTTCCAAAACGGTCCACCATCTGTTCATAGAACGTTTTGAAGGTCATAGGGCTGGAGAACAGCATTGCATCTACATCGCCATCTGCAATGGCATCCATCAATCTTATGTGGTCCTCACCGACCACAGATGGGACCATAGAATATACTGCAGCATCGACAACCTTTGCACCTGTATTCTTTAAAATCGATACAATGCGTTCGTCACCGGAGTCAGAACGGAGAATAAGGATGAGTTTGCCTTTGACATCATTGCAGATCTCTTTTGCAACACCTTCTCCAGAGTAGGTTTTCGGGACAATATCACACGAACGTCCAAGTTTCTTATCTAGGAAATCCGCAGTTGTCGGTCCGGTACAAGCGATATATGTGGTCGACAGCAGATCGGCAAAGTTCTGAGCTCCGAATTTTTCAATGCATACCTTCACAGCGGTTACACTGGCGAATACTGTGACGAACGCAGATCTGTTCGTAAGGAGATTTTTCACTTGTTCAAAGGTCTCTTCCGATCCCGGCCGAGGATCGAGAGAGGGAGCACAGAGGCAAGAAAAACCGAATTTCTTGCATGAGACCATCCATGCTTCCAAACGGTCAGCAGGTCTGGTGAATCCCACAAGGGTCATACAAGGTCACCGAGGATATCTCTCAGAGTGACAACGGATCCGACCACCATAAGTCCGGGTGTCTGAACATTCTGGGTCTTTATGGTGGATTCTAATTTGGAAACTGTGGTGAGGTAGACCTTCTGGTCCGGCGTGGACCCTTTGGAGATGATGGCTGCAGGCACGTCAGGGGACATTCCGCCTTTGATAAGTCCGTCTGAGATGTGACCTGCGTTTTCCAGACCCATGAGGATAACAAGGGTTCCGTGGCCCTTCACCAGGGAGCTCCAGTCCACATCACCTTCGGAACCTTTCTTCTCGTGACCGGTGACGAAGGTGACAAGTGATGAGTGATCCCGGTGAGTCACCGGTATCCCACACAGTTCAGGTACCGATATGGCAGAGGAAACTCCCGGAATGACATGCACCTCCACTCCTGCTTTTTTGAGTTGTTCAGCTTCTTCAGCACCCCTTCCGAAAAGGAATGGATCACCACCTTTGAGTCTGGCGACGATCTTTCCTTTTTTTGCGTAATCGACGAGAAGGTCGTTGGTCTGCCATTGTTTAAGGTGGTGGTCAGCTGCTCTTTTTCCCGCATCGATCAGTTCCGCACCTTCCCGGCATTCTTTGAGAAGTTCGGGGTTGGAAAGGGCATCATAAAGGACGACGTCCGCTTCGCGAAGAGCGTTCAGACCTTTGACTGTAATCAGACCCAGATCACCAGGTCCTGCACCGATCAGATATACTTTTCCTGTCATATAATCACATCATTGTTCCCATTAGTTTGTCTGCGATCTCTTTGGCCTTCTTCGCCCTCTCCTCGACAGGGAATGTGATATCAAGACGGACAGGGGGAGAATTTACGAACGATACCGCCAATATCCTCATCTTGTCCCCGATTATCTCTGCATTGACCCCGATCGGTGATGAACAACCTGCGTTCATGGATCTGAGCACAGAACGTTCTGTCTCGACCTCTGCTCTGGTCTTGGGGTCGTCCAAGGCTTTGAGAAGTTCCAAGGTCTCTTTGTCATCGGAACGACATTCGACCGCGATCGCACCCTGCCCTGCTGCAGGAATGAATTTCTCCTTTGATATGGGGTGTACGTTTTTACTTATACTCAAACGGTCCAATCCTGCTTTGGCCATGATTATGGCGGAATACTCTCCTGCTTCAAGTTTGGCGAGGCGGGTGTTCATGTTTCCACGGAGAGGTTTGAGTTTGATGTTTGCCCGTGAAGTATTGACCATCCACTCCCTTCTGACAGAGGAGGTTCCAAGAATGGTGCCACATGCAAGATCTTCAAAAGCAACAGGGATGCAGGCATCTCTGACATCTGCCCTCGGTAGGACCGCAGCCACGGTTATGCGAGGGTCGGTGACCACTGGGATATCCTTGAGGGAGTTCACAGTCACGTCAACTTTGCCGGAGATAAGGGCATCGTCGAGTTCACGTACGAAGACGCCTGAACCGCCCATGTCTTTCAGGTGGGTCTTCAGGTCCACATCACCGGTGGAAGTGATCCCTTGGATTGTGCAGGGAATTCCAGGGTGTGCTTTTTCGAAACGTTCTTTGAACTCAACGGTCTGGGCCATTGCGAGGGCGCTTTCCCTGGTACCTGCTATCATTCCTTTTTCACCTTCTTCAGATAACTTTCGAACGTATGTGAGATCTTGTTGCAGGCCTCTTCGTCATGTGCGATCGAAAGGAAATCGACCTCCAACGCGCCCGGAGGCAGATAGACACCATGTTTCAACATATAATGGAACATGTCCATGTAACGGGAACGGTCGGTCTTGGATGCTTCAGCACCGCAGGTCGCCTCATCGATCCCGAAGAAGACGGAGAACATCGATCCTATGTTCTGTATGCATCCCCGGATGTTACTGTCTTCCAAAATATCCTTGAGGTTTTTCACCAGATCATTGGCATTTTTCTCCAGCATGTCATATCTGCCTTTTTCGGCCATGAGTTCGATGGTCTGAAGTCCTGCTGTTGCGGTTATTGGGTTTCCAGAGAATGTACCAGCGACATAGACCTGACCTTCGGGGGCAACGTATCTCATGATCTCTTCACGGCCCATGAACGCACCGGCAGGGTAACCTCCACCGATTATCTTTCCCATGGTGGTCAGGTCGGGTGTGACTCCGAAACGACCTTGTGCACTGTGTGCACCGAGTCTGAACCCGGTAATGACCTCATCAAAGATAAGCAACACATCATGCGCTTTGGTGATCTTCCTCATGTCCTGGAGATATCCTTTCTTTGGAGGGATGACACCCATGTTCCCCATCACGGGTTCCATTATTATCCCTGCGATATCTTCGTTCTTGTCCAATAAGGATTCAAATGACCCAGCATCATTGAATTCGACGATGTGGGTGTTCTTCACATCCTCTGCCGGGACCCCTAACGAACCCGGGACGGAGGTTGCGGAACCGGAACCGGCACTGACCAGAACGGTGTTGTGTGCGCCGTGGAATCCGCCGTTCAGTTTCACGATCCCATTCTTTCCGGTATATCCTCTGGCGAGGCGTATCGCATGCATGGTTGCCTCGGTACCGGAGTTGGCAAGTCTGCACATCTCAGCACTAGGGACGGCCGAGGTGATCTTTTCCAATAACTTCAGTTCAGGTATGGATGGGGCACCGTACACACTCCCATACTTGGTCTGGTCTCTCACGGCCTTGGCGACCTTGGGGTGGGCATGTCCGGCGATAAGAGGGCCGTATGCCATGCACAGGTCAACATATTCGTTGCCGTCGATGTCGGTGATGATACATCCTTTTCCACTGTCCATCACGATCGGATACGGGTCGAAAGCTCTGACCGGACTGGAGACCCCTCCGGGTGAAAGTTTTCTGAACTTTTCACATTCTTCACGAGAGTTTTCAGTGCTCATTTGGAGGACCTCAGTAACTTACAGACATCGCGAGCATAGTACGTGATTATCATATCCGCTCCGGCACGTTTGATACCTAGCAGGGATTCCATCATCACTTTGTTCTCATCGATCCATCCGTTCATGGATGCGGCCTTGATCATCGCATATTCCCCAGAGACCTGGTATGCACAAATGGGCAGGTCAAACCGGTCCGCGGCCTCTCTCACAATATCTAGGTAGGGTCCCGCAGGTTTGACCATGATGATGTCCGCCCCTTCGAGAATATCTTCCTCGATCTCGCGGATGGCCTCGCGACGGTTGGCGGGGTCCATCTGATACTGCGAACGGTCGCCTTTGCCGGGGGCACTGCAGGCAATGTCCCTGAAGGGGCCGTAATAAGCACTCTTGTACTTCGCACTGTAGGCCATGATTGGAACATTGGTGAATCCTGCCTCATCAAGGGCACATCTGATCGCTTCGATCTGACCGTCCATCATTCCGCTTGGTGCGATCATATCCGCTCCGGCGGCCGCCTGGGACACGGCGATCTTGCCGTAGAGTTCCAGGGTCTTGTCATTGTCCACATACCCGTTATCATCGAGAACTCCGCAGTGTCCGTGGTCTGTATATTCGCACATACAGAGATCGGCGATGACCAAAAGATTAGAGTTCTTTTTAAGGCCCCTGATGGCCTGTTGGACGACACCGTTCTCTGCATAGGCCTGAGAACCGCAACAATCCTTGGTGCCTGGAACACCGAAGACGATGACCGATTTCACACCGTCGGATTCGATCTCTGAAGCGATCTTGTCATACCCTGATAATGGATATGTGGGTACATTCGGCATGGAATCTGTCATCTTTTGTGTCTTCAGATTTTCATCGAAGAACACGGGTAAAATGAGGTCTGAGGGGGACAATTCGGTCTCGCGGACGAGGTCCCTTATATTACTGCTTGATCTGAGCCTTCTGGGTCTGTTCTGTGGGAACATCTTTTTCACTTCTTTTTACATTGACACCGAAAATGAATTTGGCGGCTTCCAGGATGTCGGTGTCGTCATCCAGAGCGGCCTTTTTGAGATTTTTGATGATCTCTGAACTTATCTTGCTGGTTATGGCATGGGTCAGATTATCTAGTAGTTCATCGGAAAACGCATGATCTGAGCATTTCATGGCCTTCATGACCTCTCCTGTGCGTATCTCCTCGAAATCCAATGCCATCTTACGGATGATCTCCTCCGCGGCATTGCATTTGTTCTCTTTCTCCATCCGGAGGAGTTCTTCTCTGATGATCTTCTCGGCCTTGGAGATCTCCTTCGTCCTACGTGCAACGTTCTCTGCAGCTATGGCATCGAGAGAAGCCATGGTACGAAGGGATACACCAGGTATTTTTTCTACCTCTGGGTCTACATTAGTGGGTACTGACACATCAATGATCAGAATAGGTCTTTCGGGCCTTTCGCTCATGGCCTTGGACACCAGTTCCGTACCAAGGATGTTATGCTTGGCCGAGGTTGCGACAAGCACCAGGTCACTTTTACTGATAATTTCTTCCAGACGATCGAAACCGATGGCCGTTCCTTCAAGTTCCTTGGCGAGTTCTTTCGCCCTGTCGAAGGTACGATTGGATACTATCACCGTGCGTGGACCTTTGCCCACCAGGTTTTTGGCGATGATCCCGGCCATGTCCCCGGCACCGATTATGGCGATGCTCATATCTTTCAAAGATCCGATCTTTTGTTCTGCGAGTTCGATGGCCGCATAACCTACGGATACCGCACCCTTGTTCAGTTCGGTCTCGGTCCGGACACGTTTACCGACTATCAATGCATTGTTGAAGAGAGCATAGAGTTTCCTTCCCACGTGACCGTTTTTCTGTGCTTCGGCAAATGCATCACGGATCTGATGTTGGATCTGATCTTCTCCGACTATCAGGGAATCAATACCGCATACGACCGTGAAAAGGTGCTTGATGCATTCTTTGTCTTCAAGGAAATACCACACTTGACGGTCATTGAAAGGTATGGTGCTACGGATCAGCCCTTCAAGGAAGGTCTTGACCGCGGAATTGTTCTGGGTGGAAACATAAACCTCCAACCGGTTACATGTGCGGATGACCACATATTCCTCCACGGAGCGATTCTCTTCCAGGTTTTTTCTGAGGATGTCATCAAGATCTGGGATGATATCTCCCAAACACGCCATTCCTCCTGCAGAAGTGTGAGTAATATGAAGACTTATCAACATCGTGTTACCAGCCGAATACTTTCAGTCTACATTAGTATGTAACGAATGAGTAACTATATAATATGTGACATCGAACTGGTTCCATTGAAATCATGCTGTCAACACCCAACCCAATTTCGATCTGATCGGATTCGAAACGTTGAACACTGTAGCAATATGCATAGTACATTTCTCTCTGCTGTAGTCTAACCTTTCCCGGATTTGTAACTGTTCGAACCCCTCCCAGGAATACAAATGAATCTAATTTGAAAATGAAAAGACCGACCTTAAAATCAGTCATAGAGAGATGGTTTCAACGGGACCCGTCTTTCTAGATCATTAAAGGTATCAATAACGCCTCTTTTATAGTCCTAAACACAATATACCAAGTATGGCCGAGGGAGAGCAGAAACTAAAGATTCCGATAGGACTTGAAGATTTCAAGGAAGTTCGTGATAATGGATATTATTTCGTCGACAAATCCG
>CAVHHN010000047.1:0-13994 GCA_963635855.1 Faecalibacterium sp. CAG:74 | reverse complement strand
TCATGGAAAGGTTAGACAACAGCAGAAGAAATGTGCTCTGCATACTGCGACAGCGGTTAACGTTTCGAATCCGATCAAATCAAAATTAGATCAGATGTTGGCTGCATGATATCAATGGAACCCCCTTCCGCATAGATAACACTATTTAATTCTGGGCCATTGTGAGATACATGGCCGATGTTGGTTACAGTCCAACCTACGAGGTTTATCTGACCCGTGCGAATGGGGTTCAGATTGTCACCAATGAACTCAGCTTACGCATTTTATCCGAAATGCGGGTTCGTGTCATCACTCTCAGTGAAATGACCATTCTGTTCTCGGTCTCCAAATCGACCGTGCAGAGCAATCTGAGAAAGCTTGCGAACACTGGAATCATAATTTCCAATGATTCGGTGGATGACGGGCGTAGTGTGGTATATCACATCGATGCGATGCTACTTTTCACCAGTGATGCACCAAAAGAATGGCAACTTTATGCGAGAAAGGCCTGTATTGACCGCATTCTTCGTAACGGCAGGTGTACGGCAAAAGAGGACCTGTCGCTTTACGGGGTTTCACTCATAGAGAGTGGACTCAACATTGTTCCAGGACTGTTCGATGTAGGTGCAGTTATTGTCAGCATGATAGATGATATCGGGTGGTGGACCGAATTGTTGGGGAATTCGAACACTCAATGCAAGATCGAGGGGATCGATATCGCCTTGGATCTGAAGACAAATCTTACCTTGACCTTCAGATCGGACCATGAGGTCATCTCCGACCTGCCCCTTGTCATCGCACCTATGTTGGGTGCTATACGTTTCCGTTCCCGTGCGATCGTGGGATTCAATCTCTGTTATGAGACGGATCTATCCGTCGAAGATGACGGGCATACAGTAAAATTGAAAATCGAACCGTTCAAGGGCCAGGATTTTGAACATAAGCCGTTCGGTTGGGATGTCTTGGAGTCAGGTAGGACAAATGCTCCATTTTCGATATATTCCATCAACGGTAATGCGATGTTGTTTTCCAATCCGACCATGATCTCTGTTCTCGATGCTTTGAGCGATGGAGATCTTAGCCTCAATGAATTGGAAAATAAGTTGGAGTTGCCGAAGGCCACATTGTTCGTTTCCGTGGCGAAACTTGTTGAACTTGGCGCCGTCCAACTTGATGAAAACTCTGGTTCCCCAAAGAAATATGTCCTGATTGCAGAACCCTTGCTTTCAATGTCAGAACCCTATCCATCAGGCCGTTCGATTTTGGAAAAGCTCATTCGGGATTTCCATGACGGAAAATTGGATTATTATACTGCGGTCATCACCTTTGCTTTGAACACCTTGCGTTGTATGGGCATCCATTTTGACAGGATGTTCGTTCGTTCGGGAAAACATGTCGCCACTTCAGTTTTAGAAAAGACCCCCGATATGGATCCACAGGATTTTGTCGATCTCTCTTGCAGAATGGTCTCACCTCCCGATAAAGCAGAGGTCTTGAGATACCTTCCACCGCGTATCAAGTTCATTCGCTCCCCAGATACTCTTTGGGAATCTTGGCCTGAAGAATTTCTTAGGGGATTTTTGCATGAAGGCCTCAACACCTTGTTGGGTTTCGATTGTCCCTTCTACATCGAATCCGTTCTCGAAAAGAAGACCTGATCCTCTTTGTATGAGGTAGTGGACCACTGAATTTCATCATTCACTCTGCCCAAGTAGGAAATCTATGATCCCCAGTTCCCGTATGCCGTCTCTTGTCATCGTGTCTCCGGAATGATCCATCAATAGGACGGTTTTAGGATAATTGTCCCTTATTGCCCTCAGTGGAGCAAGTTCCCTGGCTTCAGTATCATCATGGTACCCTAGACAGACCTGCCAATATGCCTTTCTGCCGTTCTTCTCGGTGACAAAGTCCACCTCTTTGGAGTTCCATGTGCCTACGATTATCGAATATCCTCTGCGTTTGAGTTCTAGGTAGACAATATTCTCCAGGACCCTGCCGCTGTCTTTACTTGTCATCCCTACGGCGTTGTTGCGGAGTCCGGGGTCCACCACATAATATTTCGGAGTGGGACTAAGGGCAGTGGACCTTAGATCATATCTATCTGCGCGGTAGAACATACCTGCTCCTTGAACAAGGCCCAAATATTTTTCGACCGTACGTGGATTCATATGCAGTTCCTTTGCGACATTGGTGGATTCTATGGGGTTGCCGATGTTGATCATCATATAGGTGACCATCTTGCCCAGTTCCTCTGGTTTTCTTATATTGCCACGTGAAACCATGTCCCGTAATACGATGGAGGAATACAGATCGTCCAACATTGTAGATACGGCATATTCCCCCAATGCAGGGTCGATTCCAGGGAACCCCCCAGATTTGAAGTATTCACTGAATACCTCCTCTGTTTTTCTCCCGTTGCCTCTCAGTTCGACATATTCTTTGAATGATAATGGGAGCATTTTTACCTCTACGTAGCGACCTGTGAGATATGTGGCAAGGTCGGTCGATAGCAGATGTGCGTTGGATCCAGTGATGTAGATGTCAGCTTCGGTATCAACTATCAGTGAATTCACTGTTCTTTCCCAATCTTTGACCCTTTGTATCTCATCGAGGAAAAGATAGAACTGACCTTTGGGAGAGATATGGCTCCTAAGAAAGGAATTCAATTCCAAATGATCCGATATATCATCATACTCAGATGACTCTAGATTCATTAACAACATTTTGTCTTCAGAAATGCCTTCCTTCCGTAGTTTGTCCATAAATTGGAGGAGGAGTGTTGATTTGCCACATCTCCTGACTCCGGAGAGTACCTTGATGTGATCTCTTTCATCACGGAACGTTTCCAGGACCGACATATAGGCCGGGCGTTCAATCCTATTACTCATAATACAATAATGGCGGATAAATATTAGAATTATTGTATTATAATACATATTTGGCAATAATCCAATGTCATCTTAACCCAGAACTAGCCACTGATGTAGTAGAATTATGAGATTGATTGTCAAATGCCCTATGTTTATACCAACACTGGGATTGATGACTATTCCATTTGATTTTTTTGTAAGTTCTACAAGGTGCGGAATACTTATCTTATTTTCCTATTAAACTTGTATTTCAAATTCGAATTATTTTATAGGATGTTTGTTGGACGTAAAAATAGCATCTTTTTATTACAAAATTTATTTTCATACATCTATAATTTTCGTAATTTTCACAACAATCAACTGAAAAATACGTTAATGTTAGACATTTGTCTAATCAAGTTTAGTACGACGAAATTAAACCCGAATTTCTAATATAAAAAATTTATGAACAATGGTTAAATGTACGAGATGAGATACAAATTCAGCGAGAAATCTGCTATTGGAATAGTCTCTTATGAGCTACCTGCCCCCTCCGCTTCTGACCGAGCGGAGATCAATCTGGGGTCGGAAAAGGAGTTGCAGCTCCCCCGGCCCTGTTCCTTCGTAAAAGGATAATCACAGCTACAGTGGTTGAAACCATGGATGAAAAACAAATCGAACTTATCAAAAAAGAGAACACCAAGAAGAGGATGAAGTTCGGGTACACTCTTGCTCTGCTTTGTGCGGTATTCTGGGGAGCATGGTATGTTCCAGACTACCTGGCAGTGGGTCTTCCTCCATTCAGCGATTTTTTCTCTGGATCGACGTGGACGGATGCCGAATATATCTACCAGGCAGTGTTCATAACCGGTATCAATGCCCTCTTTGTCGTTCTTGTATTGCTCTTTTGGTGTGCCGGGCTTGGAAAAATGAAAGAGCTGACCAGGAGTCTGAAAGATGTCCGGCATTGCACTAAATATTACATGGCGGGTGCGATCTGCGGAGGTCCTTTGGCCATTCTCGGTACCTATATTGCTCTTATTTTCGGAAATGCAGGCTTCTCTGCCGTTTCCGGATTATGTTACCCTGTCATCGGAATGACCCTTTCGGTGATTTGGTTGAAGCAGAAAATGTCTCACAGAGCCATTTTAGGTCTTTTCGTCATTTTGGCCGGAGGTATAACCTGCTATCTGGATGGTCTTATGAACGGTGGTATCCAGATCCTAGGATACGTGGGCGGATTGATGGCAATTCTAGGGTGGGGTGTCGAAGGTGCGGTCGCCGCAAAAGGATTGGACGCATCCGAACCTGATGTCGCATTGACATCGAGATTCATCATGGAGTGTGTCATTTGGTGGGTCATCGCGATTCCGATCTTGTGTCTGTGCGGTGTTGACTTTTTCCACAACATCGGAGCTCTTTTTGATCCCATGACCTTCTTTATCGTTCTCATGATGGGACTTACCTTTGGATTATGCTATGTGACATGGTACAAATCTTTCCCGTTGATCGGTGTCGGAAGAGGTCAGGCCATAGGTTCCCTTTATGGGTTGATGGCCATCATTTTCCTTTGGCTGTTCACTGGAAGTGCTTCCGTTTACTACATTGCGGGAGCTATCATCTGTATCATCGGAACGTTCCTGATGTTTACTGAAAAAACCGATAATTTGGATACTTTGAGGTGATAAAATGACTGATAAAATGATCGGCCGCGGTGCCAAATTCCGCATAATGGAACTTTACAACGAATCTGATCTATGGAACTATGAAGCGGTCGAAAAGATCTCCTCCGAAAGGAATCAGACCTCGAGGTTCATGAAGAACTCGTTCAATTTCGATCTCATCGAGCTACATGCATCCGGCTTTTTGGAAGAAGTGGAGGTCGATGTGGATGTGGAAGGAAACAAATGGGGTGCGGGTCGTGTGATAACGAAATATCACATATCCGAACTTGGAAAAGCAGAATACGAATGGATGTGTAACTGAGGTGTAAAAAATGTCAACATGGGATTATTGTGTGAATTTCTTTTCGTCCGGAGTTGTACCAGGCTCGCAATACGCTTGGATAATTACGATATGCTCTGTGGCGGTCATTGGATTCATTATCTCCAGAAAGATGGTTTCGAGGATCTGAGTAGTATCCTCTGACTGTCAACAAGCTTATTTTCCAATCTCCTCCGCAGATATTTCTGCGGAGGTTACCTTCTTTCAAATTTTCATTCACTGTCCGAATAGGCTGTGTTTTTTACAAATATCTTCAATCATACGACATCTGGGTCATAGTCGTTGAATCCTACATCATAACTTCTCTGGATATTTGCTTATATTGTGATTTATATGGCATTGTATGTCAGAATCTATGGTGGTCGAAGACAATGTGACCCTCAGTGAGGAAGAGATCGAAAAGGAATTGAATGAGGGTCGTAAATATTCTGAAGATGCCCCTCACAGAAACATCCAGAAGGCGGTCTACCATTATCGTTTAGCAGCTGATGCTGGAAGCCCCCAGGCCGCATTGGAGATTGCCGATTTGGTATCCAAGGAAAAAATAGATTCTTGGAAACCTCTTGCAGAGCACTATTATCGGAGAGCTATAACCGGTGATTGTAAAGAGGCTCTTGTGAAGCTCGGTGATCTGTATTATCTTGGTGACTGGGACAAAGAATGTCTCACTGATTCTACATTCAATATGTCTCTTTACAAGAAGGCGGCATTGCTTTATTTCACCTATGTGAAAGAAGTAGGGGATTCTGCAGAAAGGGAGTTAAAATTCCTTGGAAGGATGTTATCTTCCAATTGGATCCGTTCTGATTGGTCATTTTATGAACCATTGGTCGAGCTTCTTGCCACTAATGACAATGACGATGCACTTCACATCTATCTTGATGGCAACATTCCTGAACCTTCCGAGGCCTATGGTCTTGAAGAACTTCTTGCCGAGACCTTTGAACTTCCTGAGTTGAAGGATCCAGCTAAACGCTTGGCACCTAAGCGCTCTTGGGGTCGTTCCCTCGGACCAAGGAACGTCACAAGCGTTCTTTACGACATGGGCATCGAATTCACCAAATCTCGCAATGGTATTATCAAGACCAAGAAAGGTTTCGAGATCCAGAATGAAATGGAAAGGATCGTTGACATGGGATACAAATTCAGGTATTCCCCGACCAGTAACAAATGGACCTATAAGGACGTCCCCAAGGATTGATGGGCTGTTCAAATGTGGCACATCGGAGATCTGGATATCAATGGGAAAGTGGTCTCAGGACCCTTATCCGGATACACAACCGAGGCATATCGTGATTTCCTACGTCCTTTCGGAGTCTCTGTCGAGTATACTGAAATGGTCTCCGACCAAGGTTGTATACACGGACAGAAGACCACACAAAGTTTCATCAGATTCGAACATAAAGGAATTACCGGAGTACAACTTTTCGGTAGTGATCCAGAGATTCTTACTCAGGCAGCACATTATGCCTTGAAGATCAACCGTAATATCGATTTCTTTGATGTGAATATGGGTTGTCCGGTACCTAAGGTGATCCGTACCGGCGCCGGTTCTGCACTCATGAAAAATCCCAAAAGATGTGGGGATATCGTTCGTTCAATGAAACGTAGCCTTCCGGTCCCGGTTACTGCCAAGATCCGTTTGGGGTGGAATTTGTCCAACCCTACGTTCAGAAAAGTGATATCTCAACTCGAATCTGCAGGTGTGGATGCGATATGTATTCATCCCCGCACCAGGGAAGAACGTTATTCTGGAATGCCACATTATGATCTTTTGCAAGATCTGGGTCATGATATGTCTGTTCCTTTGATCATTTCGGGTAACATCTACTCCTTGGATGATGCTGTTGATAAGCTTGCACTGACCGGAGCAGACGGGGTCATGGTGGCAAGGGGCGGGATCGGGAACCCCTTTCTAGTATCGCAGATTGATCATTATTTCAAAACAGGTGAAAGACTTCCCAATCCGACAATATCCCAGCAGATAGATTGGTGTCTTGAATTAGCTGATATGCTTGTTCAGGAATCCGGAGAAGTTACTGCGGTTAGACGTCTAAGGAGCATAGCGCCTAAATTCATAGCTGGTTGTTTCAGAGGCAGAGAATATCGGAATCTTCTTGCCACTCAAACCTGTTCGATCGAGGGTTTGAGATCGGATCTGGAACGTATTCGTGAAGAGATCGGTGATGATATCTCACATTGCCAAGGTTTACCATCAGGAGATGAAAGATCTTCCATTTAAGGGCCGAATTCGTTATTCGAGGATGTGGCTACCTGTTGTATAGGCAATATCAATGAGCAGATAACCAATCCACCAGATTCAGGTGATGGATGCCATTTCTACTACGGTCGATAGTATCCATTGAAAGTACATATTTGGGGTAGTTGTCTTTGATCGATTCCAATGAACGAAATTCACGTTCTGTTGTGGGTTCGGAAGCCAACAGGTATGATACTTGGTAATATTCGATGTCCTTTCCTTTAGATGCTACGAAATCGATTTCATATTCACCCATTCTGCCAATTGTGACTTTATAACCTCTGTATTTCAGTTCGTTATAGACGATGTTTTCGAGGATTTGGTCTACCGATGCTCCGTTGTTCAGCCCTTCTGCTCCCCTTATTCCCCAGTCGGTCAGATAGTATTTGCAGTCGATCTTCATCAGTTCTTTTCCTCTGAGGTCTTTTTTCGGAACTTTGGTCAGAAACATGGCATCTTCTGCAGCAGATAAGTACTCCAATACTGAATCTGCAGATGATCTCTTACCTTGGCTTTTGAGATAGTTTCCCACATTGGAAGAGTTTACGATATGACCAGTTTCGGACATAGCATACAAAAGAACTTCTTTGAGGATGTTGGTGTTCCTGATTCCTTTCCTACCTGCAATGTCGTTGATCACGACGGAATCGTACATTGCACTCAGTATCGAATCAGAGGTTGTCATATCATATGTTCCAGCTACGATCAATGGCATCCCCCCATAACGAACATATTGTCCAAATAATTCGGTTCTGTCATATGGTATTCCGTTCGTATTGTAATACCCAACGACCTCTGAGAAAGAAAATGGGAGAATGCGGAATTCCACGTATCTTCCGGCTAGATGGGTCGCCATCTCTCCGGAAAGCATTTTGGAACTGCTTCCTGTAAGGAATATATCGGAGTCAGTATCTGTATGAAGAGCACGGACACAAATGTGCCAGTCATCTATATTTTGGATCTCATCTAAGAATATGTAGGTATGGTGACCCTCAGGTAATTTTGATCTGATATAATCATATAGACCTTTGGAATCTTTGAAATATGGTGTCATTCCAGATTCAAAATCATACCTTTGAATGTCTTCGACCGCAGTGCCTTTTTCTACCAGCATGTCGATAATCTGGTTCATAATCGTAGATTTCCCAGTACGTCTCATTCCCGTAATAACTTTGATGATATCTGTGCCGATGTACGGGAGTATCTCAGATAGGTATGTTTCTCTGACGTAGCTTTTTTTCGACATGAATGTAAGTTGTTCTTTAATTATATAAATTCGATTACAATCGAATTATAGTAAAAATATCAAATTAATTCGATTACAATCGAATTATTCAAAACTTTTCTATGTTATGTTCTTGCGAACGTGTTGTAAAATGTTGTCCCTAACATTGAAACATAACCAAATTCATTCAGAGAGGATATAGAAAAAGCAGTATCTAACCTCAAGGTTGATACTGGTACTGTAAGGTGTTTCGCCATGGTAGAACATAAAGCATGGCAGTGAGTGAGGGGGTCGGCGAGTGATCGCCGACCATTCTCAGATCAAAGAGTGATCTTCAGCGAGAGTTTCTCAGTAAGCTCTTTGTAACGGTTCCTGATAGTGACCTCGGTCACACCCGCGACATCAGCCACTTCTCTCTGGGTCCTTCTTTCGTTGGTCAGGATCGATGCGATGTAAATGGATGCTGCTGCAACACCAGTGGGTCCGCGACCGGAAGTAAGTTCCTTCTCGGTGGCATCTTTGAGGATCTCAATAGCTTTGTTCTGGGTGCTTCCGCTAAGTTTGAGCTCAGAGCAGAACCTTTGGATATAGTCCTGGGGCTTAGTGGGCAAGAGCTTGAGTTTGAGTTCACGGGTCATGAACCTGTAGGTCCTTCCGATCTCCTTTCTCTTTATGGTGCTTGATTCCGAGACCTCGTTGAGGGTCCTGGGAACACCGCATTGCCTGCATGCCGCATAGACCGAAGATGCAACGACACCTTCGATAGATCTTCCTCTGATGAGGTTTTTCTGAACTGCTTTCCTGTAGATCAGTGCGGCAGTTTCCCTTACATTACGAGGAAGTTCCATTGCGGAAGAGAGCCTTTCAAGTTCGGAAAGCGCAGCTGCAAGGTTCCTTTCTGTTGCGTTGGATACACGAACCCTTTTTTGCCATTTCCTGAGCCTGTACATCTGGGCTCTGTTGCGGGTAGGGATGGATTTTCCGTAGGAATCTTTGTTCTTCCAAGATATCTCCGTTGAAAGTCCTTTGTCGTGGATCGTGAAGGTCATGGCAGAACCGGTACGGGCACGTTTGTCGCTCTGTTCGGAGTCGAAAGCCCTCCATTCAGCACCTTGGTCGATGAAGTTATCATCAAGAACAAGTCCGCAGTCCTGACAAACAAGTTCAGCTCTTTCATAATCCCTAATGAGGTGGTGGCTACCACATTCGGGGCACTCCTCAATCGTTTCCTGTTTTTCTTTTTCCCTAGCCATCGTTACTCCTTCGTTATATAATGATAAGTTTAAGATACTGTATCGAATCCAGGTTTATGTTGTACCAACTATATGTTTGGATAGTTAATCCATATCAAATAAAGTTAATATACAATGGTTAGCCATATTGGGATACTATATAAAATTAACTGTAAACGTATTATACTACCAACCGTTTAACACGATTTTGTTAATTTAGACGAGAGGGTTTGAGTTAAGAGGTTTTCCGATTCCTCCTGGGCTATTAAAATACCCCTAGAGGATCAATATCAATCGGTAGGTCTGATTGTTTTACCGATGTTCATAAGGTGGTCTGCGATCCTTTCAATATCTGAGGTGGCGGAAAGGAACTCGGCACCGATGGTCGGACTACAGATGCCCTCGTTCATTCTCTTGATGTGGTTGTCCACCATGCCGTCGGTAATGTCGTCCACTTGTTGTTCGAAGAGGAATGCTTCTTTTAAAGCATTTTCATTCTTGTTCATATAAGCGTTGAGGACCAGTTCATAGAGTTTGTTGACAAGATCTTCGGCAGCTCTCACTTCGCTACATGCATCTTCGGAAAATTCACCATGAACGTCTTTCAACTTTTGAGCGTACTCGACGATGTTCTCAGAGTAATCTCCGACCCTTTTGACGTCTATAGTCGTACGGAATGATGTGGAAACATAGCGATTATCCTTATCACTTAGTTTCATATTCGATAGTTTTTGAAGGAATTTTGTAAGTTCCCGGTTAGTATATTCCAGTTGTTCGTCATTCTTTTTGAATGTGTCAAGATCGTCGGTGTTCTGTGTGAGCAGAGCATTGACGGAGATCCTGAAATTCTTCATTGCAACGGAGGTCATGTTCATGATCTCGTTCTTTATCTCACCCACAGCGATGGAGGGGGTTGATAACATGTGTTCGTCAACAAAATACAGGTGAGGTTCATCGGAATTCTCACTGAATTTGTCTTTTTTATCGGGAAGGATCCTCATGACCAATGCAATGAGTTTGTTGGTGAGTGGGAGCATTATAATGACAGTGATCAAGTTGAAGGCAGTGTGGAACATTGCAAGGTCGATCTGCCTCGTTGGGAACAATCCCTCGAACAGATCGCCATATGTCACTCCGAGGATCATATTCATGAAGAAACCGAACACTACGAACAGCAATACTCCAAAGACGTTGAAAAGTAAATGGATAAGTGCCGTTCTCTTCGCATTCAGACCACTAGACATTCCTGCAAGAATTGCAACGATACACGATCCGATGTTTGAACCGAGTGTAAGATAAATGGCCTGGTTGAGGTCGATAAGGCTTGATCCGATCATTGCGATAAGGACCGCTGTTACCACAGACGAACTTTGAACAATGGCCGTCAACAAGATACCGATGAGTACGAGAAGAATAATATTCTCGATGTGCGACAGGAATTCACTGACTGCAGGTTCCTGTGCGAAATCATCCATGGCATTGCTCATAAGTTGCAATCCGACGAAGAGCATTCCAAATCCGGCGAGGACATTGCCTACACTGCGTGTTTTATCTTTCTTAGCATAAGCGGATAGGAATGCGCCAACACCGGCTAGAGCTGCGAAGAAGTACATTAAGAGATTTGATCCGCCACTTGAACCCCAGGCGACGATCTGGGCGGTCATCGTCGTACCGATGTTCGCACCATAGATGATGGTCGTTGCCAACGCAAGGGACATGATCCCCGCATTCACGAATCCGATGACAAGGACCGTTGTGGCTCCGGAACTCTGGATCGCAGCGGTAGCAGCGGCACCGATACCGACACCTACAAGTTTTTTCTCCGAGGCTCTGGCAAAAAGCTTTCTAAGTTTGCTGCTACAGATTGTTTCTAGGTTCCCGCTTAACATGGTGCAGGCGATAAGAAACACACCGATACCTGCGAGAAGCGACAATAATGCAATGCCAATGTCCATAACTTCACTTTTCTCTGGAAATTGTTAATATTTATCCAAATAAGCCACTCTTTATAATGATAACTATATAGATTACGGATTGGATTGTATTTTTCGCAATAAAACATAGATAAAATCCTGTCTAAATCGGTTTGTCAATAATTATTTTTCAAATATGTAAAAATAAAAATGACAATAAAGTCATTATTTCTTCGGATATCAACACTCAACGCCCCTTTCGCGTTTTACAGATAGATTTCGTTTGTATCATTTTTGTCCGACAAATAATTATTTAGGGCAATATACTGTGTTATCAAAACATCAATTGGATGTGCACCGATGAAGTGTAATAATTGTGGCGATCTCAATCCTGAAGATGCAATATACTGTTCAGGCTGTGGTTGTAAAATCACCCACGTCATTCCAACTTCTGAACCGACGATTCCCTCGGGAGAATTTATTCGGTTGAAAGATGAGAGTAAAGCCAAGGATCAGATGATCAGATCGCTCCAATCTTCCGATGCTTCCAAAAAATACATAATTATGCTTCTTGCAGGTATTTTGGTGATCCTTCTTGTCCTTACTTTGTACTTTGTTCACGAGTTGGATCAACCAGGTAGTAACGAATCTGATGCGGTCTTTTTGACCAAGTGCCCTGATGGCACTTATGAATTTGATGTTGAGATCCACAATGGCGATTCCACTAACGATTGCACTGCCACGATCGTCATCAAAGACCATATGATCGCATCCGTGATTATGAACAAGGATACTCCAGAAGATATAACGGAGAATTTCCCTGATGTTTCTACCTTGAAGGTCAAAGTATCTTCCGGCCCAGAGTGGACAGTTGAATCCACAGAACATGAATCTACAAGATTTGTTTATTACGGTGGCGAGGAACAGCACCTCGATGATGGAAGGATCGTGTACATATACATTGAAGAAACCGATGAGGGTGGGGACACGACCATTACAACGTTCACGCTCCAGGGAGCAACCAAGGAGTGATGCAATGTATTCTGTAAAATGCGAAAAATGCAATTCCATCATTCAAGCGGACGACGACCTTGAATTCGTCTATTGTGGCAGGTGCGGCACCAAGAACTCTGTGGACAAGACCCTTCCGTATTGCAAATTCTGCCATCGGGCTTCGGAGTCCAACGAATCCATATTCTGTTCATATTGTGGAGCGTTGTTCAGCACTGAATTCAAAGAACTCACCCCAGTTAACGTAGTATCCCCTATTCAGGCGACCTGCAAATGTGGCAGGGTGATGAAATTCAAAGAGAATGTCGATTATATCTTTTGCAACAATTGTGGTGCAAAATTACTCAAAAGTACCAACTCTTCCTTCTTTGACTTCATCGTGCCGTTTCCGGTCATCGAGAGATATCAGCACCTTACCTTCATTCTTGATTACTCCCAGATAACTGTCAACAAATTCGGTCAATATCGCCTTATAACCAATTCAACAAACCATAATGTTGTGATTGCCCATAACGGACTCACCATCTGGAGGCACGAAGGGATAGGCACCGATCATCAGAAGTTCATTCTTCGGTATGATAGCGAGTCCAACGAGCTTATTGTAACGAAATATGCGATCGAGGATGGATCTCTATCACCTTCCGTAAGAACCACGGAAGTCCACGCATCTCCTGAAATGGAGGAGTATTGATGATAACCATTGAACCCTATTATCCACGCTATCTCGAAGGTGCCATGAAGATCTGGAACCAGGTTGTTAGCGACGGTATTGCTTTTCCACAGGTGGATCTACTCAATGAAGAAGATGCTGGTCTTTTCTTTTCCTCACAGACGTTCACCGGAATAGCTGTTGATGGAGATTCGGTACTGGGTCTTTACATTCTACATCCCAATAATGTAGGTCGTTGCGAACATGTCGCGAATTGCAGTTATGCGGTTGCAAGGGATGTGCGCGGAAAACACATCGGAGAGATGTTGGTCAATCATTCTCTCAAAATAGCCCATGAAATGGGTTTTCGCTTAATTCAGTTCAATGCCGTGGTCGCATCAAATATCCACGCAATCCATCTTTACGAACGCTGTGGATTCAAACGGATCGGTTTGGTTCCAGGCGGATTCAGGATGGATGATGGAAGCTATTCTGATATCATCTTGTTTTATCATGAGATCTGATCGTTAAACCTGTGAGTGGGTTCCATTGAGATCATGCTGCCCATACCAACCTAATTTCGATTTGATCGAATTCGAAACGTTGAACGCTATCGCAGTAAGCAGAGTACTTTCTCTCTGTAGTTGTCTAACCCCTCCCTGATTGTAATTGTTCAGAACCACACAGGGGATTCAAAGGAATCTAATTTGAAAAATGAAAAGACCGACCCTAAGATCAGTCATTGAGACATGGTTTCAACGGGACCCTTCTTTCTAGAACCTTTAAAGGTCTCAATAACGTCTTCTTTATAGTCCTTAACACAATATACCAAGTATGGCCGAGGGCGAGCAGAAACTGAAAATTCCGATCGG
>CAVHHN010000046.1:0-14223 GCA_963635855.1 Faecalibacterium sp. CAG:74 | reverse complement strand
CAGGTCTGATATGCTGTTTTCCCGAATCTAATGCTAAAAATCATTTCATCTGAGGGTGATTCTATGGCAGGGCTTTTGCCCCACCTTAGGAATCACATTTCTATCTTCACCAATTTGGTTCCAATTTGGTCGATGTTGAGAAATGTCCATCATCCATCAGCACCATCTTTGAAACTTCATTCTAGACCTGAAAGCAAATAGTTTGGTTTTAACGGGATATGCTGAGTGAACCTTTTTTTATACAGTAGGGATATGAACCTCTGGAGATTCATAATGGACACCGAATGGGTTAGGATTGCAGCACCTGCAACCACCTCTAACATTGGCGCAGGATTCGATACTTTCGGCCTTGCGTTCAGCGAACCCTATGATATCATCGAGGGTAGAAAGATCTCTTCTGGGATCATCATCAGTAGCATCGAGGGCCCTGGTGCTGAAAAGATCACCAAAGACCCAGCGAAAAATTCCGTCACCATCGCTCTTTCAGAAGTCCTAAAAAGGACCAGTGCGGATTTCGGGGTCGAGGTGAGGATCATCAAAGGTATCCGCCCTGGAAGTGGGATGGGATCATCTGGTGCATCTGCGGCAGGAGGAGCATATCTGGGATATGTATTGACCGGAGAGAAGTTACCTATCGATCAGGTCATTCTTTGTGCAGCGGCTGCTGAAGGTTATACCTCCGGTACGATGCACGCAGATAACGTTGCACCTTGTATTCTGGGCGGTTTTACAATCATTCGCTCTTATGAGCCGTTTGAGGTTTTGAAGGTCCAGCCCCCGAAGAACCTGGGCCTTGTCGTGGCCCTTCCAGATATAGAGGTCTTGACCGCTGCCGCAAGGGCCGTTCTTCCCGAATCCGTACCGATCCGTGACCTCGTATATCACGTGGGTCACGCATCATCGCTCGTGTACGCTATGAGTGTCGGAGATCTGGCACTTATCGGAAGGTCTGTCGGTGATGTGGTCTTTGAGCCTGCCCGTGCACATCTCGTTCCACATTTGAAGGAGGCCGAGAAGGCAGCAATGTCTCATGGGGCTGTTGTGTCCTTCCTTGGAGGTTCAGGCCCTTGTGTTATGTCATTCTATGACAAGGATACACACAATGGTGAAACCATCGGGGAAGCTGTCCGTAATGTATTCAATGAAAACGGTTTAAAATGTGACATCTGGGTCACCGAATGCGGTACCGGATGCAGAAGGTTATGATCATGGCTGCACACAAAGTAGTTTGCTGGGAATGTGGGGCCGAGGTTAGCGATGCATATGCAAATCTCTGTCCTAAATGTAAAGGTCTTTTGACCGTTAAGATGGATCTTTCTGAGGCCAAGGCACTCAATCCTGAGGATCTCAGAAGCACCCCGATCGGAGTTTGGAGATATGCTCCATTCATGCCGGTCGATATCAATCATAAGGTCTCTATCCAGGAAGGCGGAACCCCACTTTACAAAACCGAGGCCCTCGGTGCCGAGGTCGGTGTCAAAGATGCTTACATCAAATTCGAAGGACTTAATCCCACAGGTTCCTTCAAGGACCGTGGAATGACCATGGGTGTTTCCCATGCTAAAGAGCTCGGAGCCAAGATCGTCGGATGTGCATCCACTGGAAACACTTCTGCGGCACTTGCTGCATATGCTTCCAAGGCAGGCATGAAATGTGCTGTGTTCCTTCCATCCGGAAAGGTTGCTATGGGAAAGCTTGCACAAGCTCTCTTCTTCGGTGCAAAGGTACTTTCTGTCGATGGAAATTTCGACGACGCTCTCGCCCTTGCAAGGAAGATGCACGATGAGAAGAAACTGTATCTTCTCAACTCTATCAACCCCTATCGTCCCGAAGGTCAGAAATCCGTACTTTTCGAAATCATCGATCAGCTCAATTATGAGGTTCCTGACAGGGTCATTCTCCCAGTCGGAAATGCAGCCAACATCTGGGCTGTTTACAAGGCCTGCATGGAACTTAAAGAGGTAGGTTGGATCGATAAGATCCCCAAACTGACAGGTATTCAAGCTGCTGGTGCCTGCCCTGTCGCCACTGCTTTCTCCGAGGGTGCGCGTGATTTCATCGCCGAACCCCATCCTGAGACCGTCGCCACCGCTATTCGTATCGGAAACCCGATCTCTGGAAAGAAAGCACTGAAAGCGATCTACGACACCAAAGGTTACTGTACTACCGTTACCGATGAGGAGATCATCAAAGCACAACTTCTCCTCGGAAGGAAAGAAGGTGTCTGTGTGGAACCTGCTTCTGCAGCATCTGTTGCGGGAATGAAGAAACTCAGGGAGCAGGGAATCATTGAAGCTGGTGAGAAGGTCGTTTGCATTTGTACCGGAAACGGTCTGAAAGATCCCGACACCATCCTTGCCAACGTTCCTCAGCCTATTTCTTGTAAGAACGAGGTCTCGGACGCTGAGCGCATCCTTAACGAGAACTGAAACCCTTTATGGTGCCACAACCGGCACCATTTTATTTTTTAGAAGTTGTCGATCGACAACTGTTTGCTCTTTGGTCCGGGAGATTTCGTTTCTGCCTGGGACTTGCGTGCTTCTTCTTCGGCGTTCATCCTTTCAAGCATATATTCCAGCTCATCATCGACGATATCGCGCACAGGTTCCTCAACAACTTTGGGAACGTACCCTGCCTGTTTCTTCAAACTTTCTGCAAGGGCATGCCCGATCTTGGGTAGATCCGCAAGTTGTTTGATATCGATATTGAGGATGTCCTGTCTGGTGCGGACGCCGTTATTATACAAGGTCCTAGCTCTGTTACGGCCGACACCACGGTATGTGACAAGGGGGACAAGTTCCTCCTTAACACCATATTTAATGCGCGTTATCAAAGGTCTTATGATTTTTGTACATTCTGGACGGAGTCCGCCCGTCAATGCGATCTCATTCATTGCATAGAGGATCCAATTGGCCGAATCGACACGGGAACGAATGTCTCCTGGGCCGATCTTTAACTGTTCGGTCAGTGTATCCTCAGAAATTTCCTGTATCCATCTTTTTAGTACAAGGGCTGTTTTGAGGTCGGCCATATGAATGTCCCAACTCATATCGGAGGAATAGTAGCCACCGCATTCATCGTTGATGGAACACAGGTATTTTCCATCGTATTCATCATCGATCGATTGAAGTTCCTCTTCATCTCCCTTCTTCGGATACATTCCCATGATATCTGGGGTGCAGGAAATGGCCTGCATGATCTGCAACTCATCAGTATCTTCGGTCATATTCAAAATAGCTTTTTTTAGGATGACCGCGGTCCATGGATCGATATACAGGTCTGAGGTACGTTTTCCGAATGGAAGTATGCGGACATTGTCACCAGTGCGTTCGATCATGCCTTGTTCCGAAAGGAAATCGACAACATTGGCCACAGCTTCCTCCGCACCATACATACTGGTGGTGGATCCATAGAAGGTGGTTCCAAGGAAAGAGACGATCTCCTCCTCAGAACTTGCATCACCTGTTGCAATAAGGCCCAGGATATGACTTCTCAGTACTTTTTCATCACCAAGTTTCGAAACCAATTGTTCGGTGTCTCCGAAGATATATGTGTCGAACAGATGTTGGGAATGGTCAATGTTTTTGGCCATTAGCACTGCTTCGCCCCAGGGATCATAACCTGGTCTGCCGGCCCTTCCACACATTTGACGGATCTCCATAACGGGGATATCAGTGTTACCCATGTTGGATTCGAAACGGGTGGTGTCCCTGACGATCACCCTTCTTGCAGGAAGGTTGATCCCCGCCGCAAGAGTGGGTGTGGCGATGATACATTTTATGGTCCTGTTGCGGAACCCTTCTTCCACAGTGCGCCTCTGTCCGTAATCAAGACCTGCGTGGTGGAATGCAATGCCGCATGAGACGCATTCACATAGTTTTTTGCCCACCGGGGTGCTTTCATCGCCACCTTCTAAGAGGATCTTATCTACTTCCGAGAGTTCGGTCCCTGTAAGACCGGCCATTTTCTTGGCGAACTTGGATGCCACGGATTCGGTAGATCTACGGGAGTTGACAAAGACGATACATTGTCCACCCTCCTCCACGGTCTGTTTGATCATTCCCCAAATCGGTTCTTTTTCCGGAGGCACTTCAACATCTGAACCATCGTCAAAGCGGATCGTACCGTCGAGATAGACCCCGTTCTTTAATCTCGTCGGTCTCCAATCCATCTTGACATGTTCCGCATTCAACCATAGTGCCAGATCCAAAGAGTTGGATATTGTGGCAGATAATGCGATCACCTGAAGATCTGAGATCCTGTGCATGAATTTGGTGATAGCTATCTCCAAGGTCGGGCCTCTGCCGGGTTCGTGGATCATGTGGACCTCGTCAGCGATGACCAGCCCTAATCCCTCGATCCATTTGTTCCCATGGCGTATCATCGAATCTGCTTTTTCAGAAGTGGCGATCACGATGTCAGCAGAGCTTACATCATCATCTCTGTCCGGGTCTCCAGTGCTCATTATCACTTTGAATCCACTTTTGCCATCTGAATTCAATATTTTCGAGAATTCATCGAGGTCATCTCTTTTTTCAGATGCAAGTGCTTTTAGGGGAACGATATAAAGGACCTTACGTCTGGTGCGGAGGACCATGTTCATAGCAGGAATGAAGCCGATCATCGATTTTCCGCTGGCGGTGGGGACCGCTGCAACAAGGTTTTTTCCTGTCAGGGCTTTTGGTATGGCTTCCGCCTGAGGGGGATACATCTCGAGGAATCCTTTCTTTTCGAGAGCGTCCTTCAATTGGTTTGGAATATCCAGGTCCCTGAATTTCATAAAGTGAGGTAATTGATTTTTAATATTAATCCTGTGGGAGGTTCAACAGAATTCATATGTTGATTATCGAGATCAAGGTCTATCTTTTCGGATTTTCGAAAATTACCGAGGATAGATGTGTGTCAACCCCTGAAAAATGGATGGCGCCCCACTAACGAATATTAGGGCACCTATCCTGAAAAGTGTTTGGATGACAACAGAAAGGAATGTACTTCCTTACTGTGCGTTCAATGTTTCGACTGTATCAAATCGAATGTAGATTGGATGTTGAAATCAGATTCCAATGATCCTCTTCTCGATCATAATCAAATCGTGAGTATCATAAGGAAACCCAGTAATTCGTATGCTATCTTCACGACGAAACACATATCTGGATCATCTTTGAGTCTTTCCTTATGGAATTCGTCATCAATGGGTGGTGGATCTAGGGGCATGACTGAAACTGAATCTGTAGATGGGAGATCAAGTTCACACGTTGCTTCAAGCACCCCTGTTGCACTAACAAATTCATTACTGACATTCTCATCGCATATATCAGGACAACTCGAAGCGGCTTCCGACGAATCTGTGTCTGACAATGCTATGAATGCCAATATACAAACTAGCGATGTAACGGCAATAATCGATATGTACTTCATAGTTTCACCTTCAAACTATTACATAATTGTTGTATTATTAATATATATAAACTGTGTAGACAAAAAGCAGACTGATTCAGAAAAGATGTATTAAATATATTATGGAAAATGCTGTATTATGACATCACTGGATCGGACTCCTATAGGCAAACTCCCCCAAACCTGATACGAAAGCGATGAGGGGAGAAAACGAATATACGCAACTGATCACTATAGATCCTTCGAAGTATAGTGTCAGATGGTCACCCATCGTGATGGGAACATGCAAAAAATCTCAAACATATTACAAGGTGATTGCAAGGGCCCGTCAAAATCCGTTATTTAAGTTTTGTTCGAATTTTGTCTTCAAAGTGGATATATATGGTGATATCGAACCGATTTTAGCCAAAACGATAGGCAATTTGCCTGCCTTGGTTGATTTGCGATAAGCGAGCATACTGTCCGAAGAGGGTTGCGAATGGATAAAAATCATATATGCAGTGGAATGTCCTGCTGTCCAATTTGTCACCCGTCAGAAGATGGTCGTAAATGGATAAAACACCTTTAAACTAAAGAGGAAACTCGAATGACTACAAATTACGTGGACGAGAAGGGGTTAAAGAAAAAATTCTTGGCGCCCCTTATCGTGGTGATGCTCTGTGCAGTAACTCTTACAGGTGTCGCATACGCATACAGCAGTTCGATCAGCGGAAACGGATACATCGCCGCAGATTACTATGCAATTGAACTATACAGGCACGAACCAAGCCCCAATCCAACGCCTCTCCCTTCCGACTCTATCTACTTTAATGATGTCGAAACATATACAGAAAAGACATTAGGTGGTGATTTTACTGCCCAGGTCATCGGCTCTGTCTGTTCCTGCTATTTCTATGTCAAGGTTCAGTCAAATGTCGAGGAAACCAAGATCTTCGGTTCTGCAAAGTATACAAAGCAGCCAGGCACCGCCGATATGTATGATGTCTGGAATGCCGGTGGTGACCACCCCATTGTTTGTGATGTTATGTTAATAGACGACGATGGCACTTCCCATGACATTTCTGAGACTGACTACTTTATTGCGAAAACCAACCATTACTACACAGTGGAGGTAAGAGTTTGGGCCCCCTCCTTCAGGGTGGATCTTGGAACGAACGATCCCGCGGAAATTGCCAGTATGCTGACATTCAACGGATCTGACTGCATCTCGTTTAAGTTTTCAGCAACCGGCACTTTTTGACTTATTCTTCTTCTGACCACGGTCAGAAGAAATTAAACCTTTTATTGCGGGTGTAAGGGCTTCCCTCGCTGGGAGTCCTACCCGCAAGACCAGCTTTTTGATTCGAATACTATTCCTTTCTAGAATATTCGTCGCTGAGGTAGGTGATACAGAATTTTGGAAACAGTTCTGAGTGGAACACCACTGTTTTGGATCCATCTAACGTTCGTGTAGATGATATCTCTCGAATCTTGTAAGTATCGATCGCATTATGTCAGCAGGAACAACTATACGTTCGTCAGTATCATCATTTGTCCTGAGTGTGGTTTCAGTAGGGCATCTCATATCGTTTTGAATATCTGGGTCATCGATTTTTTTAAAAAGTTGGGATAATACCTCGATCATTTGCCCTCTCGAGGCATATTGGCCATTATACGTAATAGGTTCAGAATATTGTGAATCTGCGCGGTCTCGCTTATATATTATTATTATATTGGCACAAAAGATGAATACAAAGCACACGGCCACAGGGATACTGGTCGTTATTGCGATACTTGTCTCGTCATCCATCCTCGCTGCCGAAAATTCGTCAGCGGAGGGCGAGGTCAGTTTTGACAAGTACTACTATAATCAGCTCACCCCAGATCAGAAGCTGGTCTACGATAAATTATGCGAATTGAAAGCGGATACTGTTACTGTTTCTGGTGCTGATGGGGATCACTACATCGAGGTCAGTGTTTCTGGAGTGTCTGCACAATTCAGTGTTGATGATGCTGCGAGGGCATGGGAAGCCACCAAGCTCGATGCCAACAAGAATATGGATTGGGCATTCTGGACCTGGACCCTGTCAGATGTCAAGCCGACAGTGACTATCAATTCCGCATCCTCTGCTACTTTACATATCGCAGTCCCAGATCAGTTTGCAGCTGAGAACTTCATTAAAAATGCTGTAGCGGCCGTCAACACCGCCATTGACAAGATCACCATTGATGGAAATTCTGTCAGTGAGAAGATCAGGTCGATAAACAAGGTGTTGACCTCGGATCCCTACAAGGTCACTGATACGACAGATGGTCATGTATTTGCTAGGACGTTCTATGCGATCGCTGAGGGTAATGTCTCTGATGGTTCCTATTACCTGACCACTGAAGCATTTGCAGCGGTTTTCAAGGCGCTCTGTGATAAGAGTGGAGTTCAGTGCACCCAGGTCTACGGGACCAACGGTAATTGTGCCTTCACTGCTTGGAATGTTGTGTGCATTGACAGTAAAGCATACGCCGTGGATGTTTATGTGAATGCAAGTTCCAGCAACAAAGAGACCTGGTTGGCCGCTGGAACGTATACTGCTGTTGACGGTAATGCGTTCGGTAAGCTCCATGCGGCCTTTTCGAACAGTGTAATCGCTGGTCTTACCTATGATTTCAGATCAGAGACCCTCAACGTTGATGGGTACAGTTGGCCGGAGGAGAAAGACCTTCTGGCAACCATCACAGAGTACGCCCCGTGGATCTTCACGGGCCTCATATGTCTCGTCACGGCGATCGCACTGGTCGTCATGGCCAGAAAGGGGGCATTCAATTGACCGAGGACAAAGAAACCAACTTTAATTCAGAAGAGCATTCAACCCTGTTTAATACCGAAGGTAACAAAATGGAGAACAAAGACGAGAACGATCCCGTTCTGACCGACGTAACCGTCGAAGAATGGATTTCTAACCAGACCTTCAAATCCACCCGGGATGTGACCATCCCAGAGAAGATGTCTGACCGTGTGATCGGACAGGACCGGGCGGTCGAGGTCATGAAAAAGGCCGCGGCACAGAAAAGGCACATGATGTTGATCGGAGAACCTGGTACTGGAAAGTCGATGCTCGCCAATTCAATGGTCGAATATCTTCCCAAAGACGATCTTCAGGACATCGTTGCATATTCTAATCCCGAGGATGAGAACGAGCCCCGTGTGAGGACCTTCCCTGCGGGTAAAGGAAAACAGGTCGTTCAACAACAAAAGGCCCAGGCGGCCATGGCAAAGAACCAAAAGAACACTTCTTATGTCTACGCCTGTGCCGTCATCGTGATACTCGGTTTCATCGGTTCATTCGTTTTCCAGAGTTTCACGGTACTTTACATTGCTCTCTTCGCGGTCATGATCCTTCTGTTGTTTGTTAGGAATCCGCTTGGTTCCAGGACCGATTCCTCCTTTGTGCCCAAATTACTTGTCGGACATGATGCAAATGAACTACCACCTTTCGTCGATGCCACCGGAACCCACTCCGGTGCTCTTCTCGGAGATGTCCGTCACGATCCTTACCAGTCCGGAGGTCTCGAGACTCCCTCTCATCAGAGGTTAGAGGCAGGAGATATCCACAGGGCCAACAAAGGTGTTCTTTACATCGATGAGATCAACACCCTCAGGGCAGAGTCCCAGCAGGCACTTCTTACTGCCATGCAGGAGAAGAAGATGGCCATCACCGGGCAGTCCGACAGGTCTTCTGGTGCATTGGTCAAATCCGAACCCGTGCCTTGTGATTTCGTTCTTGTGTGTGCAGGTAACCTTGATGCGATGCAGGGGATGCACCCTGCACTCAGGTCAAGGATCAGAGGATATGGTTACGAGATCTACATGAGGAGCAACATGCCTGATACCGATGAGAACAGGATGGCTGTCGTAAGGTTTGTTGCGCAGGAGGTCAACAAGGATGGAAAGATCCCCCACTTTGACAAATATGCCGTTGGTGTGATCGTCAAAGAAGCCCAGCGCCGTGCTGGAAGGAAAGGAAAGTTGACCTTGAGGTTCAGAGAACTCGGTGGACTTATTCGTGTCGCTGGAGACCTTGCGGTCTCTCGTGTCGCAGGAATGGTCACGAGGGACGATGTGTTGGCTGCTATGATTAACGCCCGTTCTCTCGAACAGCAGATCGCTGACCGTCAGGTCGAGGGATCTATGAGTTACCAGCTCTTCGAGACCGAGGGATCAAAGGTCGGACAGGTCAACGGACTTGCAGCACTTGATCCCGGAAACGGAATGGCCGAATATTCAGGAATCATGCTCCCGATCGTGGCCGCCGCTGTTCCATCCATCCATAAAGATGGAGGGCAGATCATCGCCACCGGAAAGCTTGGGGAGATCGCCAAGGAAGCAGTTCAGAACATTTCTGCAGTACTCAAGAGCATCATCGGCGAGGAGATGTCGAAGTATGATATCCATCTCGAGTACATCGGTACATACGAGGGTGTGGAAGGGGACTCGGCATCTGTTACTATGACCACTGTCATTCTTTCAGCATACTACAACATCCCGATCCGGCAGAATGTGGCTATGACCGGAAGTCTCAACGTTAGGGGACTTGTCCTTCCGATCGGTGCTGCCACTGCTAAACTCGAAGCAGCAGCAGGTGCGGGCATTACTGTCGGCTTAGTGCCGGTCAGCAACCTCAAGGACGTTATGATCCGCAAGAAATATTCTGATACCATGAAGGTCTTCGGAATGACCACCTATCGTGATGTTGCAGAATTCGCATTCGAAGACTGTGAGGCGAAAGAGGAACTCCTCAAGAAACTCGATCATCTCAACCCCAATGGTTCTACCGCTGTTGAGTGGATCCCTCCGATAGAGGAGGAATTCACCCCAGATATGGCTGCGGAGGAGGCTGAGATCGAGAAAGAAGCCACGGCATCTGAGTCTCAACCTTCCGAACCTGTTGGACCCTCTTCTGAAGCGCCTGTAGAACCTTCATCCGAAGCACCTGCAGCAGATACTGTTGCTCCTGAGACCAAGGAGGAATGAACATCTCTTGCGGATGTCGCTGGGATTCGATCAAGGATTTCGAGAAATATTCTCTTGTCATTGGTCGGTTCCAGCCCCTCCATCTCGGACATATGGAGGTGATCCGCAAATGTGCCAGTGAGTCCGATCATCTTACTATCGGGATCGGAAGTGCACAATATTCTCACACCATAGAGAATCCATTTACTGCTGGCGAGAGATATCTTATGATCGAAGAGACCCTCAAGGCCGAGGGGATAGCCAATTACTCCATCGTACCGATCGAAGATCTTAATAGATACAGTGTCTGGGTATCTCATGTTGTATCGATGTGTCCACCGTTTGTGAATGTTTATAGCAACAACCCCTTCACCAAACGTCTCTTTTCGGAAGCTGGATTCAATATCAAAGCATCCCCACTATATAATCGTGAGATCTATTCTGGGACCGAGGTTCGCAGAAGGATCGCTGAAGGCGGTGATTGGAGGTCACTTGTTCCTCGGTCTGTGGCCGAGGTCATCGATAAGATCGATGGCGTAGGGAGGATCGCCAGTTTCACTCGGGCCGATGGGGCCACAATATGAAGGTCATCTGATGGAAAAAAGACTTGTCGAAGCTGCTGAGAAATTGTTGAGGTCTCTGGAAAGAAAGAACCTTACCGTTTCGACTGCCGAATCATGTACCGGCGGGCTCATAGGGGCCACTATAACTTCCGTCCCGGGATCGTCTGTATATTATGCCGGTGGCGCCATCACTTATTCTAATGAATCGAAGGAGAACATGCTCAAGGTTCCGCGTGGGATCCTTTTTGCATATGGCGCTGTCAGTGAGGCTACTGCCAGATGTATGGCGAAAGGTGTGCTTTCGGCATATGATACCGATCTTTCTGTTGCGGTCACCGGTATTGCCGGCCCTGCAGGTGCTACCGTAACAAAACCTGTTGGGACGGTCTTCATTGCCGTTGCTGACGGAGAGTCTGTTTCTGTCAAGGAATTTCATTTTTCAGGAGATCGCGATTCAGTTCGTTCTGAAACGGTATTCACAGCTCTCACTTTGTTGACGGAGTTTGCAGATTCACTATGAACCCTGATCGTTATTTCAGACAATCTCCTCTGTTCGGGGACGAAGGTCAGGAAAAGTTACGCAATGCAAAGGTCGGTGTGGCAGGATGTGGTGGTCTGGGCACAACCCTTTTGACAAACCTTGCATCGGCCGGTGTTGGTAACCTCATGATCGCTGACGGTGATGTTCCAGATATTACAAATCTGAATCGTCAATTCGTGTATCGGGAGGGGGAATCTGGACACAAGGCCGACCTTATGAAAGAATGGTTGACTTCGGTCAATCCTAATATCAAGGTCATCGCTTTTAATGAGTTTTTAAGCGAAGATAATCTCGATCAACTGTTCCATGACTGTGATATTCTTGTCGATTGTTTGGATCGTATTTCAACTCGGAAGATCCTCAGCAGATATGCAGTGCGTACTGGAAAACCTCTTGTTCATGCAGGTGTAACCGGTTTCACAGGGCAACTCACTGTTGTCATTCCAGGCAAGACCCCCGATCTGGAACAAATTTACGAGAAGATCGCAGATGCTCCTGCTGGTACTGTTACTCCGTCGGTGGGTTCCATGGTCTCCACACTAGCTTCATTGGAAGCTACACAGGTGATCCAAATGATCACTTCCACTGGAACTCCATTTATTGGAAAGATGTTGATGATCGATCTCAATTGTGGTACATTCGATATCATTGATCTTATCTGATTCGAGATGCACTTCTTTGCATTTTTCGTTCGTTTCTGATCAAAAGTTCGTATATCTTATTATAATGGATTGACATAATTTGTGCTATGTGCTAACAATTAGCACGGGACATGATGGAATGACTTTTTTCGGACTCACAAACCCCTGGATCATCGCATCCTATCTAGGATGCTTCCTCACTGTTATCGCCTGTTGTTGGGTCGGTTTCAAGGCAAAAGACCTCAACGAGGAAAGTGATGAGTGATGATGGGGGTATCGATACCTATTTTCAGCTTAATGCTGGTCATTTTTGCCATCATAACTGCTCTTTTAGGATATTACGGTTACAAAAACACCAAGGGGAACTCTGATTTCCTGCTCGGACGCAGTAAGACCAATCCGCTCATTATCGGATTGTCCTATGGTGCCACTTTCCTTTCTGCATCAGCTGTCATAGGATTTGGAGGTCAGGCCGCCACACATGGACTCACCGTCATGTGGTTGTGTTTCCTCAATCTGTTCATCGGTCTTTTTGTCGCATTCCTTGTGTTCGGACCTCGCACTCGCCGTATCGGAAAGAAATTGGGTGCTCAGACCTTTGCAGATCTTCTAGGTAAAATGTATCATTCCAAAGGGATCCGTGCTTTCACTGCCATATTGATCATTGTCATGATGCCCATTTATTGTGCTGCGGTTTTGAAAGGTGGAGTGAATTCGGTTGCCGTTATTACCGGATTGACAGATTATTATGATCTTATCCTCATTGTACTTTCGATCATCGTCGGGATCTATGTTGTATACGGAGGCATAATTGCGGTCATGTACAATGACGCTTTCCAAGCGGGGATCATGTTCCTTGGAATGGTCGTGATCTTGGTTGTAACCGGTTTGGAACTTGGTGGATTCACCCACGGATTCGAACAACTTTCGGACCTCTGGGATAAAGGAATTGCTCCTTTTTCACCAGGAACTCTTGATGGTTTCAATGGGTGGACAAATGTAGCTAGTTTCGGATCCAGCGAATGGATGCTGGTCGTGACCACATTCCTTATGGGTGTAGGTTTAGGTGTCCTCACCCAGCCCCAACTAATCGTGAGATTCATGTCTGCCAAAGATGATAAAATGCTCAACCGGTCCCTCATCGTCGGTAGCATATTCATGCTTGTCATTGTTGGATCTGCGTATACTTGTGGTGCACTCAGCAATGTGTTCTTTTTCAATGAACATGGACAGGTCGCGTCTGAGTATGTGTCCTTAGGCATCGATTTCATCATCCCTCAGTTTATCCTAGAACTGTTCGATGGGTATTTCGGTGGCGACTTCTTCATTTGTCTTTTCTTGTTGAGTCTTGTATGTGCCAGCATATCAACTATCAGTGCACTCATGCATACCATCGGAGCTGCTGGAGGGTATGATCTCTACACCTTGGCCGAGAACAAGAAGAAGATGCGTGAGGCGGATTCTGGTAACGTCCGTATCAACAGGATCATTACCGCGGTGATGATGGTCTTGGTGGTCCTTTACTGTTACATTATGCCTAATGATATCATCGCCAAAGCGACATCGCTCTTTATGGGGATCACAGCAGCGGCCTTGCTTCCAAGTTTCGTACACGGACTTTACACCAAAGGAAATCCTGACAAGGTCGCAGCTATCTGGAGCATCTCTATAGGTACTATCTCCTATCTGTTTTGGGCCCTGTTCATCAACAAATCGATGTCTGTGTTCCTACCCATCTGTAAATTGCTCACTGGAAATTCAGTGCTCTTTGATGGTAGCATCTCATTCTGCGATCCATTGATCGTCTCAATGCCATTATCGATCATTGTCTTCGCAGTGATATTGTTCTTCGGAAAGAAGAACAGGGAAGTTCCGACTTCTGAATGAATTTCAAGAGGATTCAGTGCCGGTCCTTGGTAGAGGGGCGACTGGCATTTGGATCCTCATTTTTATTTTCGGCCTCTTTCTGAGCTTCCATATAGTCTTTGTAGGAGGCGGGCCCAATTGTTTTACGAGTTGCTGGACCTAATGATTTTAACGATCCTAAATTCTCGTCAAATATGGCTACATCATGAAAGTTCGATATGACCGCTTTTG
>CAVHHN010000045.1:0-14668 GCA_963635855.1 Faecalibacterium sp. CAG:74 | reverse complement strand
GCCATCGGAAGGCTGTTCTCAGGAACCGTCACCAAAGGTATGACCCTTTACATCCCCGGTGTCCAGGCACCTCAGCGTGTTCAGGGAGTTTACCTCATGGTCGGAGCCGACAGGATCGCTGTCGAAGAGTGTAAAGCAGGAAACATCGTCGCACTCACTGGACTCAAGGATTCCATCGCAGGATCCACCGTTTCCTCTGTTCCCGACATGGAGCCTTTCGAGAGGATGGCCCACTACTCTGAACCTGTCATCACCAAAGCCATCGAAGCCAAGAACATGGCAGACCTGCCTAAGCTCATCGAGGTTCTCAGGACCATCGGTAAGGCAGACCCTTCACTCAACATCGAGATCAACCAGGAGACCGGAGAACACCTCATGTCCGGTATGGGTGAACTTCACCTTGAGATCACTGAATACAGGATCAAGAACGAACAGGGCGTCGACATCGTCGCATCCGCACCTATTGTCGTTTATCAAGAATGTGTCAAAGGAAAGAACCCCAAGGAGTTCGAGGGAAAATCTCCCAACAAGCACAACAAGTTCTACTTCCTTGTGTCTCCTCTTGAGGAATCTGTCGTCAATGCCATCCACAAGGGTGACATCGACCCCGATGCAAAGATCAAAGATCCCAAAGCACTTGCAAAACAGCTCACCGATCTCGGAATGGATGTCACCGAAGCCAAAGGTGTTGTCGGTTTCAAGAACACCAATGTTCTCATCGACCTCACCAAGGGTATTCAGTACCTCCACGAGACCATGGAACTTGTGAAGCAGTCCTTTGAGGAAGCTATGATGAAAGGACCTCTCGCAGGTGAGAAGGTTTCCGGACTCAAGGTATGCCTTATGGATGCAAAACTCCACGAGGATACCATCCACAGGGGACCTGCTCAGATCATCCCTGCGGTCAGGGACGGTATATACGGTGCTATGTGTGAGGCTGGAAGGATCCTTCTCGAGCCTATGCAGAAACTTTACGTGGAAGTTCCTCCTGACTACATGGGAGGTGTCACCAACCAGATCACGCAGAGGCGTGGAACCATCGTCGGAATGGGACAGGAAGGAGCCGACTCCACTGTCACCGCCGAAGTTCCCGTCGCTGATATGTTCGGATTCTCGTCCGATATCCGTGGTTCGACCCAGGGCCGTGCCATTTGGTCTATCGAGAACGCAGGATTCAAGCAACTCCCGCCAGATCTTCAGAAGAAGGTCGTCGGAGAGATCAGGACCCGCAAGGGAATGAACCCACAGCCTTACGATGCTAGTTATTACTCCGGTATGTGAGGCAAGGTTCTAAAACCTTTAAATATAAACACCCTTATCGACAAAAACCAAGTTTGAAAAATAACTAAGGAGAGACAAGACATGGCAAGCAACAAACCGCACATGAATTTAGTCATCATCGGACACGTCGACCACGGAAAATCCACCCTTACCGGTAGGATCCTTCTCGAGACCGGTGCAATCGACCCCCACGTCATCGAAAAATACAAGAAAGAAGCCGAGGAGAAAGGAAAAGGATCCTTCTACTTCGCTTGGGTCATGGATGGACTTAAGGAAGAGAGGGAGAGAGGAGTTACTATCGACGTCGCCCACAAGAAATTCGAGACCGACAAGTACTTCTTCACCGTCATCGACGCTCCTGGACACCGTGACTTCGTTAAGAACATGATCACCGGTACCTCCCAGGCAGACGCAGCAATCATCACATGCTCCGCAATCGAGGGTCCCCAGGCTCAGACCAAAGAGCACGTCTTCCTTGCTACCACCCTTGGTGTCAAGCAGATCATCGTCGCCATCAACAAGATGGATGCAGTCAAATACGACCAGGCCAAGTACAACGAGGCCAAAGAAGGAATGATCAAGCTCCTCAAGATGGTCGGAAACAAGACCGACACCATCCCCTTCATCCCCGTATCCGCATACATGGGAGACAACATCAAAGACAAATCCGCCAACACCTCCTGGTACAACGGACCTACCCTTATCCAGGCACTTGACGCCCTTGTCGTTCCTGAGAAGCACACCGAGAAGCCCCTCCGTGTTCCTGTTCAGGATGTTTACACCATCACCGGTATCGGAACCGTTCCTGTCGGCCGTGTCGAGACCGGAGTCATGACCCCCAACATGAAGGTCATCTTCGAGCCTTCCCACGTCACTGGTGTCGTCAAATCCATCGAGGAACACCACGAGTCCATGCCCAAAGCAGAGCCTGGAGACAACGTCGGATTCAACGTTGGTGGAGTTGCCAAGAACGACATCAAGAGAGGAGACGTCGCTGGACCTGTTGACAACCCACCCGCAGTTGCCAAGTCCTTCACCGCTCAGATCATCGTGCTGAATCACCCCTCCGTCATCACTGTCGGATACACCCCTGTGTTCCACGTTCACACCGCACAGGTTGCCTGTCAGTTCATCGAGATCGTTTCCGCCAACCGTGCTGGAAAGCCCCTCACTGACCTGTCCTTCCTCAAGAACGGTGACAACGCTGTTGTCAAGCTCAAACCCATGAAGCCCCTCGTCATCGAGCCCGCAAAGGAATTCCCTCCGCTCGGAAGGTTTGCTATCCGTGACATGGGTCAGACCGTCGCCGCCGGTGTCTGCACCGAAGTCGAGCGTGCAAACTGATCCCTTATTCAGGGTCGAGGGGGTCCTCCCCCTCCCCTGTCTCATAAAAGAGGAATATTAATGTCTCAGCGTGCTAGAATCTCTCTCAGTGGCACCAACCCCCAGATGGTCGATGAGGTCTGCGGACAGATCAAAGCCATCTCTGAAAGGACCGGCGTTGCAATTCGTGGCCCCGTTCCCCTCCCTACCAAAAAATTAAGGGTCGCTTGCAGGAAATCTCCCGATGGAGAAGGCAGCGAGACCTATGACAGGTGGGAGATGCGCATCCACAAGAGGCTTATCGACCTTGATGCGGATGAGCGTGCTCTTAGGCAGCTTATGAGGATCAGCGTTCCCGATGGAGTCAACATCGAGATCGTGCTCCGCAACAACTGATCTAAACTTTTTCAGGTTTTTCCTGTTCTATTTCTAATCGGGGTCAACCCCCTTTTTAGGATTATCCATTGTTTTATCGTCCGGTCAATGCGTATGCGGTCTAGGCCTCATTCAGTATTGTTATGTTCTTCGTAGAATGATTTTTAAATGGGTTACCAATAAACATAACGATAATATGAGAAGCGACGTCATCAAGCACGGTGTCGATGCAGCTCCCGCAAGGAGCCTGCTCAGAGCAGACGGTCTTAAAGATGAAGATTTTGAAAAACCATTCATCGGTATCGCAAACTCTTGGAACGATGTTGTTCCTGGACACATTCACCTCAACAAGATCGTGGATGCGGTCAAAGAAGGTATCAAAGAGGCGGGAGGAGTGCCATTTGTTTTCGGAACTCCCGCCGTATGTGACGGAATCGCAATGGGTCACAAGGGAATGAGGTATTCCCTGATCTCCAGAGAAGTGATCTCTGATTGTTGTGAGGTCATGGTCGAAGGCCATGCAATGGACGGATGGGTTGGTGTCAGCAACTGTGACAAAGTAACCCCTGGAATGTTGATGGCCGCCGGAAGGATGAATCTTCCTGCATTGATCGTCACCGGTGGTGCAATGGAAGCTGGAAACGGTGTTGAAAAAGGCATGGACCTTCAGACCGTTTTCGAGGCCATCGGTAAAGTCCAGGTCGGTGCCGCTGATGAGAAATACCTTCACCAGGTCGAGTGCGAAGCATGTCCTGGCGCCGGAAGTTGTTCCGGATTGTTCACTGCCAACACAATGGCCTGCCTCACCGAAGCAATGGGTCTTTCGTTGACCGGTTGCGGAACATCACTCGCTCTTGACGAGAAGAAACTTGTTATCGCGAAAGAAACCGGAAAGAAGATCGTCGAGCTTGTCAGGAAAGGTATCAAACCCCGTGACATCCTCAATTCCCATTCTATTCACAATGCTATCTGTGTGGACATGGCCATCGGTGGTTCTACCAACACAGCACTACACATTCCTGCGATCTCCAAAGAGTTCGGTTGCCCTGTTGATATCGAGGAATTCGACAGGATCTCCCGTGTTATTCCCCATATCACCAGTCTCAGGCCTGCAGGTCCGTTCCACATTCGCGACCTCGACAACGCGGGTGGTGTGCCTGCGATCCTGAACAGACTGAAAGAATTCCTTGAAGATGCGCCTACCTGCAATGGAAAGACCATTCTTGAGATCGCAGACAGTGCAAAGGTCCTTGATGGAGAGGTCCTGAGGCCTCTCGACAACCCCTATCACAAACAGGGTGGAATCGCGATCCTCAAAGGAAACATCGCACCTCTCGGATCCGTTATCAAACAGGCTGCCGTCAGCCCCAAGATGATGGTTTTCACCGGAAAGGCCAAATGTTTCGATTCAGAACTTGATGCCAACGAGGCCATCCGTGTCGGAAAGATCCAGGCTGGAGATGTTATCGTCATCAGATACGAAGGACCTAAGGGAGCACCCGGAATGCCTGAGATGCTTTCTCCGACCAGTATCATTCAGGGAATGGGTCTTGGAGAATCCGTCGCACTTATCACCGACGGAAGGTTCTCCGGTGCTACCCGCGGAGGAGCTATCGGACACGTATCTCCTGAGGCATACGAACTCGGACCCATCGCCGCTCTTCAGGATGGAGATATCATCGATATCGACATTCCCAACAGGAAACTCAACGCAAGGCTCACCGACGAAGAGATCAAATCCCGTCTTGCAAAGGTCAAGGTCGTTCAGCGCCCCGTTACTGGTGTTCAGAAGAAATACCAGCAACTTGTCAGCAACGGTGTAAGCGGCGCTTACCTCGGTTGATCAAAATATTTTCCGGCCCATATGGGCCGGGTTCATGAAAAATACAGTGCAATAAGCACTAATAATGAAATGGCAAACAGGACCCCACCGAAGATGTAGGATCTGTGGACCATATATGAAATATCATCTTCTTTCATTTTTTCGTTGATATCTAGATATCCGAACACGAATGCCAATGCGGTGAGGATTATCGGTGCGGCCATCATGTAAAAGACAAGCCCTGAATCGTTCATTGTGGTGTAGCTCATGGCTATGACCACTGTCAACACTATCAGGACAACTGCGCTGATGATGGCTAAAAACAGCATTTTCTTTTTGATCTGTGCAATATCGGTCATATTCACTTCTCATTTTGAATGATCTTTTCTTTTGCGACGGATTCTTGCATGATGATCCTGCAGATGAGCTCGATACGGTCGGGATCTATTCCGAATTCTTCGGCAAGTTTTCTGTATCTTTCAGCCACTTTGAGCTCCACTTCATGATTTCTAACCTCAAGTCCGTGTTCAGCTTTGTAATGGCCAACATCAAGCGCAAGATCCAATCTTTTTTTAAGAAGGAGCATTATCTGGCGGTCGCAATCGGCAATTTCCTTTCTTTTGATATCCAAGTAGTCTTCGGTCATAATCCTCTCACCATCTGATCTGCGATGACCAATGCGGTCACAGCCTCCACTACGGCCACTGCCCTGGGTGCAATGCAGGGATCATGTCTCCCTTCGATCTTCAGTTCTGCATTCTTACCAGTTTTGAGATTGACCGTATTTTGTATTTTTCCGATAGAGGGAGTGGGTTTGAAAGCAGTTTTGAATACTATCGGTGCTCCATCGGACATACCTCCGACGATCCCGCCCATATTGTTGGATTGTGTGACGATCCTTCCCGCTTCATCGAAACGGTACGCGTCATTCGAGGTCGATCCCCTCATTTTTGTAAGTTCGAATCCTTTTCCGAACTCTACACCTTTGCAGGCAGGGATACCGAACATAGCACCTGCAAGTTCAGCGTCCAAGGATTCGAACCAGATGCCACCGAATCCGATGGGGAGTCCGGTGACGATACATTCGACCACACCTCCTACACTGTCCGCATCTTTTCTTGCTGCCATGATGCATTCAGACATTTTTTCATCGAGTTCTTTGGAACAGGCCCTGGTAGGGAAGTTACGTGAGTTCACAGCATCTTCGATGTTTCTTTCGGCCTCATCGAGAACAGTGCCGATGGACCGGCAAAATGCACCGATATGGATCCCTTTGGAAGTTAGAATACCTTTGGCGATGCTGCCTGCAGCGACGATAGGTGCGGTAAGTCTGCCGGAGAACTGTCCACCGCCACATATATCGAATTTGGGCAGGTCCAATAATGCTGGAAGATCCGCATGTCCTGGCCTAGGGGTTTCCATGAACGGAAGATATTTCGAATCATCAACATTTCCATTCATTATCTCCAGGATTATGTTGTTACCATCGGTCTTTCCGTTCTGTATTCCGCTTATGATCACTGGGAGATCGGTTTCCACACGGTCGGTTCCGATCCCTTTGGAAGGTTTGCGTAGGGCAAGTTCTCTGCCCATCTGTTCCAGATCTACAGCAAGATCTTTTGGAACCCCTTCGAGGATACCTCCGACACAGGGTCCGTGACTCTTACCGAAGAGTGTGAATTTCAATTTCTTACCGAGAGTGTACATGATAACCTCCGTAAACCTGGGTTTCTATCTGGTTCTGGTAAGTTGGAACCGTATATAATTCTGTATCAGGCCAGATGTTCAGAAAAATTTATATTGCTAACCTCATTGCCATAAAATACGGGCTGGTAGATCAGCTGGAAGATCGCTTGCTTTGCAAGCAAGAAGTCGCGCGTTCAAATCGCGCCCAGTCCACTTTGATTTTCATTCTCAATTAGGTTCGATTGTTCCCTGACATTGAAAACATGGGGATCAGAGAGACCCCCATGTGAAGTTCAATCGAATTTGCCGACAACTGCCTTGATACGTTTGACCCCGGCCGCGACATTTTCCTGTTTCTGGATCTTGAATCCCTGAAGTTCGCCGGTGTGTTGGACGTGGGGTCCACCACAGATCTCGCAGGAGACATCTCCCATGGTGTAGACCTTGACCTTTGCACCATATTTGTTATCGAACACACCGATGGCGTTCTTGGCGCGAGCTTCTTCGAGAGTCATTTCTTCGCATACCACAGGCAGATCAGCTTTGATGGCATCGTTGACGAACTTCTCAATGGATGCGAGCTCTTCAGGAGTGAGTTTTCTATCAATGTTGAAGTCGAATCTCAGCCTTTCGGGAGTGATGTTGCTACCTTTCTGACGGATATCTGGATCTATAAGGGTCCTGAGGGCGGCATTGAGAAGGTGGGTTGCGGTGTGGAGTTTGGTGGTCTCTTCGGTGTGGTCGGCCAATCCACCTTTGAAGGTCTGGTTGGTATCCATCCTGGAGGTCTCTTGGTGCTGTTTGAACCTTTCATCGAAGTCTTTCACATCGACCTGGTAACCTTTCTCTTCTGCAAGTTCTTTTGTAAGTTCAATGGGGAATCCGAAAGTATCGTAGAGCTGGAACACTTTTCCACCATCAAGAACTTTTGTTTCACCTTGGGTTGCGATCATCTCATCGAACCTCCTCATTCCTTTTCTGAGGTTTTTGTGGAATTTCTCCTCTTCTTCGGTAATGGTGGTGAGGATGGTCTGTTCATTCTGTTTGAGCTCAGGATATGCGGTGGAATATTCGTTGATGACGACCTGTGCGACATCCTTCATATGTCCGGATTCCTCGATACCTAATGCGGACATGTACCTGCTTGCCCTTCTGATCAGACGTCTGAGAATATATCCTGCACCCATTTTGGTTGGGATCACACCATCGGCGATAAGAAACGTGGATGCCCTCAGGTGGTCGGATACCACCCTGAATGCTTTTTTGTCATCCTCATATTTCTTACCGGAAAGTTCCTCGATCTTCGAGATAACGCCGGTGAAAAGCGGGGTTTCGTATACGGTCTCGGTGCCACATAGAACACGGAGTGCCCTTTCAAGACCCATTCCGGTATCGACGTTCTTCTGCTTCAGGGGACTGAACTTCCCATCCTTGTCCTTGAAGTACTGCATGAACACATTGTTCCATATCTCGGTGTAATATCCGCAGTGGCATCCAGGCCTGCATTCTGGACCGCAGGGTTTTTTGGTCTTGTCAATGAAGAAGATCTCCGTATCGGGACCGCAGGGTCCGGTCTGGCCAGCGGGACCCCACCAGTTGTCTTCCTTGGGAAGGAAGAATATGTGGTCTTTCGCAATGCCCTGTTCTTCCCAGAGTTTGGCGGTCTCTTCGTCGCGGGGAGCATCATCATCACCGGCAAAGGCGGTGACGGCAAGTTGATCGGGGGTGAGTTTGAGGACCGTGCGGAGAAGTTCTGCACTCCATGCGATCGATTCTTTCTTGAAGTAGTCACCGAGGGACCAGTTGCCGAGCATCTCAAAGAAGGTGAGGTGGCTTGCGTCTCCGACATCATCTATGTCTCCGGTCCTCACGCATTTCTGATAATCGGTGAGTCTGGTACCGGCAGGGTGATTCTCTCCCAGAAGATATGGTACGAGGGGGTGCATACCGGCGGTCGTGAACAATACCGTAGGGTCATTTTCCGGTATAAGGGATGCGGACCTGATCTGTGTGTGACCTTTCGATTTGAAGAAATTGATATATGCGTCTCTGAGTTCCTGAGCTTCCATTTTGATGCTCTCCGATAGGGTCAGGATACTCTGCTTAGATATATACGGTGAGTGTCAGATCAGGACTTTGTTCATATTATATCAAAGAGGAAATGGCATCTCTTACCAATGCGGAGGATATCTGTATTTTCTTGCCTCTTTTCTCTATGATCGAACGGGGAAGGTCTCCGATCTCCTTCACGATGATGATGTCGCAATCATCAAGGAGGTTCACGATGTTTTCGATATGCTCTTTGTGTGATGTTCCGGACAGGTGATCGTTCAGTCCGTCTGTGCGGACCTCTCTGAGAAAGATAATGTTCCCCTTTTCGTAGGAATATACAAGGAATCTTTCTGCATTTCCGAATCCAGCATCGATGTTTTTCTTTCCATCGCTTGCCACCGCAATGGTAAATTTCCGTTCAGGATCGAACCTTACCATGTTATTGATGTTCTCCGAAGGTCCGCAACCATTCCCAGACCCATAACCGCAACCAGAAAATTCAGCAGAACGGTCCTCTCCCAACAGGCCGATCGCATCGGCCCTGCACTGTCTGCAGTGACGCATCATTTTTGCATCCAATGAGCATCTGTCCATGAGTTCTTTTCTTTCCGAGGGGGTCGGACCTCTGCGGTCACCGAATTTGGTGCCTTGAACGGGGATCAGAGGGAGGATGTTGATAATGTAAATTCCGAGCGATCTAAGATTTTTGACAAGTTCAGGAATATTGTCTGTGTTTATCCCAGGGATCATGACGATGTTCGCCTTTACGATCATTCCCATTTCACAGCATTTCCTTATGCCTTCCAATTGGTTCTCCAATAGGATCTCGGCACCTTCTATGCCGGTGTGGTTTTTTCCTTTCCATAATACGGAACTGTAGATCTTGGCACCGATCTCGGGGGAATCGGTATTTATTGTCACCGTAACGAATCTCACACCCAGCGAGTAGAGGCGTTCAGCATATTCGGGAAGAGCAAGACCGTTGGTGGATATACAAGGAGTAAGTTCGGGATAAGTTTTTTGTATAAGTTCTAAAACTTCGAACGTCTCTTCGTTGGCCAGAGGGTCTCCGGGCCCAGCGATCCCGATGACCTTGAGTTCTGGTATTTTTTTCAATACCTCGCCGATCTTCACAGAAGCCTGTTGAGGAGTGAGGACTGCACTGGTAACTCCAGGGCGGGATTCGTTGCAGCAATCGTATTTTCTGCTGCAATAATTGCATTGAATGTTGCATTTAGGAGCCACAGGGATGTGCATACGAGCATATTTTCTGTGTGCTTCCTCGTTGTAACACGGGTGGGTTTTCAATGCTTCTGTGGTATGAAGGTCGGTCTGCACATTTTCGTGTATGATGTGCTTTTATAAATCGGGTTGTGCAGAAAGTTTGATTCAGAGTTGGTGTGAGAAATCACAATAAATCCAACTTTGGATTATACACCCAACTTTTATATTATTGAAATTGTATGTAGTTTAAACAGTTTATTGCAAGACGCCATTTGTAATGGTTTGTTGTATTAATCTAGGAGAGAGATAGCTTGAAAGATAGAGTAATGGTTGGAATCATCGCAACCCTTCTGATAATTTGTATCATCCCGTTGAGTTCCTCCGAACAGTCGGACGGACTAACAGGCAATACTGACGGCATGTCTTTGAACGTTAACAGTGCAGTTATTTACTACTCTGGTGGAACCAACTCTGTTGAGTTGGAAATCGCATCTGTTCCCTCAGGAGTCAGTTCTGACTCCGCTGTGTGGAGCCTTAATGACCTTGATGACGGGGTGGATTTCGTTACCTTGTCTAAAACAACCGGTTCTTCGATAACAGTTACTGCGGGCAGCCTAGGAACTGCCAGTGTCAAAACTATTGAAGTTGTTGCAACGATCGGTACCAATCACGCATCTGCAGTGGTTGTGGTGTATGCTAGTTCTAGCGAGACAGCAAGTGTTTTCCACTTTTATGTCAAAGTCGATCCCACTGCAATTCCTGTCGGCGAAGTACTTCAGAGCACCGGATTTACAGACGGGACCACTGCCGAGTTATTGATTTCTGGGTTGTGGATCAATGTGTTCCGCACGGATTTTGATAATGACACCGAGAAGGATGCGTCATTAACAGATTGGAATGCCGCAAATGCATTCAGTTGGTACTGTTACGAAAATGGATGGAACTGTAATATCGGTAATTATGGGTGGGTCGATACGATCCTCGATCTTGGAACGTATGCTGGAGATGATGGTGCGTGGATATATTGGTCTCAGTTCCATGCCGAAAACGGGGCTTGGGTTTTCAACAACACTACCATGGCATACATCACAACTGCTGCCGAATCGTATATCGGATTGTTGTTTAGAGTGTCTCAAAGTGCAGAAGATACTGTACCATTCCCTGGATATCCAACTGAATCTATCTGAGGTCCAAGGTTGGAATTCAATTTCATTTATCCAATCTGAGTGAAATCTGATTTCAATTAGTTTTCACTCAGATGAATTCCATCCACCTTATACTTAGCGAAATAGAATTAAAAAAAGGAGAATGATAATATGCAAATAAAGAAAACAGGGTTGTTCGTTGCATTAGTGCTTGTCGTCGTCATATCCGGGATGGCGGCAGTTACATCAGATGATTCTGATGCAGCAGCAACCTATACAAAAGATGGTCTTACATACACACTTGTCGACAAGGGTGATGAGAGTCAGAATACTGCTCAAATCACAGCAATAGCTAGAAATCAGCAACCATCTGAGTTAATAATTCCAAAATATATCACAGATAACGATGGAACTAAGTATCATGTAACCTCGATCAATGCAACTTTTAATGGATATTGCAATAGTGGGATGTCTGTCATCTTTGAAGATAATCCCGGATTGGTACTTCCGAAAGATATGTTTAGGAATAGTTATTTGAAGTCTGTGAAGTTCGGAGAAGGTATTGATATTCCGAGCGGAGTTCTCAATGGATGTACTAGATTAGAGTCTGTGGAACTTCCATCTACTTTGACAACCATCCCTGATTCTGCATTCGGTGGCTGTTCTAAACTATCCAAGATCACTATTGGTGATAATGTGAAGGTCATCGGAGCATCTGCATTTTCCGGTTGTAAGAATCTTGCAGAAATCAATTTACCCGACACATTGGAATCAATTGGAAAAGAGGCATTTAAAAACTGTTCTGCAATCGAGACCTTGAATATCGGACCAAATGTCTCCTCGATTGGTGCTGGCGCTTTTACTGGTACTAAAATTACTTCCGTATATATCTCTGCGAAGCTTACTGAGATAGAAATCGGTGAATCATGTTTCCTTGACGATTTAAATTACATTTCCATTCCTGAAGAGAATCCTGCCTTTACTGTTGAGAACGGTATTCTTTACACTAAGGACAAGACAACACTTCTGTACTATCCCCGTGGTCTGACAACCGAAGACGGTACATTTACCACTTCTGCCAATATTGGACCCTATGCTTTCTATAAGACCGCACTTACCAAGATCGTCCTCACAGATAGTGCAAGGACCGTTGGAAAAAGTGCTTTCAGCAACAGCAGCACGCTCCAGGAAGTAATTCTTCCGCAATCTGTTACTTCTATCGGCGATTCCGCATTCGAGGGCAGTAATGCGCTTAATAAAATATCACTGCCTGATACATTGGATTCTCTTGGAACAAAGGTGTTCAGTGGTAGCGGAGTTATCGAAATCACTATTCCCGAGGGACCGAAATCTATTGGAGAGAATATGTTCCTCAAATGCTCGAGTTTGACGAAAGTAACCCTTCCGAAAAGCGTTACTGCGATCGGGTCATATGCATTCAGTGAATGCTCTGCCCTTGAATCTGTTACAATCAATGGAGATGTAACATCCATCGGTAATTTGGCATTCAATTCCTGTAAGGCACTTGTGAATCTAACTCTGCCAGACAGTGTGACCACTATCGGAGATCGTGCATTCACCTATTGTGAAAAACTTGTAATCACCAGTCTTCCGTCGAAGCTTGAGAGTGTATCTCGTGCGACATTCATGGGATGTTTAAATCTGAAAATCGATACTTTGCCAGAGTCATTGAGTTCGATCGGTCCAAATGCATTTTTGGATACTGGAATCGAGTCGATCCGTGTAGGGGAAAAATCCACGGTCACGTTCGAAATACCTACTACAATAACCTATGCCTCAGGGGATTTTCATGCATTTGGTGGAAGTGCTCTTAAATCAGTTTATCTGAATAATGTCACTGTATCAGATGATAAATACAGTGGTACGTTGGTGAAATGGTCTGACGATCTCAAATATGAGATAGGTCCTGATTTCAAACTCTGGAAATGGGAAAATGGGGTCGGAATCAATGTGGAGAAGAAGACCGCCTATCTTCTGCAACCCGGCAACACCAAACTTGTCATACCCACATCTGTAGATCGGCTCTACGGCACAGGATTTGCACAAACAAATGTCACAGAAATATCATACGAGGGTGATTCATCCAGGACCATTACACTGGAGTCTGCAAGCAAAGACAACCTGAGCGGACTGTTCTATCTGTGCGAAGAACTTACTAAAGTATCCCTTCCGAATATTATTGTGGATTTTTCGATTTATAGCACTGGATACACTTTCCTTAAGTGTTCCGCACTTAAAGAATTTGAAATCCAGGGCATTGAGAACTTACAGGGCTTAGGAATACCCTCCCTTGAAAAGTTCATCCTTCACAGTTGTGAAACCATAACATCTTTGCCTTCCGCCACATATATGGAGCTACCAAGCAACATAAAAACCATAACCCAGACAGATAGGCTTCAAGGTAGCAGCGGTAATAATCTTCTTGAGGGCAAAGGAAAGATTACTAGTGCTGAGGAGATTGCCAAAATCGCTGGGAAGACCTTGGTATGGAATGGAAGTTTAAAGGGTAACAGCCCATATTACCTTTCACCCGTTTCCTCGGATCAAGTAGTGATCTGCCTTGATTATGAAGGAAGCAAAGTATATACTGCCGTCAAACAGGGAACAGTGCCTAGCCTGGACAAGTTTGTTTCGGCCAAGTATGATGTTTCGAAATGGTATCTTAATCCTGAAAAGAGTACTGAATATACCAACACACCGATTTCCGAATCAGTTACATTGTATGCTGATGTGACCGTGAAGACATTTACAGTAACTGTGAAGACCAGTGAAGAAAATTCATATCAACTCTATTGTGATGATAGAGAGATTCAGAGTGGGGCCTCAGTACCATATGGAAGTACTGTCAGATTCATCGCACCTATGAAAGATGGATACAATGCCTTTATTAATAGTAGTACTCTCCAGCCCACCGGGTATTCTACAACTGTGACCAAGGATTTGACTCTCAATCTAGCCTATTCTCAGTTGAAGTTCACCTTGAAGTTCAATGCAGTGGGAGCGGACAGCATCAATGACATTGTTGGAATGAGTGGAGCTGAGTATGATAAACCGATCGATCCTGTCAGGACCGGGTATAAATTCGTTGGATGGGCGCCAGCTCTTCCAGATCGTATCCCAACTGAGACACTAAATTACGGCAGCACAATTTACACATACTCTGCTATCTGGGCACCAGAGGAGGTGTCGATATACTTCGATACGACCGGGGGCGATTCAGTATCTTCAATCATCAGGGCATATCACACTATGTATGGAACTTTGCCTGTTCCTACCAGAGAGGGGTACACATTCGATGGATGGTATTTGGCGATCGATGATGATGTCGCAGTCAAGTATGCGGATGTAGTTCAGACCGCAGAAAAAGTGACCTTGTATGCAAAATGGACCGTTCAGCAACACACCATCACATTCGATACCGACGGTGGTTCTGCCGTTGCAGCGATCACTCAGGATTACGGTACAACAGTAACCGTTTCCGAAACACCCACTAGAGAGGGATACACCTTCTTAGGGTGGGATAAAACTGTACCTGCAATAATGCCTGGAGAAGATATCACCCTAAAGGCATTATGGGGGTCTTCTGGTGAGTATTCTATCTGTTTCGATACAGACGGAGGATCTTTGATAAGCACCATTGTCAAGTCTTCTGGAGTGTCAGTGACAGAACCTGAGGTCCCGACTAAGACCGGATACACCTTCCAGTATTGGGAGAAAGATGGTGTGAAGTACGATCTCA
>CAVHHN010000044.1:0-14681 GCA_963635855.1 Faecalibacterium sp. CAG:74 | reverse complement strand
TGACCTCTGTGGTCATATCCGATGGAGTCACTTCGATCGGAGACTCTGCGTTCAAGGATTGTACTGCCATCAATTCCTTGTCTCTTAGCAATACTATCACTACCATCGGAGATTCTGCTTTCAACGATTGTACTTCGTTAGCTTCTGTAGTCATCCCCGACTCTGTCGGAACCATTGGTGAATCTGCATTCAAGGACTGTACGTCATTGTCCTCCATCACACTTCCGGATTCCATTAGTTCTATCGGGGAGTCGGCATTCAGTGACTGTACCTCCCTCACGTCGGTAACCCTTCCTGATTCTGTCGAATCGATGGGAGATAGTGTGTTCACTGGATGCAGTTCTCTCACTACCTTCAATGTTAACAATGAAAATTCGAACTTTTACTTTGTAAACGGTGCGCTTTTCAATAAGAAGCAGACGGTTCTAGTTCAGTATCTTTCTACCTACCCTGCTCCATCCTTTGTGGTCCCTGAAACTGTTAACACCATTTGTTCGAATGCATTCCAGGATTGTGATTATCTTAGTTCGATCACTTTCTCCAAATCCCTAACCTCTATTGGTCACTCTGCGTTTACCGGAAAATTCTATGATGCTGACGGTGAAACGGAAATCGAACCGATAGCTACAAACTTGGCAGGATCGACATTTGAGAAGATCGGTGACAAATGGGTAAAGCAGGGTCCAGCACAGCTCCCTCCTCTTAAGCCATCTCCATCTGATGCCAATTCTGGCGATGGATCTGGGATGATCTACATCCTTGTTTTCATTATTGCTGCGATTGCATTATCATCGGCCGTAGTTGTCGTTACGAAGAAAAAACATCTTTGAAAATATATTGCCGGGGTTCAAACCCTCGGCACCTAATTTTTTATACCCGATATAACGGTCTGATTTGCGCCCCACACTTTTCGTGCTATACAAACATCCTGATACGGTTAGAAACCTGAATCTTCAGTTTAGAATAATCTTCACATCGTCGAACATCCGGAAGGCAAGTATGGGTAGGAATTAGTTATCTTGGAAAGGTATACAATTTCTCTACTATTTGTCAATTTTTTGTCTACATTAAATATATATTGCCACAAACAAGAACGTTAATTTACGAAGGTGAAACCATTTTTAAGAAATCGATAGTATCACTCTTTATTGTGTTAGTCTGTGTATCAGTATACACCATATCCGCTAACACAGATTGTTCAGACGCCGATCCCACTGATCATTCTGGTAAGTGTGGACAAGATGTTACTTATGAATTGGAAGAATCCACCGGAATTCTTACCATCAGCGGTTCCGGACCGATGGAATCATATTCCAGTGGCAAAGCACCCTGGTTCTCCCAAAAATATCTCATCACCTCAATTGAAATCGATGATGCTGTCACATCTATCGGTGACTTTGCGTTTGAAGGTTGTACCTCCATAAAATCTATCGTCATTCCCGATTCTGTAGAGTCAATCGGTGCATCTGCATTCGAGAATTGTACTAAACTTGCCACTGTCAACCTCGGGAAGTCTGTTAATTCTATCAATGAAACTGTTTTCAAGGGCTGTTCATCACTTGTTTCCTACACCGTTTCCGAGGAGAACGTCTCATACGCTTCGATCGACGGTGTTCTTTTCGGCAACGACAAGACCACTTTGATCAAATACCCAGTTGCCAAAACAGATCACATTTATTCGATACCCGATTCCGTAACAACAATCAGATCCTCTGCGTTCAACGGGTGTACATCTCTCACTTCCATTAACATTCCCGATTCCGTTGAAACTATCGGTGTATCTGCATTTGCTGACTGTACCGGACTGAAAGAACTTTCGATTCCAGCAAACATCAACAGTGTCGTTTCCAATGAAAACCCTGCCTTTTCGGGCTGTCTGTATATTAACAAGGTGACATTCACTGGAAAGGGAAGCTGGTATTCATATGGTACTAATATTTCTCAATCTTCCTATTATGGGTACACGCCCTGGCAACTCAGTAGATCTGCTTTGACCACGGTGATCCTTTCTGACGGCTTGACCTCTATCGGAAATTTAGCGTTCAAAGGTTGCACGGGCCTGAACGAACTTACTATCCCGGCAAACATCAACAGTGTCGGAGCCTATGACCTTCCTGTTTTTGACGGCTGTGTGAATATCAATAAAATCAATTTCATCGGCCACAAGGATTGGTACAATTATCAGCCCTCCGATCATAAGCACACACCCTGGCAACTCAGTAGATCTGCTTTGACCACGGTGATCGTTTCTGACGACGTGACATCTATCGGATCTTTTGCGTTCGATAATTGTACTTCTCTTATCGATGTGACCCTTGGATCTTCAGTGACCTCTATCGGAGAACATGCATTCTCTGGTTGCGTCTCCCTAGTATCATTTAAGGTTTCTGAAGAAAATAGTGCCTATAGCACACATGATGGCGTTCTTTTCAGTAAGGGTCTGGCCACCCTACTTCAATACCCCTTAGGTAAAACGGATACCGCCTATGAGGTTCCTCTGCCTGTAAAAACCATTAAAGAACATGCATTTTACAACTGTACCTCGCTCATTTCGGTAAATATTTCACTGCAGGTTGCATCGATCGAAGAATGTGCGTTTGAAGGATGCACTTCATTTACTTCGATCAATGTCGATAAAGAAAATGCTAATTACTGTTCGGTCGACGGTGTTCTTTTCAGTAAGGATATGAGTGTATTGAAACTATATCCGATGGGTAGAACCAACGTCTCTTTTGTAATCCCAGATTCAGTTACATCTATTGGCGACTACGCGTTCCTTGACAGTTCCAAGCTTGCTTTCGTTACTTTTTCCGACCTAACCGCCTCCATTGGTAATTATGCATTCTGTGGTTGTTCCAGTATTTTGGGTATAATCAATCCTGATACTGTAACATCTATCGGAAACCACGCATTCGAAGGCTGTACCAGCCTTATGGGTATTTCCATTTCAAAGTCCATTGATACTATCGGTGACTCTATAATTGACGGAAAATTCTATGACCTTGGCGGCGAAACCGAGCTTGAACCGACCGTTAAAAATCTGGCGGGTTCTAAATTCCAGAACTTTGACGGCAAATGGATCAGACTCCCCTATTACACAGATGATTCTGGTTCCTGCGGGGATGATGCTACCTATGAGTTTAATGGGGCTACAGGAACACTTACAATACGTGGGCACGGGGAAATAAATTTTGAACGTACTTTTGACTATGAATATGAAACAATTCCTTGGAAATCTTATAAAGAGGCCATTATTTCGATCAAAATTGAAGGTTCTATCACCCTCATAGGATCTCATACATTCTGGGATTGTACTAATCTTGTTTCCGTTACCCTTCCAGATTCTTTAACCACCATCGGGAGTGCTGCATTCTGGGGTTGTTCCTCTCTTACCTCCATCAATATCCCTAATTCTGTTACCTCAATTAGAGGTGCTGTGTTCGAAGACTGTTACTCCCTCACCTCTATCACAATTCCTAATTCTGTAACTTACCTCGGAGTTGGTGCGTTTGAAGACTGTTCATCTCTCACCTCTATCACAATTCCAGATTCTATAACTACTATCCAGGAGTATACATTCTGGGGTTGTTCTTCTCTCACCTCTATCACAATTCCTGATTCTGTAACTTCTATCGGAAACTTCGCTTTTTACAAATGTTTCAAACTCTTCTACGTGAACATCCCAGATTCCGTTACATCGATCGGAAAATTTGCGTTTTACTATTGTACCTCCCTCCCATCCATACTCATTCCAGATTCTGTTACACACATAGAGGAATCTGCATTCTGGGGTTGTTCCAAACTTAAAGAACTCACAATTCCAGCAAATCTAGATTGTGTAGTTTCCAACGAAAAACCTGTTTTCAAGGGCTGTATCAACATCCAAAAGGTCACCTTCACCGGAACTGGAAAATGGTATCCATATGGCCTTTCAAATTCTCAGCCATCCTGTTACTGGTATACCCCTTGGCAACTTAGTAAGTCCGTCCTGACCACTGTCATCATATCCGATGGTATATCCTCTGTTGGTGAATCCGTGTTCAAAGATTGTAGCAGTCTGAAAGAACTCACCATTCCCGTAAATACCAACAGCGTCGGTTCCAATGAAAACCCGGCCTTCGAAGGATGTACTAACATCGAAAAGGTCAACTTCACTGGTTCTGGGAGTTGGTTTACATATGGCGTATATAATTATCTACCATTTTTCTACGGATACACTCCTTGGCAATTCAGTAGATCTGCATTGACCACGGTAATCATTTCTGATTCTGTGACCTCTATAGGGAATTCAGCGTTCAAAGGTTGCACCGGTCTTAAAGTACTCACCATTCCAGCAAATGTGGACTGTGTCGGTTCCAATGAACACCCTGCCTTTGTAGGGTGTGTGAATATCCAAAAGATCACCTTCACCGGAACTGGAAACTGGTACTCTTATGGCCTTAATGGTTCACAATCATCCTATTATGGATATGCTCCCTGGCAATTCAGTAGATCTGCATTGACCACTGTCATAATTTCCGATGGAATAACATCTATTGGAAATTCTGCATTCAGTGGTTGTATCAGACTGAAAGAACTCACTGTTCCAGCAGGTATAAACACAGTCGGATCCAATGAAAATCCTGCGTTTTTTGATTGTATCAATATCCAAAAGATCACCTTCACCGGAACTGGAAACTGGTATTCGTATGGTATTGATTGTTCTCATCCATCCTATTATGCGTATACTCCCTGGCAATTCAGTAGGTCTGCATTGACCACGGTCATCATTTCTGATAGCATATCTTCAGTTGATGAATCAGCGTTCGAAGGTTGTACCGGTCTGAAAGATCTCACTATTCCAGCAAATATCGACAGCGTTGTTTCCAATGAAAAACCAGCCTTCGAGGGCTGTGTAAATATCAGTAAGATGACCTTCACCGGAACTGGAAAATGGTATTCATATAGCCTTAACAGTTCAGAAGCATCTTATTATGCATATACTCCTTGGCAATTCAGTAGATCTGCATTGACCACGGTCATCATTTCTGATTCTGTGACATCTATCGGATATTCAGCGTTCAAAGATTGTATCGGTCTGAAAGATCTCACCATTCCAGCGAATATCGACAGCGTCGGGTCTCATGAACACCTTGTTTTTTCAGGCTGTGTCAATATCGAGAATGTTACCTTCACGGGATCTGGAGCTTGGTACAGTTATAGGGCCTCGTATATATTCACGCCTTGGCAACTCAGTAGATCTGCATTGACCACTGTCCACATTTCTGATGGCGTATCTACTATTGGTGATTATGCATTCAACGGTTGCTCATCACTCACCACTGTTTCTATTCCCCAATCCATCACCTCCATCGGTTACTTTGCGTTCTACAAATGCATTTCCCTTACCTCTGTGACCCTGCCCGACTCTGAAATATCCGTTGGGAACTATGCGTTCAGTGGTTGTACCTCTCTCACAGAACTGTCCATTTCAGACTCCATATCTAAGCTAGGATTGTATGCGTTCAGTGGTTGCACAGGGTTGAAAGAGCTATCGCTACCCATTAGCTTGAGCTTTGTTGGATCTAAAAATGATACCATATTCGAAGGTTGCGTTAACATAAATAAGATCGTATTCACGGCAGGAACTGGAAGTTGGTACTCGAACAACCTTGCCGACTTTGAATATTCGCCATGGCAACTCAGTAGATCTTCTGTAATCTCGATCTCCCTATCTGAGGGTGTGACCTCCATCGAAGATCACATGTTCCAGGGCTTTACCTCACTTAAATTCGTAAACATCTCCGGAACCGTCGGATATATTGGATTCGCTGCATTCCAAGATTGTACTTCTCTGCAATCGATAACGGTCAAAGAAAATAACATGAATTATTCTTCGATCGATGGTGTGCTTTTCACTAAAAACAAACACACCTTGCTCCAGTACCCAGAGGGTAAGACCGAATCCACTTATGAGATCCCGAATACAGTCACGTCAATCAGAGATTACGCATTCCGCGATTGTACCATGCTCGAAGTTGTAGTTGTTCCAGAATCGTTCTCGACCATCGGATCTTATAATTTCTGGGGTTGTACCTCTCTTAAATATGTGGTAATTCCGAATACCATCAGATCTATTGAGACCTATGCGTTCTGGGGTTGTACCTCTCTCGAATCTGTGAGAATACCAGATTCTGTCACATCTGTTGGAAAATCAGCATTTGAAGGTTGCACCTCACTCAAATCCGTGATAATTCCGAATTCCATCAAAAACATCGAGATCGGTGTGTTCAGAGGTTGTACATCCCTCGTTTCAATAAATATTCCTGATTCTGTCACATCGATTGAGAATTTTGCTTTCTGTGGTTGTTCTTCTCTTACTTCCGTGTTCTTGTCAGGATCGGTCAGATCTCTCGGGGCCTCTGTGTTCAGGGACTGTACATCCCTAACATCGATCACCCTTCCAGATTCTGTTAAATTATTCGGATCCTCAATATTTGATGGTTGCACCTCTCTCAGCACCGTAATCTTCCCGAATTCCATCAAATCCCTTGAGAACAATATGTTCCGCGATTGTACTTCTCTCAACTCGCTGACCATTCCGAATTCCGTCACCTCTATTGGGGACGGTACCTTCTCTGGTTGCACATCCCTCACCTCCCTCACGATCCCCCGTTCTATCGTTTCTATTGGAACCAATGCGTTCGAGGGGAACTTCTACGATGCTGATGAAACCGAACTTGAACAAAATGTCACAAATTTGGCCGGTTCTATATTCATGAATATAGATGGCAAATGGATCAAACAAGGAACCTTGCCTGGAGAAGTTCCACCTAAGAACCTTATCCCATGCGGAAAAGACGTTTCGTATGAATTTGATGATGCCACCGGAACACTTCTGATCAGTGGCAGTGGAGCGATGAACAATTATCCCATTGGTAAAACCCCCTGGTATTCGTACAAAGATTCCATCATCTCAGTTAGTATAACGGGTTCGGTCACTAATGTCGGGGTGGGTGCGTTCTACAACTGTTCAGAACTTGTCTCTGTGTCAATTTCAGATTCTGTTAGAACAATCGGATCTTCTGCGTTCGAGAATTGTAGCTCCCTAACCACCATTATGATCCCCGATTCGGTCGCATCCATTGGAGATTATGCATTCTACAACTGTACTTCCCTTGCGTCCGTGACAGATTTCGGATCTGTCACAACCATCGGAACCTCTGCGTTCGAGAACTGCACATCCCTCTCGCGTATCACCCTATCTACTTCCATCACAACTCTCGGGATCTCCGCATTCCGTGGTTGTACCTCTCTTTCGTCTATAACAATCCCAGATTCCCTCACAACCATAGGGTCCTATGCATTCTGTGGATGTACATCACTCGCCTCCGTTACCCTCCCTCCGACTGTTACGACGATCGGGGCCCACGCTTTCGAAGGTGACTCTTCTCTCACATCCATCACCATTCCCCATACCATCTCAACCATCGGATCTTCTGCGTTCGACGGAACATTCTATGATTCGGATGGTGAAACCGAATTGGCACCGACAACTTCCAACTTGGCGGGATCCGTCTTCAAGTGTATTGGAGGTAAATGGATCAAACAGGAGTCCACATCATGATCCCATCAAAGAATTCGGTAAAGGAGGGAGTGTAACATACGAATCGAATCCCTCAACGGGAACTCTTGCCCTCAACGGTTCCCGAAAGAGGGATCCTTATTTTGGAGGTAATGATCAGTATCCAATGTTCCAGACCCTGTGGCCTTGATCCCAGAGTCTGGTTTCACAGGTAAATTCTATGACACAGACAGTGAAATGAAAGCGAACGGATAGCTACAACTTGATAGAATTGACATCTCTCAACTCGTCCAATTCCAATGTTAAGTCTGGAGAAAGATCTGTGGTTGTCCTCATAAAGAAAAAGATCGGTTTTGGTGGAATGAAGGGATGTTAACGATGCCATGTTGCTATTTTTCGATGTCTACTCATAGTCTACAACTAATTTTCATCAAGGTGGTGCAAACATCCTAAAAAGAGTGGCATTGTCGGTTATTGCAATATTGATATGCGTTTCAGCATACGCTGTGTTCTCTTATGTAGATTCCACTGATGCCGATTCCCATTATTCTGGTCAATGTGGTGATAATGTCACTTATGAATATGACGAAGTTTCAGGCACACTAACGATAGGTGGTTCCGGACATATGAGCAGTTATTCCAAAAATTCTGCACCTTGGAATTCTTATGCTTATTACATAACCACGATCAACATCGAAGATTCCGTAACATCCATCGGATCCAATGCATTCTATAGATGCACCTCCCTCAAATCAGTCACAATTCCCGATTCGATCACAACCATTGGTTCCAATGCGTTCTATGGATGTACTTCTCTCAAATCAGTCACAATTCCTGATTCCGTCACCACGATCGAAGATTGTGCGTTCTATGGATGTACCTCGATCACTACTTTGACTTTAAGCAATTCTCTCACATCCATCGAGAGATCTGTGTTCAGCTACTGTTCCGCTCTTACCTCTATGACAATCCCAGATTCTGTCACATCAATCAAAGTGGCTGCATTTTCTAACTGTTCCTCACTCAATTTCTTCGTTTTGGGTAGTTCAACCGTTTCGATCGGACCCTATGCATTTGAGAGTTGTTCTTCTCTCAGATCAGTTACAATCCCCTATTCTGTCACCACAATAGATTTCTCTGCATTCAGTTCTTGCATCTCTCTTCAATCGATCGATGTCAGTGGAGAGAATTCGAAATATTCTTCAATTGACGGTGTTGTCTTCAGCAAGGATAAAAAAACATTGATACAGTACCCTGTAGGTAAAACTGATTCCACATATACAGTTCCAGATACTGTCGAAGACATTGAGTTTTCCGTGTTCAACTCCTGCACCCACCTTCAATCTGTCGCCCTACCCGACTCGCTTATAACTATCGGGCCTCTTGCGTTCAAATCCTGTACCTCTCTCAAATCCATTGCCATCCCTGATTCGGTTCAGAGTATGTCCTCTTCTACGTTTCAAAATTGTACAGCTCTCGTCTCCGTATCTCTACCCAGATCGCTCTTATATATCGGAGATAGATCATTCTTAGATTGTACCGCTCTCAGATCTATAATCATCCCCGATTCCGTCGGATATATCGGAGAGTCCGCATTCAAAAACTGTACATCGCTTAATACACTTGTCATCAATGACTCTGTTTCCAATATTGGAAGTTATGCGTTCGAGGGATGTACCTCCTTGACCTCCGTTATTATCCCAGATTCTGTTAATTATCTTGGAAATTATGTATTCGAGGGATGTACTTCCATAAATTCTGTAGCTCTCTCTAATTCTCTTATATCCATCGGAAATTATGCGTTCGGTTCTTGTACCTCGCTTAAAACCATAATAATTCCCGGTTCGGTCCTATGGCTCGGAGAATCTGTATTCAATGATTGTTCATCACTCAGATCGATCGTTGTTGATCAAAATAATGAAAATTATTGTTCCGAAGAGGGTGTTCTCTTCCATAAAAATAAGACCATTTTGATCCAATATCCTGCAGGTAATACCGAACATTCCTACGAGGTTCCAGACACAGTCACTTCGATCAGGTCGGGCGCGTTCGGTTCATGTATCTATCTTCAATCGATCGATGTTAACGAGGAAAATACGGCATACAGTTCTGAAAATGGTGTTCTCTATGATAAGAGTAAATCTACTTTGATACAGTATCCAGCGGGAAAAACCGCTGATTCGATCATCCTTCCCGATACTGTCAAGTGCATCGGATCCTCTGCGTTCAGTTATTGTAAATTTTTAAAATTCGTAGTTATACCCAGCAATGTCACAACGATCGGGTCTTTTGCATTCAACGGTTGTACTTCTCTTCAATCGTTCTATATCCACCCGGACAATTCAAATTATTGCTCCGAAAACGGTGTGCTCTTCAACAAGGATATGACCACTTTGATCCAATATCCTGCGGCCAAGACCGATTCGTCCTACATTGTCCCAGATACCGTTACGTACATCGAATCTTCCGCATTTGAATGTTGTACTGCTTTGACAAGTATCGCTATCCCCGACTCTATCCGTTCTATCGGAACCGGTGCGTTCTATAATTGCACCGGTCTGAAAGAGATCACAGTTCCGGTGAGCCTTGACTGTGTTGGAAATAATGACAGTCCCATCTTCGAAGGGTGTGTGAATGTTGAAAAGATGACCTTCACTGTAGGTTCTGGTACTTGGTTTAATTATGGCATAGACAGTGGTTTATCGTCATACTATGGTAACACTCCGTGGCAACTTAGTAGGTCGGTCTTTACAACTGTTGTCATATCGGACGGTGTAAGTTCCATAGCTGACTATGTGTTCAACGAATGTACAAACATAACGTCTGTAACCCTAGGTGATTCTGTTTCCACAATAAGGACCTCGATATTCAGGGGTTGTTCCTCCCTTACGGATATATCAATCAGCCCCAAAAACATGAATTATAGTACAGCAGATGGTGTTCTGTTCAACTATGATAAATCCATTTTGATTCAGTATCCTGTGGGCAAAACCGATACTTCCTATACAGTTCCAGATACGGTCAAAACCATCGAGTCTTTAGCATTCCGCGGTTGTTCGTCCCTCGAATCATTGGTCATTAGTGATTCTGTGGAATCGATCGGAGACTCTGCATTCTATAAATGTACCGGTCTGAGAGAGCTTACGGTGCCGGTCAGTCTCAATTGTGTTGGAAACAATGATTCGCCCTGCTTTTTCGGATGTATCAATCTTGAGAAAATAACATTCACCAAGGGTTCTGGTATCTGGTACCAATATGGAACCGAAAGTTCTCAATATTCATATTATGGATATGCTCCTTGGCAGCTCGGCAAATCGGTTCTGACCACCGCCATCATATCAGATGAGGTCACGTCCATTGGAGACTATGCGTTCGAGGAGTGCAATAATCTCACCACGATAATAATTCCTGATTCCGTCACATGTATCGGAAATTGGGCGTTCTATAACTGTCCTGGTATCACCGAACTGAACTTTAGGTCAGTAGAAACAATTGGGAACTATGCCTTCTATAAGTGTTACAATCTTTCTACTATATCTCTCGGTAATTCTCTCAAGTCGATCGGGAACTACGCATTCAAAGACTGTACCATACTTGACTCTGTTAATTTAGGACAATCTGTATCCTCGATCGGAGATTCTGCGTTAAGCGGTTGCTCCGCGATCGAAACAATGAAACTTCCAGATTCTGTTGAATATCTTGGAGAATATGCATTCTGCAGATGTACCAACTTAACTTATGTGGATCTTGGCGATTCTGTTGATTCCTTACGCGCGTCCGTGTTCGAACGTTGTTCCAAACTTACCACTATCGAATTAAGTCCCACTCTCTCCTCGATCGGAGACTCTGCGTTCAGTGGTTGCATCAAGCTTGGACCATTGAAACTCCCTGATTCCGTCCTTTCTATCGAGGATTATGCGTTCGAGGATTGTACCTCACTAACATCTATTCAACTTGGAGATAATGTTGAATCGATCAAAAGTTACGCGTTCAGTGGTTGTTACCACCTTACATCTATATCGATTCCGAATTCAGTAACCTCTATCGGTGATTACGCATTCTATTTCTGTACTGCCCTTAAGGATCTAGATTTGGGTGTTGGCGTCTCCTCGATCGGAGACTCTGCATTTTTGGACTGTAAGGACCTTGCTATCGAGACAATTCCAAGTTCAGTCGAAAAGATAGGTGACTCTGCGTTCAAAGGTTGTGTTTCAATCACCTCTATGACGATTCCAAATTCAGTTACTTCGATCGGAAAATCTGCGTTCAGTGGCTGTTCCTTCCTCCACGATCTGGTCATTCCAGATTCTGTCACGTATCTCGGTGCATGGGCCTTCAAAGGTTGTATCCGTTTGACGGAACTTACGGTCCCAGCCAGTCTCGACTGCGTCGGTTCCAATGATGAACCTGTCTTTTTCAACTGCAACAAGCTTGATAAAATTGTATTCACCAAAGGATTCGGGAACTGGTATGCATATGGTTCTTACCCGACTGACCCAGATTATTATAAGTACACTCCTTGGCAGAACAGTAAATTGACTTTGACCACCGTAGTTATCAACGACGGGGTATTATCGATCGGAAGATCGGCTTTCAACGACTGTGCTGCCCTCTATGACGTGATGGCCCCTGATTCTGTCATATCTATTGAAGATCAGGCGTTCGAGGGTTGTCGTGCTCTTACCGAGATCCAACTAGGTGGATCTCTTACGACCCTCGGTTCATCAGCGTTCCATAACTGTTACCTCCTCAATTCCGTATCTTTCGGCAACCAGCTTAAATCGATCGGAGATTCTGCATTTGAAGGGTGCAAATCCATAAAATCCATTATCATTCCAGATTCTGTCTTATCTATTGGGGACTCTGCATTCAGGAGCTGTGCTGAACTTGCCTTCGTATCCTTGGGTTATAATACCGGAACAATCGGAAACTATGCGTTCAGTGACTGTATTGGGCTCAATTCATTGGTGATATCAGATTCTGTCACCTCAATAGGAAATTACGCGTTCAGTGGCTGTACCGGCCTGACTTCCGTCGAGTTCGATTCAGCACTTTCAATGATTGGTGATCGTGCATTCCTAGGTTGTGCGTCTCTTGAGATACTTGTTATCCCAGATTCTGTTTCATCGATAGGGGCCTCTACATTCCAGGATTGTATCAAACTGTCCGAACTCACGGTTCCTGCGAGTCTTGATTGTGTTGCATCTTATGATTCGCCCGCATTCGCTGGTTGTACCAATATTGCGAATATATCATTCACCAAAGGGGACGGGTCATGGTTCTCCTACACTACATCTGGAGATTCTTATTATGGAAAAACGCCTTGGAACCTCACCAAAGTCACTTCATTGTCTGTTGTAATATCCGATGATGTGACATCGATCGGATCTTCCGTGCTCACCAACTGTTCTACGCTTAGATCAGTATACATAGGTAGTTCGGTCACATCGATCGGAGAATCGCCGTTCTGCAATTGTACTTCCCTATCTTCTTTCGATGTATCGGATGAAAATACCACATTCAGTTCGGTCGATGGTGTGCTTTTCAACTACGATAAAACAACTCTGTTCCTTTACCCTAATGGCAAAGATGATTCATCATACGAAGTGCCAGACTCTGTTTTATCGATCGGATCCCAAGCATTCTGTGGTTGTATCACACTTACTGCGGTCACCATCGGTAAGTCGGTCACCACCATTGGGGACTCTGCGTTCGAGGGTTGTAGATCCATCTCCTCATTGACGATACCTGATTCGGTCACCACCATCAGGGACTCTGCGTTCGAGGGTTGTACGTCCATTGCATCTGTTGTCATATTCGGATCTGGCACGGTCTTTGAAACTTCCGTGTTCGAAGACTGTATCGGATTGAAAGAATTGACCATCCCCATAAGTCTCAACTGTGTCGGTTCTTCTGGTTCCCCTACGTTCTCCGGTTGCATCAATATCGAGAAGATCACATTCACCTCAGGTACTGGAAAATGGTGTCAATACGGGACTTCTGATTATAAATACACGCCATGGCAGATCACCATCGTTCCATTGGACATTGTAATATCAGATGATGTGACCTCGATCGGATCTTCCGTGTTCACCAACTGTTCTACGCTTAGATCAGTATACATAGGTAGTTCGGTCACATCGATCGGAGAATCGCCGTTCTGCAATTGTACTTCCCTATCTTCTTTCGATGTATCGGATGAAAATACCACATTCAGTTCGGTCGATGGTGTGCTTTTCAACTACGATAAAACAACTCTGTTCCTTTACCCTAATGGCAAAGATGATTCATCATACGAAGTGCCAGACTCTGTTTTATCGATCGGATCTCACGCATTCTGTGGTTGTATCACACTTACTGCGGTCACCATCGGTAAGTCTGTCACTACCATCGGAGACTTTGCATTCAAAGATTGTACGGCCCTCAATTCAATAGAATTTGGCAATTCGATCACGTTGATCGGAGAATCCACATTTGAGGGTTGTACTTCATTAATGTCCGTGGTCCTCCCGTATTTCATTGAATCTGTCAAAGAATATGCATTCAAAGATTGTACGGCCCTTGCGTCTGTCACATTACCGGATTCGGATGTATCTATAGCAAAGAACGCATTCAATGGATGTATTTCTCTCGTCTTATTTGAGGTGAGTGAGGATAATCCGAATTATTGTTTTGTCGATGGTGTACTTTACAACAAGAATAAGACCGAGTTGATCAAATATCCTGCAGGTAACACCAATGCCTCATTTACGATTCCCGAGGGAGTCACATCGATCGGAGATTATGCATTTTTGGATAGCACCCACTTAAGATCGATAACTATCCCAGATCACGTGACCTCGATCGCCAAATCTTCATTCTCAGGTAATTTCTATGGTACTGATGGTGAATCAGAAATCGATCAAACAACAAATCTTGTCGGATCCACATTCATTAAAAATGGTGATGAATGGGTAAAACAGAGTTCCGATCTGCTTCCATCTCCAAATTTGACTCCTGACGACATTCCTGCGGAGGATTCAAAGGGAATATTTCTATTATTTGCGACACTCATAATAATCGCTCTCCTGGCCACCATTGATTTTCTGAGGAAGAGAAATGTCTGAAACATTTTGAT
>CAVHHN010000043.1:0-15264 GCA_963635855.1 Faecalibacterium sp. CAG:74 | reverse complement strand
TGGAACAGATCCATAGGAAAGATTACTGCAGAGGTCTGAAAGGAAAGACCTTGCTCTACGGGATTGCGTTCAAAGCAAAGACATCCACTGTCCTTCTCGAAAAGACAGATCTGTAATCAGTCTATTCAAAGTTTAGCTATAGACCTGTAGAACTGAGATGATGTCGTTTAGAAATTGACTGAATGCATCAGTCATATTTCCTCTCCAAATAGGCAACCTGTATACTTAATAATGACCAAAAGCAATCTAAAAAAGAAACATCTTAACAACTATTCATCCAGGAATTATTAAATTGATGGAATTTTATGGGGTCACCATGTTGGATTATCCATCCAAATCAAACCATACAGATATTGAGGTCAGAAAAAGATTTGAAAAGGCCTACGACCTGTACGAAACGGACAGAGATAAAGCAATTGATCTTCTTCAAAAAAACCTTGATGAAGGTTGCCTGAGTTCAATGGTGCTTCTCGGTGCCATCCTAAGTGATGGTAACGAATTCGAGAGAGAACAGAGTATCGAACTTTTCAGGTTAGCTTCCGACAATGATGATCCCTCTGGATGTAGGGATCTTGCATACTGTTATGCAATTGGCCTCAACATTGTGAAAGATAAAGAAAAAGCAGTCGAACTTTATGTCAAATCCGCCCTAATGGGCAATGCACGTTCCGCATGCAATGCTGGAGTGATGTTCGAATTTGGCAATGGCGTAGAAAAGGATGAATATGAGGCATTCCAGTGGTATTCAAAATCTGCAGAGGGGGGTTGCACCAGAGGGATGACAAACCTCGGAGAGTTCTATCTTCTTGGTAAAGGAACGACCAAAAATATCCCTCTTGCCATTGAATGGTTTACTAGATCAGGTAGCGCTCGTGCTACATATCGCCTATCAGAGATCTACCTTTCAGAAGAGGGATTCAAGGATGAAGTCAAAGGACTGGCTCTTCTAAAAAAATCTGCTGAAATGGGATATTCACGGGGCATGGTGACGTATGCAAAACTGATCGAAAATAAAGATCCAGAACGCGCGATCTCATTTTTAAATAAGGCCGCTACGAAAGGTAATTCCGATGCCATTGCTGCCCTTGAGGAAAAGGGTTTACCAATTCCCCCATCAAGAAGGAAAAGATCGAAAAAAGCTCATTGACCTCTGTCTATTGCAAAATAGGCCATAAGGTAGAACACAACCGCGTAAGCGATCAGTATTCCAAAAGAGATCAACGGAAACTCCCACTGAAGTGCCAAAGCCCGGATACAATCTGATGTCTGAGACAACGGGAGTATGTCAATGAACCATCTGATGACTTCAGGCAAAGTGTCCATTGAAAACATTGTCCCACACAAAAATGTCATCGGCAATATCACGAACGTCGTGAACATACTCATGTGTGCCAGATCTCTTACTATCACTCCTGCTGCCACCCCTAGAAGGGAGAATGTGAAACAGGATATGAGCATCATCAAGAAGAACCAGAAACTGATGTGAAAATCAGAACTGAACAGAAGACCTAGGACAGAGATTATCGCTCCGCACATCATTCCCTTCACAACTCCGAGAAGAGCCCTACCTAGAATTATCGATGATTTGGAAATAGGGCACAACAGCATCTCATCGAAACTTTCGTAAAATCTCTTTTGGATCATTATCTTATGAGATACTGTATCGAATGTGGAACTAAGGGTCGTGAGAGAAATGATACCCGGGATCATAAAAGCAATATAATCCACCCCGGCCATGGTCACGCCCTTCCCCAGGCCGTATCCGAACGCCAACATGTAGAGCAATGGAGTCACCATGGAAGTGGCTAAAAGAATGAAAAAATTCCTTTTGAAATAATAGAAATCTGACAATGAAACACACAGAACATCTTTCAGCAGGCCCATCAGATCACCTCGCTGAGTTTAGTTACATCGATCTTTCCGGAATATTCCAAGAAAATATCCTCAAGATGAGTTCCACGAAGTACTGCTCCATTATGCTCCACCTGGGTATAGAAATCCTTGGCCTCCGAACGAGTGGCAAAGAATCTGCTTTCCCGTTTTCCGTCCGACCCTTCGAATTCAACCGTGAAGGCACCGAATTTCTCAATAAGTTCTTTCGGTGTTCCTGTAGCACGGATCTTTCCATTGGTGATAATGCTGACCCTGTTGCAAAGAGACTCCGCCTCATCCATGTAATGGGTGGTTATGAACACCGTGGTACCTCTTTTGTTCAAGATGCGAATGATGTCCCAGAGCATATGACGAGATTGCGTGTCAAGACCGGCTGTGGGTTCATCGAGAAAAAGAACTGCAGGATTATGGATCAAAGCACAAAGGATCACGGTCTTCCGCTTCCATCCACCAGAGAGGTCCCTGGGGAGTTTGTCCAAGAACGGAGTAAGGCCTATGATATCACTGAGTTCTTTCGTCCTCGTTTCCAGTTCCTTCAAGGGAACCTGGTGAAGAACAGCTTTGGAAATTATGTTCTCACGAATAGATATATCCACGTCCAATGCAAGATTTTGCTGACATACACCTATCAACGCACGGGCCTCGCGCGGTTCTTTAGATACATCATGACCCCCTATGATGATCGTTCCAGAAGTGGGCCTGCGCATTGTGGTCACTGCACGACAGGTGGTGGTCTTTCCAGCACCATTCGGGCCTAAAAATCCGTAGATCTCACCACGCTTGATAGTAAGATCTATATTATCCACAGCGACGAAATCACCGAAACGAACTGTAAGTCCTTTGACCACAATTATATCATCTGGCACAGTGATCGCCCCGATACGGATTCATCTGCCAAGAGTGTACATAAGAGCATTTATGATGGCTGCGGCGATATTACTTCCGCCCTTACGTCCACGGGCCACAATATATGGCACTCCGGCCCCCATGATGAGTTCCTTGGACTCCACGACGTTGACAAAACCTACGGGAACGCCGACGATAAGTGCAGGTTTCAGCCCCTCTTCCTTGATCAGACGGTCCAGCTCGACAAGTGCTGTGGGCGCATTTCCAATTACAAAAATAACTGGTTTTTTGATCTTTGCCCCACGTTCCATACAAACTGTTGAACGGGTACACCCTCTTGCTTTTGCCTCTTCAACAACCTCTGGATCACTGATATAACAATGTACCTCGCCCCCGAAGGAACCGAGTTTGTTCTTATTGATCCCTGCGGCGGCCATTTTGGTGTCGGTGACTATGTCAGCACCATTTTTCAGAGCCTCGATCCCGATCGCACAGGCGTTAGGAGAGAAGCAAAGATTGTCCGCATAATCGAAATCCGCAGATGTGTGGATGCATCTTTTGATCACGGAGAATTCAGGTTCAGGCCAAGTACGACCGTTGAGCTCCTTCGTTATGGTCTCCATACTCTTTTGTTCGATCTCCTTCGGACTCATTATTTCAAATACCATTTTATCTCACCCTATATCAACTAAAATGTTTACTGCAAATATTTCTCGACGTATCCACGAGGAGTGACCATCAATCCATCTCTCTCATAGGTCTGACTGTTGCCTATTATCACAGTGCATAACATGTCCACTTCGGCATCTTTGAGTTTTCCAAGAGTGGTGACAGTTTTGGACTGGTCCTTCCTCCCGATCTCCCTCACGATACCGACGGGAGTATCAGGAGAACGATGTTTCAAAAGAATATCAACGGCCTGTGCCAGATACTCTGTACGACCATGACTTTTGGGATTGTAGAACACAATCACGAAATCTGCTTCTCCCGCCAGGTCCACCCTTTTCATAATCTTATCGATAGGAGTCATCAGATCGGATAGGCTGATGAGTGCGACATCATGCATCAACGGTGCACCCAATACAGTGGCGGCAGAAGATGCGGCGGTCACTCCAGCCACTGACTCGATCTTTATGTCAGCGCCCATCTCGAACGCCAACTCGTAGATCAATCCGGTCATCCCATAGATGCCTGAATCGCCGGAACTCACCATTGCCACATCATTACCTGCAAGGGCATCATCGATCGCCATCCTGCAACGGTCGATCTCTTTCATCATGCCGGTGGCCTTGAAATTCTTCCCAGGGAAAAATTCCCTTAGGATGTTGATGTATGTGGTATATCCGGTGACGATATCCGCATTCTCGATGGTCTCTTTGGCCTTCAAGGTCATATCCATCAAGCTTCCGGGGCCGAATCCCACGATGGTCAATTTCCCGGCCATCTCATTCCTTCCCTTTGCGATAACCAGTGGTGAAATGGCTGTCGTAGAGTTTAGAAAGTTCGAACTCATCTCCCAAGAATCCTCCTACGAGGGTCATGGCCTGACGGGTGATGTTGTTCTCCTTCACTATCTGCGCCATATTCGACACGGTTCCCCAATAGATCTTCTGTTCGGGCCATGTGGCACGGTAGACCACCGCCATCGGGGTATCGGGTGCATAACCCGCCTCAAGTAGGGTCTGGCACAGTTCGTCCATGAATCCGACGGAAAGAAAAATACACATCGAGGCATTGTGCTGAGCAAGTCCTAGGAGTTTCTCTTTGGGTGGGACCGGGGTCCTTCCTTCCATCCTTGTGATGATCACGGTCTGACTCACCGAAGGAAGTGTGAATTCTCTCTTCACTGCAGCTGCAGAGGCACAGAAGGAACTTACCCCGGGAACGACCTCATAAGGAATGTTCTCCTTATCGAGTCTTACCATCTGTTCACGGATGGCACCGTAGATCGATGGATCGCCTGTGTGGACCCTTGCCACTTTCTTGCCAGCTTTTGCGGCCGGGATCATGACATCCATGACCTCATCAAGATTCATGTAGGCACTGTCATAGACCTCTGAACCTTGTTTCCGTTTGTCAAGAACGGCAGGATTGACCAAAGATCCTGCAAAGATGATAACATCCGCTTCCTCGATCAATCTCTGTCCCTTGATCGTGATGAGTTCGGGATCGCCCGGACCGGCTCCGATGAAAAATACTGTAGATGCCATGTTCATACCTTCTTTTTGATCAGTACAGTGGTGAAATACCCATATTCGCGTTTCGGATCGAGAGGCCCTATGTATTCATCCTCCATCCCCACATTGCTCATGACCGTGGCGTTGTTCAATGGGATCCCACGCTTCTCAAGCATTTCAATGATAAATGGGATCGATGCGAATGCTTTCATTATGACTAGATTATCAACGGCATCGAGGGTCCTTTCCGCCTTATCATTGTCGCGTTTGGCAAGGGATACGACCGCAACACTTTCCTCTCCGATCATCAGTGGGCGTCTTGCAAGGGCCGCACCATGACAGAATGAAGGGATACCTGGTATCACTTCGGTCTCGTAGCCACGTTTCTGTATCTCAGCATCCTCGTACATGTAGGTGCTGTAGACCGCAACATCACCGAGTGTGATCATCGCAACATCCTTTCCCTGGTCCAATAGCGAACATATCTGGTCCAAAACGAGTTTACGACATTTCTTACGGACCTCGTCATCAGGATCCATACTGAATAATAGCTCAACGATCTCTTTTCCTGAAACGTCAATACGTTGCTTCACGATCTCCAATGCAACTCCCGGCTCTCCGATCTTCCGGACGGGATACGCAAGGACCGAGCTGTTCTCTAAAACTTCCTTTGCCCTAAGCGTCATAAGGTCCGGATCTCCGGGCCCTACGCCGATACCGTAAAGCTTTCCTTTCATTCTCTCACCTTATATCGATTCGTCAAATGTGATTTTGAGATATACATCCGACGTGTTTTTGAATGGTCATGAGCAATAAATAAACTACGTCAAACAATATCATCAGACCGTTGACTTGGAACTTGCGGAGGTCTTGTGTGTATGTGGATTTTTGACCGCCACATTGTCCTCGCTTAATGGAACCGCATCACGGAGGATGACATGGGGTGCACCAAGGTCCTCGATGACAACAGATTTCACACCATATACCGTTTCTAAGTTGGTTGGAGTGATCACTTCGGTCGGTGTACCGACGGCAAACACCATGCCCTTATCCAAAAGGATGATCTCGTCCGAGAATTTGGCAGCGATGTTGATGTCGTGACAGATCATGATGACAAGCATGTTCTTCTCTTTGGAGAGATCACGCAACATCTTCACCACATCGAGCTGGTGCCTCACATCAAGATTGGATGTTGGTTCATCGAGCAATAAGATCTTCGGTTCTTGTACCAACCCTCTTGCCAACATGACCTTCTGATGCTGACCGGCGGACAGTTCATTAAACGGACGCATGGCAAGATCCGATATACCCAGACGCTCCAAGGTTTCATACACCATGTCAAGATCGTGATCGAGACTGTTCCATGTGCTATGGGGATGACGACCCATGAGCACGGTGTCGACAACCGTAAGAGGGAATGTATCATTCGAAGAATAGGGAACATAACCCACGACCTTCGCCAGATCTTTCAACTTGATCGTGCTTACATCCTGAGAGTCGATCATCACAGTTCCAGACACAGGTGAGAGGATCTTGTTTATACAGTGGATCAAAGTGGATTTCCCAACGCCGTTGGGACCAAGAATGGATATCAGTTTAGGTCCTGTGAGATCCAAAGTAACATGGTTCAGAACGGGAGTGCTTGAATAGGAGAATACAAGATCGTCGATCTTCAGTTGCATTTCTATCATGTTGGGATTAGAATCCAATGTATTTAATCCAATGTTTCAAAATCCTACAGAATTTTACAAAATATTACAATTTATCAAACTTTACTATTTAACATTACTTCAAAATTTAAAAAAAATTGGATAAATTGTAGAAATACGAATTATTGCATTGGATACTAAATCCAAAATTTTATAAAATAATCTACATTGCAGAGTTTCGGATTACAAGTCCAAAGTGATCATATGGATCTACAGAAGAATCAAATGATAGCTATAGTGGTCTGCATCGTCGCAGCCGTTGTCATATGCGGTGCTGCAGCCATTATGATGAACCACAACGATAATGACGGTAAATCTGTACCGGATCTTTCCAATGCAGAACTCAAGGTACTCGGTAACCTGGACCTTGATAACAAGATCGATAGTAATGATCTCAACATTCTGAAAAACAAAGTAAGCGAAGGCATCAGTTATAACTCCTGCCCCATCGCAGATGTCAACAATGACAAGGTAATCGATGAAAAAGACGTTACTGCTCTTGAAAACATCCTAGCCGCCATCAACGACTCCACCCACACTAAAAAAGCAACTATCTGGCACTACAACTACCATGATACAGATGGAGATGGACAAATGGATGTCGAACTTGTATCGACCTCATTCCCGATCACCTCCACGATCATCACTGGATCGGCGAACACGTTCGTCCTTCTGTACACTTTGGGCATAGTTGATGAGGTAAAAGGAGCGTCATATAGCTCGACCAATGACAAATGGCTCTTTGGGGACACTTACCTGGATACCACGAAAGTTGTCAAACTCGGAACCTCTGCTACCACGATCACGTTCGAAGACGGCAAAGCCGGCTCCTCCGATGTCATTCAAAAAGAGGGCGTGACCACTGTTATCTCCGATTGGAACAGGTCTTACTTGACCAACGAAGAAGATTTTGAAAAAGCTAACATTGATGTGGTCAGGGTCTCCGCATCTTCCTTCGAACCCAGTGTCTACACCCACTCGATCTGCCTCTTAGGGCTTCTCTTCGACAAAAAAGATAATGCTGACAAACTGCTTACCTATTACAACGAAGCCTACAACGACATCAAAAATGCCGTTTCGACCCTCCCTGCAGATAAGATCAAGAAAGCCGTCGCAAGTTCTTCCGACGGAGCCGTCTCCTCCGGTGATTCCGATTACACTGCATTCTGTATAGCTGCAGGTGCCAAATTCGGACTCGAAGGATATGACTTTGGTGGATCTGCATCCATCAAGGTCGCAGACAACCTTGGTATTTTCGACACCAGGAACTACAATTTCGACAATATTGTACACATAAGGACCGCACTGACATATAACTCGACAACGTCTGATCTGGCTGGATATTGGTCCACATACGCAAATGCTATGAGTCTATGGGAACACGCATATGACGGACAGGTCCTTGTCTCTGGAACCATTCCCGTACCTGCCAGGATCGCATACATTGCTTATGCGATCTATGGTGCCGAGGTCGATGCCCTCAACCTTGATTGGGCGAACGGTATCCACAGCAAATTGGCCAGTCTTTACAGGAAAGATGTTACCGAAGCACCCAACCAGAGCCTTGTCTTGAATTCTTACAAGTACAAGGTCACTGTCGAAGACGGTGTTGTTGTCAAGAATGAGAAAGGTGAGACCATCACCTCGGGTGATGAATTCCCCTACGGTACCAAATTGTTCCTATCTGCGACCGAGATCAAACCAGGATATGTCCTCCGCGCCGACGGAAGTACCCTTAACGAAGATGGCAGTTTCCTCGTTTGTGACAATGTCAGAGCAAGATATGTCGATCAGAGTATCATTGACAAACTCACCTCCACTGCCGACGCATTCGTGAAAGCATATGGCGAAGGAGTTTACGGAAAAGCAAGTAGCGTGGCAGACAATGAAGGTGTCTTTACAATGTCTGGTACATATTATAATGGTACCAAAACCTCCAAAGATCTGAAGTTCACATACTTGGATACGCCAGAACTCGCAAAAGAAAAGTATACAGAACTCGAGACCACCTGCCAAGGAAAGGGAAAGTTTGTCCTTGACGTCAGCTCGGTTTCGGATAAATTCGATGGAATATACGTGAAATTCACAAGTAGCATAAGTGCTAAATCGCCTTACATCGGCTCCACAATTTATCTCTGCGCTTACAAAGGCAACATGGTCATTGATATGGTTGGAACTTATCTTTCGAACTATTATTACGACGATACCACCTACGAGGAATACAAGGACGATGCAGATGCATGCAAAGCATTCTTCCAAGATGGTGCTTTGGAATTTGTGACCGCTCTTGCAACGGCCCTCGAATCCGCCTGAGTCAAACAACTTAACGCCGGGGTTCTCCCGGCCCACCTTTCAAGTGTTTCCCCATGATCGGATCGAAAGATGTAATGAAACAGGAGTACTCGAAGTACACTTATCGCAAAGTGATCTTCATTGCAATATGTATCATTGCATCCTGCATAATGTTCTTCGTATCACTATGCGTCGGAACATTGAGTCTAAGCGTGAACGAGGTGTTCACATACTTCTTCAATCACTTAAAAGGCATCACTTACATTGACAAAGACCAGATCTTCGCTGATAATGTTGTCTGGAACTTCCGTGTACCAAGAGCATTATTTGCCTTATTAGCAGGACTCGCACTGAGCATTGCCGGGGCAGTGATGCAAAGTGTGATGAAAAACCCTCTTGCAGACCCATATACCACAGGAGTCTCATCCGGAGCCCTGTTCGGAGTCTCCATCGCCATGGTGTTGGGATTCACGCTCACCGGAGGTGTATTGAACAATTTGGCAATCGTTATCAACGCCATCATCTTCTCGTTGATACCGATATTCATCATAGTGGTCATGGCACCATTCTTCAGGAAATCTCCTGCGACACTGATTCTTTCAGGAGTTGCAGTCTCCTACCTCTTCAATTCCTTCACATCCTTACTTCTGATCAGCACAGATTCTGCCACCTTATCTATGGTCTACAAATGGCAGGTCGGTACACTTTCAGACCTATCTTGGGATGCTCTTCCACTGACCACTGCGATAACCATTGTCGGATTGTCCATCGTACTCCCCCTTTCAGGCAAACTGAATATAATGTCCCTTGACGACAAGGATGCAAAGGCGTTGGGGGTCAACATAGAAAGACTCAGAGTTATCTGTCTGGTCATTCTGGCACTTATGGTATCTGTTATCATCAGCTACGTCGGGATAATCGGTTTCGTCGGTCTCGTCATCCCCCACATGGTCAGAATGCTCTTAGGGGCTGATAATAAATATCTGCTCCCTGCAGCCGGTGCATTCGGGGCCGCATTCCTGTTAGGGTGCGATATCATCTCCAGAGCTTTGGATGTCGGTGCTACCATCCCCGTCGGGGTCATAACCTCATTCATCGGTGCACCTCTGTTCCTCTATCTGATCATCCATCAAAGAAAGAGTGTCTGGTGATACGATGACAAAGGAATACAGAAGGATCTATCATCAGAACCGCACAAAGCGCATCATTATCAGTTCTGTTTTACTGATAGCTTTGATCGTCCTTGCTGTATACTCCCTCTGTATCAACAGTTTTCATGTCACATTCAAAGAAGCGTGGACAGCTGTTCTCAACCGTATAAACGGAGTGACACCGACCACCTACATTGACAAGATGATAGATTATGTGGCCATCGAATCCAACGCTCCAAGGGCCATCGCCGCCATTCTGATCGGGATTATATTGGCCATCAGTGGAACCGTGATGCAGACCGTTACCCACAATCCATTGGCCGAACCTTACACGATCGGGATCTCATCGGCGGCACTGTTCGGCGTCACGATCGCCATCGTCCTCGGCACATCGGTATTACCTGGTGCAGGGGGCGAATTTGCCGTTATCACGAACGCATTCATTTTTGCAATGATCCCTGCGATAGCCATCGTGACCGTATCCTCCTTCAAAAAACTCAGTCCGAACATGATGATCCTCGTCGGTATCGGAATGATGTATCTGTTCACAGCCTTCACCACCTTCCTCAAGTTCAATGCCAGTGAGGAAAATCTAGAAGAGATCTATAGATGGGGCCTCGGAACCTTATCGGAGACCGGATGGGATGAGTTAGGACCTATGCTGATCGCAGCCGTTGCAATGTTGGTATGCTTCACTATACTTGCGAACAGGATCAATCTCCTAATGGCGGGAGATAACACCTGTCACAGTCTGGGACATGACCCTGTCAAATTAAGGATCCTGTGTTTTGTGGTGGTTTCATTAGGTGTCGCGGTAGCGGTCTGTTTCACCGGGACCATTGGATTCGTGGGACTTGTGGCCCCCCACATAGCAAGACTGTTCGTCGGTAACAACAACAAGATCCTCGTTCCTTCGTCCGCGTTGATCGGTGCCCTGATGATCATCATCAGTGATATCATCGTCAGATCTGTGCCAGGAGGTCTCCCCGTAGGGGTCATGACCGCATTGATAGGCAGTCCGCTGTTCCTATACTTCCTGTTCAGACAAAGGACCAAAAGTACATTCTGAATGATCTTGAACCGATCGAAAGATCACTTCTTTTCCCATTCTTCATCCTCCTTTTTCGCGTAGAGTTCTTCATAACGCTCAGAAGGAGTCCTTTTTAGGAATATCACTGCAAGTATGAGTGTCACTACCATCAATCCAGAGGAAAGCATCGTCAACCCCATGATCATGGTGTCCTCATTGTTTCTGTACAACATTATCACAAGCACCAAAGCCATCACGAACAGTAGATAGACCACGGTAGCCACTACATACATTGTACGTGTTTTCATCAAACAGTGATATCTGAAGAATTATATCGACTTTCGTCCTGATCTTGGATTTATTGTATACCCAGAGGTTGAATTGCAATACGAAGTGCAGAAAAGTATGACTACATCGCACCCGTTTCTCGATCGAGCGATCTTCTAAAATGAAATCAAAAGAGCTACTGTTCCATAGTTGTGACCTGGACATCTTACCATTTTTCCAACTCGCTCTCCTGAATTTCATAAAAATTTGGAGAACAAGATGAAACTTATGTAGTCATACTATTCGCTTCAGTTGGTGTTGAAACCTCACCAACCCACGTCTACAACGATCAATTCTTAGAATTGGAAACGATAGCCCCCCTCATGTGCTATTCTGTTAACTCATGCCCCATATGCAAAGGTTCCAATATACTGTTGAAGACCACGTTTGATGTGGATTCCGAACAGGTCTCTGTGTACTCATGCGACTGCGGGTGTAAATTTTCGATTTCTTTGCAATTCTTAAAAACCTCGGCTCCGAACATAAATTGAATACTACCCTCGGATGTACAACAATTTATGATAGTACATTCAGCATTCTATCCAAGATCTCTTCAAAAATAACTCTGGCACATATGTTGTTATTGTATTTTTCAAGAATGTTTTTGAAAATATTTCAAAATTTGGACTAAAAATATTTATTCCAAAATTTGAAACAAATAATTTATTTTAAATATGTACATGAAGTTCCCTATGTATGAAACAGTTCCTTGGCAGGGAATCTGAATTAGCATACCTAGAATCGATATGGCATGAAACCGGCATACGCACATGCAAGGTCATAGGTAGGCGCAGAATTGGAAAATCAGAACTTCTCAAGAAATTTGCAGAGAACAAAAGGTCGGTTTATATAGGGTCAATCATAGGCTCCATTTCTGATAATATCCATATTATCATCACTGTAATGAATGTATTTGATGGTGGAAATAGAACGGATCCACCATTTTTATCCGATGCCTTGAACATGCTACTCGAGATCTGTAAGAGAGAACCTACTCTCATCATTATCGATGAACTACCATATCTACTCGCATCTGGTGAATATGTAGCATCATCTCTCCAACAATTTATCGATTCGTTGAACCGGGAGACAGAATCCATGCTGATCGTATGCGGTTCCTCCATCAGAATGATGGGCCAGGAGACGACAGATTATGATAGGCCGCTCTACGGAAGATTTGCCCATGTATTGAAGGTCGGCGAACTCCCCCTCAACATTTGTAAAAAATTCCATCCCCAGATGTCTGACCTTGATATCGTGAAGTTGTATCTTACTGTCGGTGGCATACCACAATTTCACCTCGATGCCACAACCGATTCCTTCAAGGACTATATCGAAAAACACTTCCTATCTGATTATGCAGATATGAAGTGGGAGGCTGAAATGCTGATCGGAAGCGAGTTTGCCCCAATAGGGAGATATATGTCGGTTATCAACGCCATATCTGATGGAGTTACATCGCTGAAGACCATTTCCGAAAGAACGAAGATACAGAAAACCTCCTGCCTCAGATGTCTTGATGAATTGTCGAAAGTGGGTATTATTGGATCCATACAACCAATGTTCGGATCCCCCAAACACCCGATTTATAGGATATTGGACCCAATGGTGGCATTTTGCCAAACGATCGTCAGAGAATCAGAGGCTTTTGCATTAAAGGATCCATCTGACAAATACGGACTGCTATCTCAGAAAATAAGTACCTTCCTAGGCGGACGTTTCGAGGATCTGTGCAGAAATTTCGTCATTGACAATTTCAAATGCATAGAAATTGGAAGGTGGTGGGGAGTTGATGATATGAAAACAACCCGTGAAATAGACATCGCCTCCAAGATCTCTATCGATGGAAATCCTGTTGCACTTTTGGGAGAATGCGAGTTCAGAACCGGAAAAATGTATGAAGAGACTTTAAAAGACCTCAGGAGCTATCGTAAATTTGTCAGAACCGACCTTCCTGAGAAATATATCCTGTTCTCCATATCAGGGTTCGGGGAAGGACTAATAGATGAAGCTCAGCATTCGAATGTGATGCTCATCGGGTTACAAGAAATCATTAGATGGAAAATGTGACTTGGTCACAGATGATCTAAATGTCGGGGGCTTTCGCCCCCGGTGAAAGTTTCAAGCTTTTTTCTTTTTCAGGAACAATGCCGCTGCCAATATGAGTGCCACGATAACAACCGCAATGATGATGAAAACCACAAGATCATTGTCAGAGGAAGAAACCTGCTTTACCCAATAATAGCCTTCTTTTTTGAAGGTCGATCCGGCCAGATTTGCAGGTGTCGGATCAAGTGTATTATGGTCGGCATCACAGAATGTCATATCGAAAGCAGATTCCCCGATCGAGGTTATAGAATTCGGGAAGGTCAACGAGGATAATATATTACACGAGTAGAACGCATACTTTTCGATTGTAGTAACAGAACTCGGGATCACATAGGAAGTGTTGGTTTTGCCTGCAGGGTACTGTATCAAGGAGGTCTTATCTTTGTTGAAAAGTACACCATCAGCCGAACTGTATTTCAAATTATTATCGCTGACCAGGATGGATTCGAGAGCGGTGCAATTTCCAAATGCATTTTCTCCGATCGTTGTGACCGAATCTGGAATGGTCACAGACTTCAAAGCAGTACACTCGGTGAATGCCCCTGCTCCAATCGAGGTAAGTGACCCAGGAAGAGTTATTGATGATAACTTGGAACATTTCTGAAAGACGCTATCGCCGATCAATGTTACAGAATCAGGTATGCTTAAGGACTGAAGCGATGAACATCCGTAAAATGCATATTCTCCAATTGAGGTGAGATTCTTGGATAGTGTAACAGATGTTAAGGCAGTACAATCGGTGAATTCCCATTCCCCGATCGACGTGACCGAATCTGGAATGGTCACAGTGGTCAAAGAGGTACATCCATTGAATACGCCTCTACCGATTGAGGTTATAGAGTTGGGGAGGGTCACAGAAGTTAAAGCTGAACATTTGTAGAATGCCCGCAGTTCGATCGTTGTGATCGAGCTTGGAAGGGTCACAGTGGTCAAAGAGGTACATCCATTGAACAAAGATTCGCTAATTGTGGTGATGGAATCAGGAATTGTTATGGTGGTAAGAGAATGACACTCATAGAAAAGACCACGACCAAGATTTGTGATGGAGTTAGGGAGATTTACAGTTGTCAAAGAACTACAGCCACTGAATGCAGCAAGTCCAATAGAGTCAACATGTTTGCCAATGGTCACAGAGGATAACTGACTGCATCCAAGGAAGACCTTATCTCCGATTGTAATTACCGAATCAGGTATTATTATGGCAGTAAGGGCAGCACATTTGTGGAATGCAGAATTATTGATCGATACAACGGATTTACCAATTGTCACAGTGGTCAACTGACTGCATCCATTGAAGGCATTTTTCCCGATCGTGGTGACAGAATCCTCAATGACGACCGTCTTTATTTCCGTTACATATTCCTTCCAAGGAAGGGGATTACTGGAATCGTAATCATCCATAGGGCCAGAACCAGATATTGTAAGTGTACCGGTCGATTCATCAAATTTCCATGTAACCTCCGTTATAGAGGAATCAGAAGAGCTGTCTCCTGCTACAACGCTTTCCGACCCTTCAAACAAAAGGCATGCAGAAACGCTGATCAATGCGACAGCGATTAACAACACAGATCTATTCATATCAATAACCTTCTTCTAAAACTTTCGATGCCACTTAGATCTGTCATACAAACTAAATCCAAGTCAACATAATTATCGAATCAAAGTAAATAAAATCTGGGTTCCATTGAAATCATACTGTCAACACCAACCTAATTTCGATCTAATCGAAT
>CAVHHN010000042.1:0-15669 GCA_963635855.1 Faecalibacterium sp. CAG:74 | reverse complement strand
GACAGAATGTAGACCAAATCGGTAAATCATAAGTCCGGACCTACACACGGAAGAAATGAAATGATAAACCAGGACCTCGGACAAGATGTTATCCAGCATGTCCCAGCCCGTCGATAAAACGGGAAAGGGTTTAGTCGGTGACCGTGGCATGGTCTCCGCTGTAGATGGTCAGGAATGCGGTGTAACATTGGTATGTGACAGGATTTGTTCCGTCGTAACCGCTGTAGTACTCCTTTGTCACATCCGCGCCATTGCGTAATACCTTGTATCCTATCTGAACTGTGTAAACTCCGACTTCGGTAGGGTTTTCGCCTTTGAGGAAGGTCACGGTGTACTGGACCTCGTCATTCTCGGCAAGGTTACCGATGAATATGGACTTGAAGTCATAGTCCCCCTTGGCATTTTCTTTGGAGACAAGCAGGTTGTCCGTGATGACGGTCGGAGGCTCTTCTTCCCATACCGCATAGAGCCTGAGGTTGCTTCTCATCTTGACCGGAACGTCCAGCGGGAAGTTCACGTTCTGGGTCGGGGTGTAGCTCCATCCGATCAGCTTGTATCCCTGCCGGGAGAATTCGGAAGTGGAATCCGTGGGAAGTTTTACCGAATTTCCGTAGGTGTACGTTGTGATCGTTATTGAATGGCTATCATAGAGGTTGTATGTGACTTGAACTGTATTCTCGGCCCAATATGGATAAAGTTTCAGTTCAGTGGTGTCGGTACAAGTTATTCTATCTCCAGGATAGTCTATGGTAGCACTACTGCGAGTCCAATGTGTAAAGTGCTTTGTTTCCATATTATAGTGGAAAGTGTTGGGGGCGACCACAATCTGATTTACAGTTGTGTACCTTAGGAAGGTCCTTTCCACATTCGGATTTACACCGCCGTTAGAATAAGTTATTTCCTGATATCCGTCAGATGCGGAGATCACTGTTAAGGTCAGATCGCAGAAGAACTTGAAGCTATCACTAAAATCATATGCCCTCCCGTCGGGCGCTATGATTTTATTTCCAACAAGACTCTGTATATTAGCATCCGTAATCTTCGCATTCGTAAAGAATTCATTCTTGCTGGGCAATGTACCTTCGTAGGTAGTGGGCTTATATTCATACGTGTATGTTGTAACAGTACCCTCGTGGACATAATCCCATTTGATGGTCAGAGTATTGGGTTTGGTGGCAACCCAGGTACCATCTAAATACCCGATAAGATCGAGATCGGTATGCAACGTCAACGAATCCCCGCAGGAATACGAAAAATCACCTTTTATGGAATCCGAAACCATCCAATAGGCTTTATCGGTGAACTTCTCACGGAGCTCTGAGTTCGGATACGTGTCCTTGTCATACAGCTTCGTGTTGTACATGCACGGAACGATCTGGGTCTGCGTATCGATCTGTTGGCTTCCATTTACGTAATAAACGGTGTGATAGGTAATCGTACAAGTTCCGTAGAGGGCGTAATAATAATAGGAGTATACCGTGTCAGCGGTTCCCCAGGGGTTGAAGGAGGCATAATCCTCCCCGCTGTCGAATCTGGCGGTACCGTCCTTATGGCTCCATGAAGGGATATCCACGCCGGAATATGTTCCTTCGGGCATCGTGATATTCGATATGGTGCCATCACTGCCAGTAATGCTTGCGCCCTTGGTAAATGTCCCACCAGGGTTATTGAAAAGCAACACGCTGTGGGAACCGCTGTTCACGATGCTTTTTGCTATCTCATCCTCGGTGATCGTTGCACTCGCGTTGTAAATGACCTTGATTCCGTTACATTTGGAGAATATGTTATTGGGACTGTCCTGGAAGTTGAGTATCTTGTTGACATTCTTTCCGAATTCGATATACTTGATACCTGTACATCCCAGAAACATATTATCTGACGTCCATGTAGTAGGTATTTGCGTGTTGAACACGAAGGGGTTCTCACTTGAATATCCTGATTCCTCGGAACCCAGACTCGTACATCCTTCAAATGCATTATCGGACCTATCAAGCCTATTAGGGAGAACAAGCTCCTTCAGAGAAATACATCCCGTGAACGGACCTTTCTGAAGAGATACCACTCCAGATTTGTCATCGCCGTATCCATCAGGGCAGTCATTCTCTACAATGAATTTCAATGACGTAAGCGTTTTGTTATAGCGCATAAAGGTTCCAAGCAGCGTATATCTAATCTTAGAATCCTCGAATACAGGAACAATAATTATGAGATTGCTTATGGTTGCATTTTGAAAATCCGTGCCGTCAACACCTTTCACAAGATATTCGACACCAGCGTAGCTTATTTTTGCGGGGAAAATGACAGATGCGGATGCTGCATCACCGACATATCCGGTGATTGTTGCCGTATTGTCGGAAACGGTATAAACAACACCCTGCTCGTCAACAAGCTGGTCATCTGCGTTTTTTGTGACCGTATTTCCAATCACATTGTATGTGACACCATTGTAACTGACACTATCTGGAAATATGGTGTAAGAATTGCTTCTCAGGTCCCGTTCCATATCGATTATCTTCACGGTACCGGCAGCATCCGTTCCGGGATTCGAAACCACGGTGTAGATGAGTTTTGCATCTCCTCCGTCATATCCTTCTTTGTCGATGAATTTACCGTCATCGTAAGATACGACTTCTCTCGCACCATCGGAAGCGACTTCCCCCCCCCCGGCAGCCCTGGAATAGTCATAGGCAAGGACGGCGGAAGCCACCAGCAGCAGAACGGCCACTGCAGCTAACACATACATGACATTGGCACGTCCTTTGATTGATTCGATCGCTAACATTTCGATTCCCCTTGCGGACCTTAAATCCGAATCTAAATGTCGAAAGGCACCGAACGGATATTTGAGTAAAACGTAGACACTGTGCAGACTGATACGGAAAACGACCGGTTGCCGAAAAACTTGTGTTGGGAAGTTGATTCGGGGAAAAAGACCGACATTCCTGCCGCCTAAATATTCAGTACCCGTTTCAACTCTGAAAATTCAGGATCCAAAGCATTTCCTATGGGTTCTTCTTTTATTGAAACAAGATAAAGTTCACAGCATGGTATTAATAACGCCAATTGAACCACTGGTTTCTTATCCAAGGTGTTGTTACAACCTGTTAACAAGTGATAATATTGAAGATAGGCCGCTCGGGAATGTTTGCTCCCGTAGTTTGTTGAATTGTTTGAACGACGGGCCTCTCAGTTTCACAGAAGGACTCAAATGCTAGAACGCTCCACATCGAAAGCCTATTTTGCAATGCTGATATGCACTATTCTTTGGGGTTTTATGGGCATTTACACCCGTAGACTCTCGGAAGAAGGTTTGGGCGCGATGGAAGTATCTTTCCTTCGTATGATCACCAGTGTCATCATCCTTGGATCGATAATGCTTGTTATCGACCGCGAAGGTCTAAAAATCAATAAAAAAGATCTCGGACTTTTCATTTTCTTCGGCATTTTCAAGATGTTGGCCGATTATTTCCTGTTCGTGGCGCAGGTTCGTATTCATCTTTCGCTTTCCACGGTTTTACAGTTACTTGCACCGTATTGGGTCATTCTTCTTTCATTCATCGCATTCAGAGAGAAAGTATCCTTAAAAACGATCTTTTCCGCCTGTATTGCGATCATCGGTTGTATCCTTGCAACCGGATTGTTCGAGCAAGGTCTCATTTTCGACAGTATCGGATTGATATTCGGAGTTCTTTCCGGATTCACATTTGCATTTTATGCTATTGGAAATAAAGTATTGCTCGATCGTGGATACCAGGCGGTTACGGCCCTTGTATACATCCTTCTATTTGCATCGATCGCGTGCATTCCATTCATCAACTTTGGTGAAATGATCAGCGACATAGATAGCAGGACCGTTGTTGGGGACCTGATAATGATAGGTCCGTTGATGACCCTCATTCCATATTACCTTCAGACATATTCGACCAAGATCCTGTCTCCCACCATGGTCATGCTGATCGCACTGTTGGAAGTGTTTGTGGCTACATTGGTAGGATTCTTCTATTACCATGAGGAACTGTCTCCGATCAATTTGATCGGGCTTGTTCTGATACCCTTTTCGATCATATTCATGAGTGTCAATATTCGTCAGAAATTGAGACAGTTCTCAGATCGGAAAAGAGAATGATACTTATGGTTTGACGATGTCGGATAACCGTTGGATCGTCGAATTCATTATTTTTTCTGGATCATTGCCAACGATGTCCAATGATTGTGCACTGACGGGTATGCATTGGCCGATGCCATAAAACTGCGACAGGGAGGAAGCGATCCTGAACCCTATATCCGCCTCATCCACAATAGGGCCACCCCGTGTTGTTACATAATAGAGTTTATCGGCTTTGCAAAGACCGATCGGAATTCCCTCATCAGTATAACGAAAGGTCAGTCCGATGACAGAAACATGTTCAATGAAAATATGCAACATGGAATTGAACATCTGTTCCCAATACGGTGAAGCAAGGATGATAACATCCACTGATCTGAATATTTTAGCAAGGTCGAACATCGGATCATCAAACGATCCAGATTTCAATAAGGCATCCCGTTTCGCCAATGTCTAGGAATCCATCGGCTTCAACCCCATATCTTCAAGGATTAGTTCCTCCACAACATGGTCTTTGTAGAAGGATGAAACAGCATGTGCCAGACGGTCCGTACGAGAACGATCCCTGTTTACACATGCGTTGACTATCAGCAATCTCTTCAATGTATCTTCCAGTTAGGAAAATCCCGGGCGGATTTTTCCGCCCGGAGATGGTTCACTGACTTCCATTCATGTCGAAACCGATGAGACGGTTGAGTTCAACGGCATATTCCATAGGAAGTTCGTTACTGAAAGGCTGCAGGAATCCCATAAGGATCATCTGTGTGGCCTCATTCTCGTTGATGCCACGGCTCATAAGATAATACAACTGGTCCTCGCTGATCTTACTGACCGACGCCTCGTGTTCCAAGAACGAGGACGAATTCTCCACACGGTTGTTTGGTATGGTGTCGCTATCGGACTTTCCATCGAGGAGAAGAGTGTCGCACTGTTCGTGTGCACGGGATCCGGATGCTTCAGGGCCGATGTAGATCTTTCCGCGGAAGTTGGCGGTTCCGCCGTTCCTAGCAATGGATTTCGAGATGATGTTGGAAGTGGAGTTCTTTCCGAGGTGGATCATCTTAGCTCCAGTGTCCTGGAACTGTCCGGTACTGGCTACCGCGACCGAGTTGACACTTCCGTGGGACCTCTCGCCCTTGAGAACGCAGCAGGGATACTTCATACAGGTCTTCGAACCCACATTCCCATCGACCCATTCCATAAGTCCGTCATCATCGACGACAGCCCGCTGCGTGACAAGGTTCAGAACGGAGTTGGACCAGTTCTGGATGGTCGTATACCTCATTTTCGCCCTTTTTCCGACGAAGATCTCGATAACACCGGAGTGAAGGGACTCTTCGGAATACATGGGGGCCGTACACCCTTCCACGTAATTCAGTTCGGCATCGTCATCGATGATGATCAACGATCTCTCGAACTGTCCGCTCTTCTTGTTGTTGATACGGAAGTATGCCTGCAAAGGCATCTCAAGCTTGACCCCTTTGGGGACATAGATGAAAGAACCTCCGGACCAGACGGCACCGTTGAGGGCGGAATATTTGTTATCGCGGATAGGGACCAATGTACCGAAATATTTCCTGAACAGTTCCGGATATTCGCGGAGACCGGTGTCGGTGTCAAGGAAGATGACCCCTTTGTCCTCCACTTCTTTCAGCATGTTGCCGTAGACGGCCTCGGATTCATAATGGGCTGTCACCCCCGAAAGGTATTTCTGTTCGGCCTCGGGGATACCGAGTTTGTTGAAAGTGTTCTTGACCTCGTCCGGAACATCGTTCCAATCGGTGGCGACCTTGTCGGAGACCTTGGTGTAATAGGTGAAATCCTGGAAGTCGATGTTGTCGAGAGAAGGACCGAAACGGGGTTGGTGGTGGTCGAAGAACGCATGAAGTGCCTCAAGCCTGAAATCGAGCATCCACTGAGGTTCCTTCTTCTCCGCGGAGATCATGCGGACGATCTCCTCGTCGAGTCCGGGGCGGGTTTTGAATGTGGCTTTTGCCTTGTCACGGAATTCGTAACGGGCACGGTCGTCATTATCATAAATCGGTTCTTCGCTGTTCATTCCTTGACCTCCTGTCCGAGTGCTTTGCGCACTCCCTTCCATCCGATTTTCGCACAATTGATGCGGGCCGGTTCCTTGGGGACGTTAGCGAACGCATCCGCTTCACCCAAGGCCTCTTCGTCACAAGGTTCCATGTTCATCAGTTTGTCAAACTGGTCTGCAAGGGACAGTGCCTCTTTCACGCTTTTTCCCTTTAGCATTTCGGTCATGATAGAACATGATGCGCAGGATATCGAACACCCTGTTCCGTGCCAGCAGATGTCCTCGATAATATCATCTTTGACCTTGAGTTGGATATGGACATCGTCGATGCAACTGGCACTGGCCATGTGCTCGGAAATGTAGGTGGGATCGCCCTTACGCATGTTGCGTGGGTAATGGATATGATCGGTAAGTATCTCCCTCATGAATTGGGGGTCATCAGAAATAGACATCGAGATAATCCTCCACATGTTTTGCCGCATCAATGAATATGTCGATATCCTCTTCATCGTTGTAAAGGTACATCGAGGCCCTGATGGTGGCAGGGGCGTTGGTGAACAACGGCAGCAGTTTGGAGCAATGAGTTCCAGAACGGACGAAACATCCTTTGCTGCCGAACCAGGTGGCGGCATCCTGTGCGAAAACGGTCTTGTGGTTGAATGTTACGATGCCGGCATCTGCATTAGGGTTGTAAACGATGATGTCGGAAATGTCTTTGATGCCATCGATCGCTTTCCGTCTGAGTTTTTCTTCATGTTCGTGGATGTCCTGGAAACCGATCTTCTCGAGATAACGGCAAGCTTCAGCAAGCCCCATGGCACCGGAAACATTTTGGGTTCCGGCCTCGAAACGGGACGGGGGATCATCAAGGATTATCTCTCCGTCGGCACTGAATCTCGCGTTCATCTCACCGCCCCACATAAGAGGGGTGAGTTCATCGAGAAGTTCTTTCTTTCCGTACATCGCACCTGTGCCCGTGGGACCGACCATTTTGTGGCCGGAAAAACATAAGAAATCCACGTCGGTGTCCTTGACATCGGTCTTTTTGTGCGGTACGGACTGAGCGGCATCATCAACATAGATAGCACCCATGGAGTGGGCGATCTTCGCCATTTCCTTCACATCAAGGGAATATCCCAGCACGTTGGTGGTGCTGGCAAGGCAGACGACCTTTGTGTTCTCATTCACGGTCTGTTTGAGAGCGTCGGGAGTGATGCGCCCTTCTTCATCCAAGGGGACATATTTGATCTTGGCCCCTGTGTGTTTGGCCACTCTGAACCAGGGGAGGACGACGGATGCATGTTCATGATATGAAATGAGGATCTCATCGTCTTTGTGGATCTTATGGGCCAGACCGAATGCCACCTGATTCAATCCCATCGTGTCTCCGCTGGTGAAACAGACGCAGTCCGTGTCTGCATTGATGAAATCGGCGACGGTCTTTCTGCTGGCATCGTATGCAACATCGGCATCGTGTGCAAGTGCATAATCCCCGCGTTTGGTGTTGGCGGTGATCTTCCTGTTGTATTCGTCCGCCACCTCGATGACAGAATATGGCTTGAACGTGGTGGCGTTGTTATCGAGATAGACAAGTTTCTTTCCTTTGTAGAGGCCCCCGTCGGAATACATCGGGAAATCTCTGCGGATTACTTCCGGGTCGATCATAGATCAAGCGCCTCGAGGGACTTCATTGCCGTGGCGACAAGTTCCTTGTCACTGAGTGCTTCAATGATGGGGACCAGGCTACCGATGGTTATCAGCTTACGACTCTCTGCCTCGCTCAGACCACGGCTCATCATGTAATACATGGCTTCGGGATCATATGCACCAAGGGCCGCACCGTGACTGGCGTTGACCTCATTATCTTTGATCAGAAGGGCGGGGGAGACCTCGCTACGGGAACCGGGAGAAAGATTGGTGATCTTACCTTCCTGCCTGGTATCGCTTCCATGTGCGCCTTTCCAAACATCGGAGGTTCCGAAGAAGAAAAGTGTACCGTCTCCGAGGTTGATTCCTGCCATCTTGGTACGTGAATAGGTGTCAGGTTCTTCGTGAATGACATCAATCGTGAATCTTTTTTTACAATTCTGAGGACAGATAGATGCAAGGTTCACACAACAATTGGCACCTTTTTTAAGAGAAAGTTTGATCTTGACATCCATACTGTTGTTGGAAAGATCGACAATGTTCAGATCGCAATTTTTGTTCTCTTGAATCTTGAATTCCTTGGTATAGGTGCCGTCGACAACATTGGACAGAAGGCAGTCGATGGAAGTGTCGGATGCGATCTCTCCGCTCTGGAGCATGTTGAGGTCGCTGATTATCGTTCAAATGCCCCCGGGGACGATTGGGTTGGAGGTACCGCAGGCGGGCATGTCCGGTTTCCTTTCCTTCTTCTTGAGGCTGATACCATATTCCTTTTCGATGAAGGAATATCCCTCTTGGGAGATCTTGTTGGCGATGGAGCCGTCCCCGTCGACAGCGATCGTTCCGTTCACGATCACCACAGTGCGCTCCGGCTTGAGGAGTTTGAGAAGACGATCGTAGTGTGAGATCATGATGAAGGTCGTTCCGGATTTGCGGAGAGATTCGACCGCCTGGGAGATGAGTGCCAATGCATCAACATCAAGACCGGAGTCGATCTCATCAAGGAACGCAAGTTCAGGTTTCAACAGGAGCATCTGAAGGACCTCGTTACGTTTCTTTTCTCCGCCGGAGAATCCTGCATTGAGGTTCCTGGAAAGAAGGTTGGGGTTGAATCCCGTCTGATGGCAGACCTCTTCGATCTCCTTACGGAACGCATATGCACCTACAGGTTGACCGCGACGTGCGTTCACGCCGGCCCTGTAGAATTCAGATGCAACGACACCGGGAACTTCCGGTGGGGCCTGAAATGCCATGAAGATACCTGCGCGAGCCCTTTCGTCGACGGACATTTTCAGCAGATCCTTTCCGTCGAAGGTTATGCTTCCGCTGGTGACAGTGTACTGAGGGGACCCCATAAGAACGTTGAATAGAGTCGATTTACCATGTCCGTTCGGTCCGAGCAATGCAATGCATTCACCCTTACGGATGGTGAGATTGATGTTGTTGAGGATCTGAACACCCCCTGCGGACGCTGACAGATTTTTGATTACTAACTCTTCCATGGTTCGAACTCCAAGTTTAGGTTACGCCTAAATTGGCAATTTCTTATTTAAAATTACATTTTTTAGGGTTGCTTAAAGGATTTTTAGGGTTTAGATAAAGGGTTTGCCTGCTGCGACGAACAGGGTCAGTGTTTCTTTTTCTTAAGGTGGCACTCAGATGCTTCTTTGGGGGTCATGCCCTTCAAACAGATATCTGAAATGGCACCCATGATGCTACGGACGTCCTTGTGCTGGAACACATTCCTGCCGATCGAGACACCACGACCTCCGGCCTGCAGGGAATCATAGACCATCTTAAGGATGTCCATGTCGGAATCCATCTTGGGTCCGCCTGCGATGACCACTGGTACTTCGGCACCATCAACGACGCGCGAGAAGGAATCGATGTCCCCGGTGTAACTGCATTTCACAATGTCTGCACCGAGTTCCGCACCCACACGTGCGGCATGTGCGACCGCTTTGGGGTCAAAACTGTCTTTGATCGAGGGTCCGCGTGCGTAACACATAGCGAGCAACGGCATTCCCCAGTTCATGCATGAGGAGGAGATCATTCCCGCATCCTGCAGCATCTGGGGTTCGTCCTGGGCTCCGACATTGATGTGAATGGAGACCGCATCAGCTCCGAGTTTAAGTCCATCGTCCACGGAGGCCACAAGCACCTTGCTCTGGGAGTTCACACCGATATCAGTGGATGCGGAAAGGTGAAGGATAAGTCCGACATCATGACCGGATTCACGGTGACCTACGGGGATCATTCCTTTGTGCATGAGGACGGCAGTGGCACCGCCCACGGAAACATCATCGACCGTCTTCTTGAAATCGACCAGTCCGGGAATCGGGCCGACGCTGATGCCGTGGTCCATAGGTACCACGACACAGTTGCCGGAATTCCGGTCCATGATCCTTTCCATTCTGACAAATTTACCGAACATGAATGCTGGATTATCATCGACCTATTAGAATGTACTAGAGAATAATCCACTTTTTTATTTCTTCAAAAAGTATCAGATACAGAATTGAAGATTGGTTGTGAAACATTTGAAGATCCATTGAATACTCCTTTCCCCTTATCCGTCAAAGCCCCGATCACATTCCCTTCGATGCACCCGACCCATGAATCATGAAAATCCCGTCACGAACATCGCTAAATCTGAAAAAAGCGACAGATCGAGGGAGAGATCGACCTGTCTGATCCAAATCCTCATGGATTTGTAACCACTACATCAATGCCGGGATTATAAACCCGCGCAAAGCCAAGAACCCCAGAGATCGCAGCTGATATATCATGGAAAACCGATCGCTTCCCATGGGCTTCGAGATCGGGAAGGTATACGACCGTTTGGCGATCACGCGCAGATTCGGTTACAGCGACGACAGACAGTCCGTGAGGGGCGGTCTGTTCTTCAGGGACAACACGGTCATCCTGATCAAGGACGAGGAAGGGGAACAGTACGAAGACCGCTGGGGCCCCGACCGGCCCGGAACCCTGCTTTATTACGCGACACTCAAAAGCGTCCAGGTGAACAAAGAACCCGGTATCCGCGACCTTCCCATCAATTCCGGTGCCAACAAGGCCTTACGGGATGGGGATCACCACATCATCCTTTTCAGCAAATCAAAAGATTCCTACCGATACATGGGCGAATTCGAAAGAACGGACGCAGAACCGATCATGAAACTACTCACCAGGGCATCCATCGACATGAGATCGTCGGATGCTTACAGATATCACGAAGGGAACACGTACAAGGTCGCGGAATATGAGGTGGGGATCGTTTCTCTGGAGGATAGAATACAATACATCACCGAAGATCCACGTGAACAAAATGATCCGGAAAATATCGACTCCCTGTTCTCGGATTCGAAGAAATTCAAAGCGTTCGTGGTTTACGATCCCAAGAAGGCATCCAACGACCTTGATGCGATCATGGAAATGGTCACCGACATAGAACGGAAGTACGATAACACCTAGGGCATATCGGTAGCGTGAGCTATGTAAAGCTCAAACTATCAAATGAGCCAGCATAGATTATGTGGCGAGGTCGGGTCACAATGCTAGAGGATCCATTTTACTCAACCGTTTTTATACAAAGATGTGGATTTATTTGCGAATAATTATGGCGAAAAAAAATCAATCATCAAGGTTATCTTCGCAACACAAGTTGACATCGGGTGTTACGGGAATATTTGGAGACGAAGCGAAATACCACGATGATCAAGTTGCTTTTATTTCAGAGCTTACACTGAGATACTTAGAAGAGAAATATCCAACACTTCAATTTAGGTTAAGGCCGAGTGTTTCAAAAAAAGAAATAAATTCCTATCTTCAATCCATAGACGAATATTTGGGACAAACACTCTATCTCGAAGACTCTTATATTAAACCCGATGGTGGACTCATTGAAGTTAAAGATGATAGTGGGAATTGGAGAGTTGTGCTAGTATCCGAAGCTAAACATCAAGGGAAAGATATTGAAAATATTGAAAAAGGTCTTTTGGTGGGAAAGAATAAAGATCAAGATTTAATGGCAGCTGGAAATGCGATAGAAAGGTCGCATAAGAACATTTCAGAAATTGCAAATTTCATGTTGAGAGAATCTTATTTTCCCTATGTACTTTTCCTTGAAGGTAGTAATTTCCTAACTCATGATATAACAATAAAACGTCCGGATGGGAGGGAAGTTTATTTGAAATACAATTCTGGAACTTTAAATAGGTTGGATAGATTAACATCTGCGAATTACGGAATGCCAATTAATACTAATTTATGTATAAATAGGGCAGTATCGATAGCAGACAAAAGTATCATGCTTCAAGCAGCTTCAATATATACAAGTGAAAATGGGAGATCATGGGAGGATTCTGATATGTATGATGTGATGAAGGATATTGCAGAAACTTCCCTAAAGATGCTTGGAAGAGATCTTTTTTACCAATTAACTTCTAGATAAAATGGCAAGAAAAATAGATCATGCATTGCTTGACAATGCAAAAGCGAATAAGAGGGATGAGTTTTACACTCAACTCGTTGACATTGAAAGCGAATTAAAATATTATACTAAACATTTCGAAGGGAAAATTGTCTATTGCAACTGCGACGATCCCACAATAAGTAATTTTTATAGATATTTTGTTTCGAACTTCAATAAATTAAAATTGAAAAAAGTTATCTGTGCATGTTATGTTAAACCAGATATTGAATATCCCGAAAACCATGGTTACTATTATGAATACACTGGCAATGAAAAAATGATACCTGACCCATCCGATATGCATTTTTTCAGACAATCGGGTGATTTTAGAAGTCAGGAAAGTATCCAGCTCCTTTTGCAGAGCGATATTGTGGTTACGAATCCTCCTTTTTCTCTCTTTAGGGAATATGTGAGGCAATTGATTGATTACGATAAGAAATTCTTAATAATTGGAAATGTCAATTGCTTAACATACAAAGAAATATTTAACTTATTTAAAGAAGACAAAGTATGGTTGGGTGTAGGATTTGGTAGAGGAATATCTGGTTTTATTGTTCCAGAACATTATAAATTATACGGTACTGAAACAAAAGTAAACGAAATGGGCCAAAGGATAATTTCTCCAAATAATTGCCTTTGGCTTACCAATCTCGACGTATCTAAAAAGCACGAAATAATCTCTCTTTCCAAAACGTATCATGGAAATGAATCCCAATATCCTTTTTATGATAATTATCATGCAATCAACATAAACACTTCTAAGGATATTCCTAAAGATTATGAAGGCATAATGGGGGTCCCCGTAACATTTCTTCATAAATATAATCCCGAACAATTTGAGTTAGTTAGATTTAGAAAAGGTAACGATGATAAGGATTTATCAATTGATGGAAAAACCCCCTATTTCAGAGTTTTAATTCGTAGAAAAATAGAATGTCGGGGTGCAAACAATCTTGACCTAGATGCATGCCCTCCATTAAGCACAATGGGCCTGCACTATGAAGGTGCCTGTCTGCCCCAATGTTTAAGCAATTATTCGTCAGACAATACCAAAGAATCATGGTCGGATCAATAATCTATTACCAGAGTATTTAACCTACAACGCAAAGTTAGCACTACATCGAGCCAAAACCCTTTTTGATTCAATTTTCTGATGATTCTCGGCTTTAAGCTGATTTTTTGAGCCCCACTCATGCACAATCTGATGTCGAATTCTGCTGTGAGGGTAATCACTCCCTGGGGTCCGCCACGGCCTCGATATCGAACGAAAGCTGATCTTTGAGGACCTGCTTCGGAACTTCGAATCCACATGCCATATAGCCTCACTTATTCTGAAATCTAATAACGAGGATTGGTCAAGGCAGCTTGATCCCGAGCTGATTGAACAGATCGCGCTGAGCCTTGGTGACCTCGTTCAATCTCCAATTCCCTCCGATGCATGACATCTTCAGCTTCTTCAGCAGGTTGATCACGTCCGGAACCCACATCTTGTCGGCAAGAGAGGAATTCTTCAGGCGTGCTATCAGTGTTATGCGCAATCTCAGTGAAAGGAAGTTGACCAGGAGGCCACCTTCGGCGGAGTCCTGGTCCGATTTCTCGCACACCTCCACGAACAGGTCCGATTGGAGTTGGGAAAAGTCAAACTCAACCCCGTTCCTCATCCGGTACTGGATGAGCAGGTCCTTCCATGGAAGTTCGGATGTCGTGATGACCGCGAATCTCCCGCACTTGTTCTCCTTCGTGGTGATGGATTTGCGCCGCCTCTCCACCACGGTCTTCCCATCCGGCCCCTCGGAGATCTCCAGCATCTCCGCCGTCATGGCGTCTTTTTTGGACATCTTCTTCCTGATGAAACGGTCGTAAACCGTACCCTCGAGACGAGATTCCAGGTCAGTGAGTCTGGAGTACAGGGTGTTGGTCTCCTTGCTCCTGCGCGTATCGTCCTGGAAGACGACAGCACGGATGGCCCCTTCCTCGTCCATCTCGGCCTTCACGAACTCGCTGTTCTCGAGTTTGACCCTGGTCTCGTATCCCCTGACCACGCCTCCGGCCAGATAGTCGCTGTTCAATGGTGATTCGATCTTGCCGACGCTCTCGGAGATCAGTTCCTTCAGGATCCCGTTCCTCGCGGGGATCGGAACGGTAAAGCCCGACCGGCGGGAGATCATCAGTTCCACGTTGCCGACGCTGAAGAAGCCTCTGTCCATTTCCAGCTCGACGGGACGACAGCCGATCGACGCCAGGTCCGAAACGATGTTGTCTATCGTGGCGACGTCCGCCACGGAGCCGGGATAGGTCCTGTAGCAGAACGGGAGTTTGTCCTCCATACTGTGGACCATACCCAGATTGACCTGTTTGGAACCCGTCAAATGGGTCTTGCGACCGACCTCGGCATACTCCAGGTCCTCGGAATCCGTTCCGAGGCACACTATGTCGAAGATCACGCATCCTTTTTTAGGGGCCAGCCTTCTGAACAGATCTTCCCTGCGGCCGGTGTCGTGACCGACGGTCTGCAGGAACCTGCAGACCTCGGACTGTTCGAAGGACCAGTCGAGATCGAGGATCTCCCTGAGGTACGTGTCTTCGATCTCGCTCTCCATCTGATTGACGGTGCATGGACTGACAACGCCCAGGATGGCCATGGCCAGCAGGCGCCGGCCATCCACCTTTCCATACACCTCGTCCAGAACTGCGGTCAGTCCGGAATCCTTAGCCAGTCCGCAGAAAAGGTGATACGGTCCGAAGACCGGGCTGCATTGGATGGTCTGGTTCCTCTTCGACTTGGAGATCAGGTTGCCGTCCTTGTCGCACGGACCCATATATTTGCGCTTCTGCTTGGACCGTTTCTTCTCCGGATCCCAGACGGCGTCCACCTCGTAGAGGTAGTATTTCCCGTTCTTCTGTGGCTGTACCACTGAGTATGTCATTTTATCGTTATCATTAATAACGATGTTCATATATAAATAACTCTTCACATAGACAATAGCTAGAAACAATCAATTCAGAAACTCGTTATCAGATTGTACATAACTGAGATTGGATAAGTTCCTGATTACCGTGGGGGTGGAAGGCATGGTGGAATATCTTGACAGCCTGAAAGATACGCTGGGCGGAAAATGTACCGAACGATGTGCGTACCTTATAACAGGATAGAAATTCCGGGAAGGTACACTCCGCTGCAGAAGGTACGAATACTGTAACCGCAGATTCGAAGAGATGATCGATATCGGAGGAATTTTGAATTTACGGGTTGTTGTAAAGAAACACCTCACATCTTCAGGATTTCATCAAGCATTTCCTTTGCATCGGTATCCCCCTGATCGGCTGCCTTCCTGTACCACTTTACCGCTTCTTCGTCGGACTGGGGAACACCCTGGCCCACAGCATACGCCTCACCAAGAT
>CAVHHN010000041.1:0-15710 GCA_963635855.1 Faecalibacterium sp. CAG:74 | reverse complement strand
TCTACCGGCTGTGATCGATAACACATAGGGCATATCGGTAGCGTAAGCTATGAAAAGCTCAAACTGTCAAATGAGCCAGCATAGATTATGTGTCGAGGTCGGGGAAAATGACCCGCGAGCGCGGAAAGGACTGGAAGCTCGTGCGCATAGCAGATAAGGACGCGCAGGTCTCCGTCGTCCTGGGGATCCTGCAGAAGCCTATGGTCCCGTCGCTTCCTCCGAAGAAGCGCGGAAGGCCGAAGGGGAGCAAGGACAGGCAGCCTCGGAAGAAGAAAGGAGAGGCCGCAGGCAGAGGCTTGAAGGATCCGGCAGAGCAGCCTTCATGAAGTCGTGTATAGCACATCGCGTGAGAAACTTATGATCTAGGTCGAGATAGATTGAATTCAGCACCGTAACAGAAGATACATCGTGTAATTATCTAAGTAATATTCTTTAAGAATAACGTATTCGCCATTAGTTCCATTTTTGCAATCTACTAACCATTCATAAAGCCACCTATGGGCATAAGCATCATTGCCTGTACCAAATAAGTCTTCATGTACCTTTAAAACATATTCCCCATGATCTGCAAATAAAATCATTTTTGGTAAATTACTCTGTAAATAATTCAAATCTTCGAGAATGGTACTATTCCGAGAAACATCGAACCAAGCAATTGGTGCTTTAACTTTTGGTAATTTGTGTGCGAGAGTGTAAAATAATGCAACTTGACTATAACAATATAGATCATCATTTTCACCCAAGTATTGTTGTGTAATCTGAACAAAGCTTTCATAAACTTCCTTTTCGTGCTCATTGATTTTAATTCCATGAAAGTAATCCAAATCAGTCGTATAAGTTGTATCTGAATATGGTTCAACATTCATTCCCCACCATTCATATGGATGATCTACCCTGACTGCAATGGATGTTGCAAATAACAATCCAACAAAAATAAGAACCGCTATTTTACATGAATATCTTGCAACATTAACAGGAATTTTTTTACAACAATTTAAAGCAAGAGCAACAACAAGCCCAAAATTTAACGCACCTTGACCTAAACTCAAACCGCCCGAAGTTCCAGAACCAAATTGTAGCATAAATAAGGCTAAGGTTAGGAATAAAAGTGCAGCTTCTTTTTTAGAAAATTCAGTATGCAACAGGGGCTTTGTTACAACAACAAATACAAGGAATAAGATAATGCTCAAATTAATGAAAAACATTAATTCCTCCAAAGGGGTCCACTTTTCCACAAAAACCTTTGTAGAAAGATATGGCGAATAAAAGAGAATTATTAATAATGAAAAAAATACGAGAGATATAACCGAAACTAGAGAGTCGATTTGTTTATGCTCGTATGCATTATCAGGATATAATTTACATAAGCAGCATACTACAAGTACACAAATAACTGGCTTAAAAGGTATATCCACCAACAGAGTAATCCACTTAAACAACATTGTCGACAGGGATCCTTTTGAACCAGAAAATATAGTCATTTCCAAAAATGTAGTGAATCCCACGCCTGACAAAAGAATCCAAAATCCAAGAACAACTAACGGAATCGCTACTCCCAACAGGAAAAACATAAGAGATTTTAATGAAATTGCTAATTTTTTAACGAACAAATATAGGATTATTAAAAAAATCAAACAATAAATTAACATTATGATGCCGCTAGGTTGCCTTATCAAAATAGATAATGCAAGAAAAATGCCCGCAAAAAATATTGTGTGATACTCACAATATTCGGGGTTTTCATATTTTTCTACAATTGTGCGTAACAAGAAATATAAAGAAATATAATTGAATAGGTTGTAAAATTGGATGTAATCATATGAAATAAATGTGTTGTCTGATTGTAATACAACCATAACGATTACTGCAGATATTGCGGAGATCCAAGCAGGGAACAATAAACAAAAGATGCGGTATGCAACATAGCAAACAGCAACAAATATAATCACACCCAGTACGCGACATACAATCAAATTTGGACCAAATATTAATTGCACAAAAGCAATTATATATGCATATAGTGGAGGAAATAAAAGATCAAAATCTTTGTATGGAACTTTACCATCTAATATAAGACTAGCATACATCGTATACCAGCCTTCTGAAGAAACACCATAACAATTGTATGTGTATCCAATCCTCAAAAGAGATATGGCAATTACAATTATTGAGAATAGCACAATAGATTTATCATGCTTCAAAAAATATTGTTGAACTCTATATTTTAAACAATTAGTAGAGAATTCCATCTTCTGACATCCAATCTAAGCGTATATTCGACACACACAGATATTCACTTAATAGTTCACATTAGAACGTGATCCGATTCAAACCTGAGGAAGAAATAGAGATTGTGCTAGGAGTATGTTTACACCTTGTGAAAAACTGGATATTTCCCCGTATTGGATTCACTGCACAAAAAGGAGTAAGGTTTAATCCACATATCATCTTGTCTTCACATAGATTGAGTATATATAATAAGGTTACCTAAACAATCTAATGAAAAATTCAATTAATCTCCTGGACTGCACACTCCGCGATGGAGGTTATGTTAACAAATGGAATTTTGGAAATGGTAATATAACTTGCATTTACGATAGATTGAATGAAGCAGGCGTGGATATTATTGAAATTGGCTTCTTAGATGATCGTGAACAATATAACCCAGATAGAACAATTCAACCAAATACGCAGGCATTATCTCAAACATTCTCCAAAATTGAAGATAAAAAAGCTATGATCGTGGCTATGATTGATTACGGCACATGTTCAATAGATAATATCGAACCAAGAGAATCTACGATACTTGATGGCATTAGAGTTATTTTCAAAAAAGAAAATATGATCAAAGCAGCTGACTTTGGCAAACAACTAATCGAAAAAGGATATAAGCTGTTTCTCCAACTCGTCTCTATTACAGATTACACTAAAGAAGATATCAAACAATTCTCAGAATATGTCAAGAATATCCGCCCTCACGCGGTATCTATTGTCGATACCTACGGCTTAATGCACAAAGAGCAGGTTTATTCATATTTCAGATATTTAGATGAATATCTCGACAAAGATATTGGAATCGGATACCACTCACACAACAACTTCCAACTTGCCTATTCCAATACTATCGAACTTCTTCATCTTAAGACCTCTCGTAATATAATTCTCGATGGTACACTTTACGGTATGGGAAAAAGCGCAGGTAACGCCCCAATTGAACTTATTTCCATGCATCTTAATGAGTTCTATGGGAAAAACTATGACATTAATCAGATCTTAGAATGTATTAACACTAATATCTTACCGATTTATGAAAAAACATATTGGGGTTACAGTATGTTTTTCTATATTGCGGCCAAGAACGATTGTCATCCGAATTACGTTAAATATCTTCTTGATAAAAAAACACTATCGATCAAAAACGTAAATATCATTCTCGATAAAATAGACCCAGAGCATAAATTACGTTATGATGAAAAATATATTACATCCATTTACCTCGAATATCTCCTTGATAGTCTCAATGATGTCGAGTATGTCGATAGTTTAGGCGAGGAATTAGCAGACAAAAACATTCTTCTTCTTGGACCTGGGCCTTCAAGTACAGAAGAATCTGCAACAATCCTGAAGTTTATCCATGATGAAAAGCCCGTATTGATGTCAGTTAACTTCATCCCTCAGAGTATATTGCCGGATTTTGTATTCATTACGAACCCCCTTCGGTATAGCCAAATGATTCCGAATCTTCAAGATAACAATATAAAAATCATTTCAACATCCAACATCACTTCCGCTGGAAGATCGTTTGATTATATCATCCGGTTCGATTCACTAATCACAGAAAAAAGTGAGATTTGGGATAACGCTCTGGTAATAATACTCAATTTATTCAAAAAAATCGGTATTAACAAGATTACTCTTGCAGGATTTGACGGTTTTAAAAAATCTGAGAGTAACTACGTTGACGATAACCTGGACCTATCTCGGGAATTCAAATATTTGGCCGCAGTGAATGCAGGTCTTTCTAAGAAAATCAAACAATATAGGAAATGTATGAATATTGATTTCCTTACACCATCCGTATATGGCGAGTGAAATGCCACGCTATGAATGTGTTATTTTTGATCTAGATGGGACATTGATTGATTCAAGCCCCGGAATTATCGCGGCGGTTAGCAAATCCCTTGAAATATTAAAGCAAGAACCTCTTACATACTCCCAAATAAAATCATGTATCGGACCACCAATTGCTGACACAATTGGAAAAATCAAAAATTATAACACCAAGGATAAGGATGAATTTTACAAGGTCTTCAGGCCAATATACAGTTCCGAGTTTTTAATGGATCTAAATATTTATCCTGGTATCAAAGATTTACTTCGTACTCTTAGCAATAACAACATTAAATTAGGTATAGCCACCAATAAAAGAGTTGATTATGCCACCAAATTGCTTCAAAATATTGGTTTATCCGAATATTTTGATGATATTCAATGTTTGGATTTGGATGGACGGCTTAAAAAGACCGATCTTCTCAAAAAATGTATTGAAAACCTAAAGATACCTTCATCAAAAACCGTTATGATTGGTGATTCATTAAGTGATTATGATGCAGCCATAGTCTGTGGAACTGATTTTATAGGTGCTGGTTACGGATATGGGCTCCAGGATTGCAAATACCTTGAAGATAAAATTGTTGTCGATGATGTTCAATCCCTATTGAAATTGATACTTTGAGGCAACAAAATGGATCATTCAAAACAGGTATTGTACAATACAACTGGAAACATTGTGACACTTTTTTTCCAATGGTTAATCATAATGTTGATCCCTAAGATAACTAATTTCTCTGAAGCAGGGATATTCACCGTTGCGATTTCAATCTGTTCAATATTGAATCATGTTGCTACATTTTCGATGAAAGAGCATCATATTGCAGATCAACATGTATGTTATAGTGATAAGGACTATGCTGCAGTGAGGCTTTTTACAATTGCCTTAAGTTTCGCTTTAATCATCCCAATATCATTAGGATTTCACTACGACCTTACCCAAATTGCAGTGATAACCGGATACATGATATACAGAAACTTTCTCCATTATGCATATATTTACTCTGCATCCCTACAAATTTCAAACCACTTGGAATATGTTGGTAAATGGACTGCGATTGAAGGAATATTTAGTTTCGTATCATTCCTTACTATCTATTCAAATATTCACAATCTCCCCCTAGCAGTATTTACTATGGCTCTTGTAGGAGGGGGTGTATTTTTCATATCTCAATGGAAAGGATACAAAAGATTAGTTCCAATACAGATTAGAACATGTCCAATTTCAAAAAAGAATGTTAAAAGATTGTTATTGATTGGAGTTCCTCTGTTATGTTCTATAATAGCACCAACAACAATTACTGCCCTACCGAAACTGATTTTACAGCAACTAGATGGGGAATCCATTGCTGGAATCTTTGGTACATTATCTACCCCCACTATAATTATACCCACACTGGCAATCTCTGTTTTTGCACCATTCATAACAGATTTTTCAACACTTGCGAGAAATAACTGCCTTGAATCAATTAGACAGAAGTACATTAAAATGTGTATAATTTTAATGGGTTTCGGGATATTATGCTGTCTCGCAGCAGTATTAGTTCAAAATCAAATATTCTGCACATTGTATGGTGACGAAATTGCACCTTACACATACCTTTTCGCATACTTAATCTTGGGAATTACAGCATACAGTATAGGTACTATCGGGACCACTGTTCTAATTACAAAAAAACAAGGGAAAGAAGCAGCTGTAGCTTCAATACTATCTCTAATTATTGCAGCAGTGATATCTATCCCAATAATTCAAAAATATGATATTTTGGGAGCCACAGCATCTCTCATGATTGCATACGTATTATTCGGACTCTTAATTTCAATTTGCGTGTATTTTGTACCGATTTCTAAAAATGATTGATACCTGGGGAAGTGCAAATCACTCTTTCTTATCAAAATTGATACGTTCCGCCTCTAGAACCAACGGTCTTTTTCTAACCTGGTCCCGAATATCAAGAATATACTCTCCAACCAGACCTAAGAAAAATAACTGTATCGATGCAGCAAAAAATACAATCAAAGGCAAAACATAATCCCAAATCGGATAGGTTTCCCAATTGAAACATTTGTACAAAGAAACCCCACACAAACTTAAAATTGCTACAATAGTGAGGCCCAATCCCAGGAATGTTGCAAGTCTTATGGCATATTTGGTGTATCCTGTAATACTTTGCATAGCCCCGTCATACAATCTGGCGAAATTATTACTTGATTTTCCAGAGCGTCTTTTAGGCTGTTTAAAAGGAATTGTTTTGATATTGAAACCAAGTTCTGCAACGACCCCTCTCAAAAACGGCTTTGGATCATCAATCTGCCTCATAACCTCTATAAATGAACGGTCGTAAAGCCCAGATCCAGTAACCTGTTCCATAAACTTTGCTGAACCGTGTTTCTTCATAAATTTATAATATGCGCTACGAGCACGATACACAAATCTATTTTCAACACTAGAGGATTTTTGACCCATTACAATTTTATACCCCTCTTCCCAGGCTTCTACGTATTTAGGTATCATCTCTGGGGGATCCTGAAAATCAGCGCACATACTGATACAACAATCACCATCGGTTTGAAGAATTCCATAATAGGGAGAATTAAACTGACCATAATTCTTCGCATTAAATATTGCCCGGATCTTGTGATTTTCAGCACATAATTCTCTAAGTATTTGCCTAGTTGAATCCTGCGAGTCATTGTCTATAAACAATATGTTATAATCATACTTTTCCAACTTCAGAATTTGTTCTATGACCGCCTCTGCGATTGGTCTGACATTTTCCTCTTCGTTGTATGTAGGTATCATAATGGAAATTGTTTTCATTTTTAAACCCGCTTTGAATTGTTCAACATAAATTCCATAGTTTTGGTAATGCCTTCATCGAATGAATATTTTGGAACAAAACCAGTATCTGCAGTGAGTTCGGTGATATCTGCACAAAGCATCATAGGCTGGTGGGGATAATATTCCTTAGCTCCAAACTTTATTTCCGCACTTGGATTTACAATATTTTTTAAATCAAGAACATAGTCTTTGAGTGACCTACCATTTCCACTGCCCAGTGCATAGATTTTTCCATTTTTTCCACTGCATCCAATAGCATACAATGCACGAGCGGCATCTTTAGAATAGATATAATCCCAGATCTGTTCACATTTGGTAAGTTCTGGTGTAAGGCCATCTGACAATGTACGAATCAGATACATAATTAAGGTATAGTCAGAATCGCGATCCCCATATACACTTACTACACGGGCCCAATTAAAGCGCATCCCCAATTGCTGACAAACGAGATTACAGAATTTTCCTGCAGCATACTTAGCAATCCCATATCCACTAGCTGGATTAACGGGAGTCTGATTATTCAGTTTTTGATTTGTAGGACCATATTCTGCCTGAGATCCCGTACCAACAAATACCTTTGCGCCCCAACTATATGCAAGATGGACCGCATCTACAGAGTATTGGATATTTTCAACCTGTAGTAGGGCGTTATCTCTTTCTGGACCAAAGGTCTCTTTCCAAGCAAGATGGTAAAAAATCTCACAATGACCTTTATCTTCAATTGTTTTGTATTCAGAAATGTCAACCTCTAGTACGGTCAACTTATCTGACTTTGGAAGATTACTTCTCTTTTTTGAATTAGGGCGAATTATTGCAATTACCTCATGACCCTCATCAAGCAATAAACGAACGAGCTCCGAACCTATAGCACCTGTTGGACCTGTAATTGCAACCCTCATAATATCACTGAATCAACATATTCTTTTTAAGTTCGTCCCGGTCCAAAAATGGAGTGAGATCTTCAAGAGGGGGCGAATATAAAGTACCATCTTCCAAGATCATTGTTCCAGATTTAGGTTCAAATGCTTGCGTAGTCGATACAAAGACTTCACAAATGAGGGCCCCATCAACCTTTAGGACATCATCAAGTTTGGAAAGTTCTGAATTGTTCTTAATTTTATAATACGGGTAACCAAACAAATCGGCAACTTTGCTAAAATCTGGAAAATCCAAATCATGAGATTGTCTACCCATACCAAAATAATCCCCATTGAATAGGTTGTTCTGAGTCAATCTCATAGAATGATATCCATTATTGTTGATGATGAAGATCTTAATCGGAAGATTATTAGTGATGATCGTCTGTAATTCCTGGAAATTCATCATAATGCTCCCATCACCAGTGATGCATACAAGATCCTTGCAACCATCAGCGATGCAAGCACCGATTGCAGCAGGCAGATCATAACCCATAGATGCTATCGCACTGTTGACAATAAAACGGGTGCCTTTTTTAATCACGTATGCATGACTACCAGCCGCACATGCAGTACCGTTACCGACCACAGTTATTTTGTTTTCTGGCAATCTCTGACTGAGTTCTTTCAAAAATGCATAAGGGTTTGCAAATTCACTCTCAGAATAATGTTTCTTTTGAACGACGGGATATTTTCTCTTCCATTCAGCACACTGATCGATCCAGGTTTGATTTTTGAAAACACAGTCCTGAGCAGTCTTGTTAAGTGCGATAAGGAGATCTTTGGCATCCGCCCAGATTGGGAAATCAACATGAACTGACGGTTTCTTCAATTCGTAGGGATCAATGTCTTCCATTATCACGAATGCTGCTCTAGCCCACCCCTCGTAATTGAAACCGGTCTGTCTAAAACTAAGCCTGCTTCCAATAGATAGGATCAGATCACTGTTCTGAACAGCAAAATTACCTGCCCGATCACCAAGGTTGCCACCGCGCCCTACATACAGGGGATCATCATCAGGAATTAGATCAGTACTATCCCAACAGGTGACGACAGGCACGTTGAGTTTTCTAACAACCTTAAGAAATTCATCATACCCGCCAGAAAGCCTAATCCCATTTCCAGCATAAAATATAGGCCGTTTAGAACATTCAATCTTCTTGAGAATCATATCAACAGTGGTATTTTCAACCGATGGGGGCAATTGAGACGCATATTCCTCGGGGTTGAAATCCTCTAGATCATCAATATCTATGTAAGCGCCCTGAACATCCAATGGCACATCAATCCAACAGGGCCCTGGACGCCCATGGGTTGCAATATATATCGCCTTGTGAACGACGTACTTTATTTTTTTCGGATCGAGGATTAACTCACAGTACTTGGTCATACAAGAGATGGCTTTTGTTATATCGAATTCCTGATCCCCCATAGAACGGAGGGGAAGACCTGTACTACGAGCCATTGTTGCATAACGAACCTGCCCTGAAAAGACAAGCATCGGAATAGAATCCAGCCAACCACCCACTACTCCAGTGATAGCATTAGTTCCACCGGGCCCAGTAGTAACGCAAAGCACTGCAAGCTTGTTGTGAATCCTCGCATATGCTTCAGCGGCGATAGCACAAGCCTGTTCGTGATGGTTATAGTATGTGTGCATGCCCTTTGCGTGTGCGAAAGCTCCGTTGAGATGCATAGAACCTCCGCCAACAACAGTAAATCCATCTGTGATCCCTGCATCTACACATAATTGTGCTATGTAATCTGAAACTTTCATTTTCATTGTTTATCCACCATACAAGATCTTCCCTTTAAATATGCAGAAATCTGATTATCCGTGCATTCCCGAATATCCTCACCAGATAGCCAAGCCTTTGTCCATTCCACCGTTGCTGAAATAGCATCGGAAATATGCCAAAGAGGAGTTATTCCAAAAGTCGCCTTTAATTTTGAATTATCTAACTTGAGATAATTTGCTTCATGGGGCCCATCCTCCTCACGAAATTCCCACTTCAAACCGTTTCCCCAAAACTTGCAAAACAATTCAGCAAGATTGCCTGTAGTTACACAGTCTTCCTTTTCCGGACCAATATTATAACTTCCAGCATACCTACTATCTAAAGACTGCATTTTCGTTATGGTCAAGTATGAAAAAAGAGGCTCTAGCACATGTTGATATGGGCGAATAGAACTTGGATTCCTAAGGAAGATATTTTCCCCAGACCTTGCGGCCCGTATACAGTCTGGAATAATACGTTCGGGAGCGAAGTCTCCGCCCCCAATAACATTACCTGCCCGGGCAGTAGATATCGGGCATAGCTCATTTACAAAACTACGACCATAGCAATGTGAAACAAGTTCCGAACAGCTTTTAGAATTGGAATAGGGATCAAAACCGTCCAAACGATCATTTTCAGAGAATTCGTGTTGAAAATTATCCACATTATCATAAACCTTGTCGGTCGTTACATTGAGAAATGACTCTGCTCCAATAGTACGGACACATTCCAAAATGTTAACTGTGCCCATAACATTTGAAAAATAAGTCTTACGTGGGTTCCGATAACCCTCTCTTACAAGAGGCTGTGCAGCTAAGTGAAAAACAACTTTTGGTTTTATATCACTGTAGAATTGATTAAGATGATCATAATCTGCAATATCACCAATTTCAGAAGTAACGAAACTATCTGAATCGAGAAGATAGTAAAGACAAGGGTCCGTAGGAGGTTTTAACGCATATCCATAGACATCAGCACCTAAAAGTGCTAATATGCGACATAGCCATGAACCTTTAAAACCAGTATGACCTGTGACCAAGACTTTTTTTCCTTGGTAAAAGTCTTTCAACATAATCATTCCCAAAGTTTCCATGGGGCATTACCAGAATCCCACAGTTCCTCAAGTCTTTGTTTGTCGCGCAAAGTATCCATACAATACCAAAAACCACTATGCTTATAGGCCATCAACTGTCCTTCTACAGCAAGCGTCTCTAGAGGCCCTTTTTCAAAGACAGTATCATCTCCAGAGATGTACTTGATTACCTTCGGATCGAGAATCATAAACCCACCATTGATCCAATCGGTTTTAGACTCCACTTTTTCACCAAAGGTAGATATCTTATCTCCATCTAAATCTAGAACACCAAACCGCCCTACAGGATGAACAGCAGAAATTGTGGCTAATTTCCTATGATTTTTATGAAACTCTAAAAGTTTCTTTATATTCACGTCAGAAACGCCATCACCATATGTCAACAAAAACGGATCAGACCCTAGATATTTTGCAATTCTTTTTACCCTGCCCCCCGTCATTGTATTTAACCCAGTATCAACAATAGTTACTTTCCAATTTTCTGAACTAGTCGAGTGGATAATTGTTTTATGTCCGTTGGTGTAGTCGAAAGTAACGTCACTGCAATGAAGAAAATAATCTGCAAAGTATTCTTTAATCATATGCTGCCTATATCCAGCACAAATGATGAATTCATCAATGCCTTGATGATATAGAATCTTCATAATATGCCATAAGATGGGATGCCCGCCGATTTCAATCATAGGCTTGGGTTTGAGATAGCTCTCTTCAGATATGCGTGTTCCCAAACCACCTGCTAAAATAACTGCCTTCATAAAATCACCATATTACAGAGTGCTTATCCAAACGACAAAGCACCGATTTCATCCTTTCTTTAATGTCCACGATTGGTTCAACGTTACAAGGGTCCACTTCCCGCATTGCTGCCAGATATAAAGAAACGTAGTCTCCGAAAAGTACAGCATATATATTTCTTTCTAGCACAGAATCCCCTTTGACCTTTAACACATCTAATCCAACATCACGACTTACCAATAAACCTTTCGTAGCCTTAATTATGCTGGCAATCTCTTCGTAAGTATCGTCAACCATCAATATCGGATGGAAATCATATTTGTAATCGTCCTCGTACCAGCCAACGATTTCATTATGATTGAACTCTAGAAGAATCCCCGAAAAAGCAATAACTTTCGAATTTTCATTAAGTTGGGTTTTCATCCTCAAAGCCATTGCAGAAAGATTCAGTGCACCATAGATTACTGGTATTTTCCCTTTGATCCATAGGGCCACTTTACTGGCATAGTTATTGTCTGTCTGGAATTCTAATAAATAGTCATTGATGCGTGGTAAAAGAGAAGCCAACTGTGACCTCACATTGGGACCACTTACATCTTCGATAATGCCTCCGAGGATACCGAGGAACCACCCTAATGCAGAACGAGGTTGAATTGGTTCGCCCCCGATTTTCATCAATGGTGTTCCGTTTTGAAGACATAACTTGCTAAGTTCTCCTCTGTGAGTTACTGCCACCACATCGAGACCTGCCCTAATCGTAGCAGTGTACACCTGAAGTGCCTCATAAGTATTACTGGAATAACTACAAGCAACAAAAAGTGTATTCTCATCCACCCATGCAGGAAGATTCATGGTTTTTACAACTTCAACACTGACCTTTGAGGAATAATACATTGCATCAACCAAAAGTGCCCCACCGATAGCAGAGGCCCCCATACCACAGATCATAACATGCTTGTACTTTTTTGTGAGATTGGTTTTAACGTTGAGTGCGTCAGAAAGGTTGTTGGCAAATCCACCTATTTCCTGGCTCATCCTATTCAATGACTCAGTTTCAAAAAACACTTGATACACCAACATTAACCTGTTCCATATCTACATTACAGAATCAATATTCGGACAGAATAACAGCCACTGCATCAGAAAATGAATACTTGTCAGAAACCATAACGCACCTCATCCCCAACCGTTGACCGAATTCCATATCCAAATCTTTATCCCCTATCATCCAACAAGTAGCAGGATCGAGATTGTATTTTTCAATTGCCCACTTACCCATCCTAATATTGGGTTTGCGACAGTCACAATGATCCTCCGGTTTATGAGGGCAGAAAAAAACATCATCGATAGATCCTCCGCCTGCTTTGATCTGAGCGATCAGTTCATGATTGACAGATTCCAATTCAGAATAACCGAAATATCCTCTTCCAATACCGGATTGATTGGTCACAATCAGCACCAAAAAACCAGCATCATTTAATTGTCTAATTGAGTCTGGGACATCTGGAAAAACGTGTATCTTAGAAGGATCATCACAATATGGAACATTTGGGCATAGGGTATCATCCCGGTCCACCAGAACTGCTTTCCGTTTCCCACCGTTCAAACCTTACTCCTCCAGGAGATCACTCCCTCGGGTTCATAAGAGAACTCGGAAACAGACGCACCTTTAGAGGTCAATGCACGAGACACGCTTGCCTTCTTGTCATAATCACAGACGAAGTACATGAACCCGCCACCACCAGCACCAGAAACCTTTCCTCCGACCGCACCTGCCTTAATTGCAGTATCATAGAGGTCGTCGATGACCGGATTGGAAATCTTGTTCGAAAACTGCTTTTTGTATTCCCAGGCCTCACCTAATAATTTACCGACTTCGGTGATATTTCCATGACGGAGGGCCTGACGTATCTGGAGCGCAATTACTTTTGAATGATCCAATGCAGCATCGTTCTTCCCTTCTTTGTAAGACTTGACCTGAGTATCAATAATCGTCGCAGAATCATGGGTCATTCCAGTAAAACACATAACCGAACGACATTGAAGTTCATGAACAATATCTGGATGGATCTTTGCAGGAAGAACATTTACACCATTCGCATCGATCTTAAATGAATTGAAACCACCGAACACGGCAGCATACTGGTCCTGCTTACCGCCGGAAAGTCCGATAACTTCTCTCTCGAGATGATATGCAAGTGCGGCCATCTCCATTTTAGAGATATCGATATCCAACCAATTGGCAACCGCCCCAATCATCGAGACTATCATTGTCGACGACCCCCCGAGTCCAGAACCGGCAGGAACATCCGAACTGATCGATATCTCAAACCCATCAGTGATACCAAAGTGATTCGTAACGGATTTGATCAGATCCATATTCCCGTCCAACGGCAGTGGACCTCCATCCAAGGGGGCCTGATATCTCCCATAATATTCTGAGGTCACACGCATTACGTGATCGTCCCTGGCCTTCAACATACTATACGCATATTTGTTGACCGTAGTGTTGAAGACGTAGCCACCTTTCTCCGATGCATACGGATTCACATCCGTACCTCCACCGGCCAGACCGATACGCATAGGTGCACGTGAGCGGATTATCTCAGACATTGTCATCCTTTCCGATTATCAAGAACAGTTCCCCGGGACACAATGGTCCCGTCCTTCAGTACGCAATCACGTACAGCAGCCCCATCCTCTACGACGCATCCACAACCTAATATACTGTCTATGATGCTCGCATTCGACACATTACATCCGCGCATTATTAAACATTTCGAAATGTCACAACCAGTGATCTTACAATTATCCAGGATAACACAGGAGTTCAACTTCGAATCTGAGACCTTGCAATCATTGCCCAAATAAAACGGGCCACCGATCTTAACCTCCTCCCCTAAAGAAAAATCGGCTGAAGAAAAACGCCGATCTGCCATGACCAGATTTGCCCTTATCAGATCCGAAGGGCGCCCGACATCCATCCACACCCCCCCTTCGAGAAGATGCCCCTGTACCCTCCAACCCATCTCGGTGATCAGCGGAACAAGATCTTTAGAAAAATCAAAGAAAGAATGTTCTGGAACATATTGAAGAACACTCCTATCGACCACATACACACCGGCATTTATACGGTCGGAAAACACCTCCTCCGGGCGGGGTTTATCTTTAAACTCGGAAATACGGCTATCCTTTTCCAAACGAGCGATACCATATTCACAAGGATTGTCCACCTGTGTCAGAGCAATGGTGATCTTCGCATCATGGGCAAAATGAGTATCGATGACCTTACGGACATCGATATCCACCAAGGTATCACCGTTGGCCGCCACGAAAACCGGATCCAATCTATCTTCCAACTGCTTCATGGCCCCACCGGTCCCCAAAGGCGTGTCCTCGTCAGAATAGATAAGATCCACACCGAGGTCGGAACCATCCCCGATCTCCTTGCGAAGAAGATCGGATTTATATCCACATGCAAGAAAGATCTCTTTGATCCCTGCTTCGGAAAAGGATCTGATAAGATATTTCAGACACGGTTGGTCCAACACAGGCAATGCAGGTTTGGGCATGGTCTCGGTGAGTGGGTAAAGACGGGTTCCTTTTCCCCCGACCATGATGACCCCCTGTTTGACATTCATATCATGCGATTGAACTCATTGGTTATAATCTATATTGCTCCACAGGCCCGATATCTGAAAATCTGGCACAACAGGCATTCACTGTCGATCACCAGGATCGGTAACATACGGTTAACTACCTTACCAGTTCCATTAAAACCATGGTGTCAACATCCAACCTATTTCGATCTGATCGAATTCGAAACGTTGAATGCTGCCACAGTAAACAGAGCACATTTCTTCTGCTGTCGTCTAACCTTTCCCTGATTGTGACTGCTCAGAACTCCCCCTGAGTATCCAAAAGAATCTAATTTGAAAATGAAAAGACCGACCTTAAGATCAGTCATTTGGAATATGGTTTCAACGGACCCTTCTTTCTAAAACATCTAACGGTATCGAATAACGTCTTCTTTATAGTCCTTAATACAATATACCAAGTATGGCCGAGGGCGAGCAAAAACTGATGATTCCGATCGGAGTGGACAATTTCATTAAGATCCGTAAAGAAGGATACTACTTCGTAGATAAGTCCGAATTGATATCGGATATTCTTAGAGACAGATCCGAAGTCCTCCTTTTCACAAGACCTAGACGTTTCGGTAAATCCCTCAATCT
>CAVHHN010000040.1:0-16286 GCA_963635855.1 Faecalibacterium sp. CAG:74 | reverse complement strand
ATTCGATTAGATCGAAATTAGGTTGGTGTTGACAGTATGATTTCAATGGAACCCACCAAAAACAAACAAAGAGATAACTAAAATATGTAACCACCGGAGGGACTCGAACCCCCAACCTCCAGCAGAAGCTGGCGCTCTACCAATTGAGCTACAGTGGTGCGTACCTAGGCGCAACTAGTTTCCCAGATGCACCTGGGCAAACATGTAACCATCGGAGGGACTCGAACCCCCAACCTCAGCTGATGCTGCCACTCTAACCATTTTGAGTTACGATGGTGCTGCCTTCACACCTAGTTACCTAGGTGCGCTAGGCATACATGTAACCATCGGAGGGACTCGAACCCCCAACCTCAGCTGATGCTGCCACTCTAACCATTTTGAGTTACGATGGTGCTGCCTTCACACCTAGTTACCTAGGTGCGCTAGGCATACATGTACACGCTGGGAGGACTCGAACCTCCAACCTCCAGCAGATGCTGGCGCTCTACCAATTGGGCTACAGCGCTGCGTACCCATAGACGCAACCTGATTTCTCAGATGCGCTGGGTGCCACACTCAAGCTTCCGATGCATTGCTACACCGAACTGCGATTAGCTCTTACCGAGTTAATGCTATTGAGGATTGAGAGACCACTTTGTGATATTTAATTGTATCTGGGTGTGGCGAGGGTGGAACATACCTTAACATAGCTAAAGCCAGATAAAATCTCAACAAATTACTACTTAGATCAAAAAACCTCAAACCATACGATAGTGGGAGAACATATCTCTGAACACGACAGCATCCTTCTCTATGAGCGGTGATTCACAGATAAAGGTGCAATCTTGTTTCGAATCGTCTAGAATGTCCGCTAGATATTGCATATTTGGCTCCTTCTCGGAAAGTGGGAGGTGCGCGATCTCTCCTTTCTCACCATATTTGATGCAACTAATGTGAAAATGTGCGATCGGACCCACTAGTTTGAAGTACTCGTCGATAAGATCTTGCATGTCTTGTTTTGTCTTTAAACATCCGACACCCCTTGCATGCACATGCGCCACATCAAGCACGGGCCTAACTCCATCTACAGAGTCCATAACCTCGGCAATTTCCGGCAAAGTACCGAACTGTCCCTTCTTGCCCATGGTCTCCACACCAAGAATAACATCTTTGATCCCTAGATCGTCCAATCTGTCTTTCGACCTTGTAAGACCGGCGATCACATTCTCGGTCGCCGTCTCGGGGTGGTTGCCGTATGAAGCTGCATGAATAACAATGAGATATGCACCCAAATTGTGTGCAGCGACCGCTGTATCAACGACCCACTGAACACTTTTTTCTACGGTCTCGGGAGTATCAGAATTAAAACTGATGAAATATGGTGCATGACAGCTCAAACGGATGTCGAGATCCCTGGCGCATTGACCGATGATCTTGGCACGCTCTTCTGTAATCTTTGCACCACGAACAAATTCGACCTCCAAAGCATTTAACCCCAGATCATGTGTCAACTGCAATGACTTCTCTGGATCGCTCTTAGTACCGACTTTGGGATAACCTGCGGGCCCGAATCTCATATTGCCTGGATATCCAAAGAACTATTTAGGGCATGGCAAACAATATCATTCACTGAAAGGATATGGATCGTATGCAATTGCGCCTGAATGTCTCGCTGGATCACACACTGGGCTGCGGGCAGGCCCATCGCTGGAAGAAACTCGATTCTGGCTCTTGGCAGGGGATAATAAAAAACAAACTGGTGACTGTGACCCAAGTAGGTGATGGGATCGCCTTTGAAGGGACATCGATCGAAGATATCAAAGAGTATTTCAGGTATGAGGACGACCTTGATTCGATCTATTCAGAATTGTCCTCGAAAGACCCCTGCATAGCTGAGCTTGCCTCAAGATGCCCAGGACTACGTATCCTGAAACAACCTGAATGGGAATGTCTAGCGACATATGTGCTCGCTACCAATGCCAATGTCAAACGTATTTCGAAAATGGTCGAGTCGGTCTGTGAACTTTTTGGAACCGATCTGGGAGGTCGTAGATCATTTCCGACCCCCGCGCAGATCCTCGATAAAAAGGAATTGTTACCTGAGTGCAGGCTCGGTTTCAGAGAAAATAGATTCCTTCATCTGGCAGAACGTGCAGACTCAGGAGACATTGACCTAAATGCGATGTGCCAGATGGATTACGAACCCCTTGTTCGCGAACTGCAGTCCATTGAAGGTGTAGGTCCGAAAGTTGCAGATTGCGTAGCCCTTTTCGGATTCGGTAAATTGGATGCGTTTCCGGTCGATGTTCGGATCCAACATGCTGTCGAGAATTACTATAACGTCACGGGATCGTACCACACGGTCTCGGAATTCGGAAGAAGCAGATTCGGAAGATATGCCGGATATGCACAGGAACTTCTCTATCACGCAGAATTTATCTGATAAAATTTCAAAAGACAGTATTCGAAACGATGGATCTCCCATATGTATCAGAACATCCAGTGACAGCGACATATACCTCGGCAAGAAGTCCTGATTTCCTAGTGAAATCACATAGCCTGCACAACTCGACAACAATGTCCGCTCCACCAGCGTGGAGGAGTTCTGCGCTTTTATGAACTTCTTCACAAAGAAGGCGGTAGTACTTACTGTTTTCAACTGACGCGCATGCTCCCCTTTTGTTCTTGATATATTGGGAGATTGCTGCATCAGTGACTCCGAAAAGCCTACCCACATCCGCCTGTTTCATCTGGTAAGAGGTAGCAAGTTCCTTGGCCAGATCGCGCCGGATTATGGGAAGAATGTGCCATACGATTACCTCTGAGGGCGTTTTCATACATATAGCCATCGTGTTTGTAAATATAAATGTTACTAAAATGTATCTTTTTGTCTGCTATATTTGAAATTAATTAGACATTCGTATATTCAAATGGACAATATCCTTACAATCCAGGATTTACCCGGTTATAGAATTCGGAGGCCTCCCAATCATCATCCATCGGTTCACGACCTTCGACCAATTGAACGCCGTAGATGTGGGCCAGATCCTCGAGATACTTCTTCGCAATGTCAGAACCTTCAAAATCTTCAACTTTGGCGGAGGTCGGAGTCAACTTACCTTTGAAATGGCCGATGATCTTGGTACCTGAAAATACGACCGAAACAGATCCCCCACACTCTTTTTTGATTATATCTCTCAGATAAAGGCTCAGGTTATCCTGTGTGTTTAACAAGAACATTCCGGAGAATGGGCGGATCTTTGCATTGACGTCCTCGGAAAGCATCCAATAGGGAGTAGGTGAGCCTTCAAGAAGGAATCCTTTGGAAAGGAAGCCCTCTTCTTCTAAAGATGCTAAGATCTTCCTGGTCAGAGACATCCTGCAGCTCAAGAACTGCCCCAGATGTTCAGCAGAGAATACCCCAAGGTCCTTGAAATGCCAACGGGTTATCTCCTTCAATGCATCCTCAGAGGAAAGATCGGACTTGGGGGTGACAGAATATTCAGAATTCACATCTTGATATATCTGGGACAACTTCAGAAGACCGGACAGGGTCTCGTTGGTCAAAGTGGCTGAATAGGGAGATAAGGGAAGTAAATCCCTTTTTGAGATCGGTTGGTGGTCTGCAATAAGCTTTCTGATCGCGACCTGTTCTCCGGTCAGTGGAACCTTCTTGGCCGCCGCATACACGGCCATTCTGGAAAGGTCTGCATAGCCCACATAGGCAGGGCATAAGACACCTTTCACTACATTACCCAACTCCATCTGTTTCTTCAAACTGGTCTTCAAGGTCGTACGTGCAGGAAGTTCCTGATCACTACGGATGTACCCGCGTGCACGGATGAGATCATCAGCGGTGGGGAAACGTGATGTTTTTTCCAGATGTTGTTTATGGAAAACATAACTCAACATCTCATCCTGGGTCATGGTCCGCATTATGAACTTTCCCTTCGCATAGAACCCATTGATAAATCTATATCCATACTCGGTGAGAAGGGCTTTCACAGGCCCGTCGATATCCGCAGGATCCGTGGAAAGAACCTCACGTATACGCACTAGATCGATACCTTTCTGTTCGAAGAATTTCACGAAGTTCTCGAGTGCATCCAAAGCGGATGACAGATCCTCGGGGGAATCCAGGTCTATGGAGCGGACCTCCACACATCCGGACATCTCCCAGATCTCCATCGCACCAATGACATGCGCCCCCCGAGTAACAGGGTAGATCCACCGGTCACCATAACGCGCAGAGATCTCTGCCCATTTAGATCCCATATCTGGATCATACAAGGAAAGTATGCGGACATCATTAGGTGTGGCATATTGGGAATCCAGTGCCGCGACTTCATCTGGCATGGCATACATTGGGGCCTGTCCAGGGCCGACAAGGATCTGTGTCGCACCGATCCGCTCCAAAGTAGGTAGTATCTGGTCATCGGAAAGATTTACAATGAACCGGATGGCCATGGCAGGAATGGGGCCGTAAGCACGTAGGATCCTCTCAACGATCTCATCAGCAGGACTTTCATTCGGAACCTCTGGGTTATACGGGATATAGACATTCTCGGAACTCCAATCCTCGCGTTCGCTATAGGCATGGAGAAGTTTCATTGATTTGTCTAGACGCACTATGGAATCTTTCAGGGTGTCCTTTTCCATGCCCGTGACAGCGACAAGTTCCCTAAGTGTCATTCCGGGGGAACCTTCGATCCTACGCAAAATAGGTTCATCCTTGGGTTCGGTAAGATCCTCGCGGAAATAAGCGTATTTCGCCGCATCCTCTGCCAACATGAAACGAGCCCTTCCACGACAGAACCTTCCAAGGACGATCTTCCCTTCGGCACGGCATTTTTGCCATTCCGAAAGGGAAAATCCGGGCACGCGACCGAAAACATCGAGTTCGCTTCCGGCCACAAGATAAAACTTGAAAAAGTCCTCGATCGAGTCGAATTTCTCTCCCTTAGTCAAACGATAGTTCTCCACGGTCTCGAAATCATACACGTTCTTTTTTCCAGAACGCAGTTTCATACGATCTGACTCAAGCATATATTGATCATTCTCAGAAACAAGGAACCTACCTTTTGCGACCTCTCCACCTGCGACAAGAGATTCCAAGGATGCAGATACCATCTCTTCAGGAATGTTCAATGCAAAAGCGACCTCTTGCACGGTGGTGGGAGCATATGCACCCAGATGGCGCAAAACGACCTCATCGACAGCATTTGAACGAACTCCGGTGGGAGGTTCGCAACGGGAGAAGTACCAACGGCCGTTCTCGGTGACCCCGACACGGGTGACAAGATACATTGACTCCAGCTTCCTGACGGACCTGACGACAACATCCTCTGAGAGTTCGACACCAGCCTGAATATCACTCATCAACGTCCGGTCGCCGATATGTTCCAGCACCTGCTTGTCTGCGTCTCCGAGAGTACGGTCACGAACGGTGGCAGAAGCATATGCGGGAACCTCAGAACGGACCATCACATGCATCTCATCAAGGAACACGGTACCTAGAACGCCTTCGGCCAACAGTTCACGGACCCAACCATCGACGGTCTTCTTCTCAGGATCACAGTAGGGATAGATACTACGTCCACGTTCACGGAATGCCTGGAGCGGACCTGTACGCATAAGAAGCTTAGGGATGTCTTCTTTCGTGCTTACACGACCGATCTTCATCCTGAAATATTGAGTGACCTGGTCCGCATCGAACTCGAAATCACGGATCCCATCACCCAATGCTCTCTCGAGGACCTTCCGGTGGAGTTCCTTTAGAAGTGCGGTACGGTCCTCCATAAGAACAATGTCTGAGAATCCAGATAGGATCACGCTGTGTGCGAACGGGGATGGTGTACCCGTGAAATGGATCGTCCGAACAGACATTTCTCCGCTTTCGATCATACCAAGAACGACCCGGGCATTGTTGATGTCCATATCATCCTCGAGGATCTCACGATACGTTTCCTCTATGACAGGTTCGTTCTCCATATCACGAAGCATATCCAAAAGGTAGGTCGAACGGATCTGCTGACGGTTGACCGAAATAGGGCGGCCCATGTAGTTACGGAGGATCATAAAACTACGGGAGGCTGTGTGTCTGAAACGTAATTTGAAAATTTCAGAATCCTTGACAGCCTTTCTGAGCACAGGTTCCAGATCGGTGGTGTTCAACATCGGAGGAATGAGCTCGATATCGATCGGGTGTGTGGTTCCAATCATAAAGTTATCATCGGTGATGGTGACGGACACGTTAGCTCCGGTCATACTGGTGATCCTGTACGCATATCCTCTGGAAAGCGCGTCATTAACACGGCGTCCGAAGGGGTAATGGAAGATAATACGCTGATTTCCGGAAGGATCGATGTATTCCTCCACGGCAAGTTGGTCGATATCCGGAATGAATCCTGCAGTGGCCTCCTGTTCCGAGAAATACGACACCAAGGACCTTGCGGAACCGGTATCGATATCAAACTCCTTTGAAAGGTACTCCAATTTGTCAGGAGAATCCTCTGCAATGATCTGGGACATCTCTTTCCTGAACCTGGCGACATCCATAGATAGGTCGAAAGAACGGGGCAACATCTCTCCCGCCCAGGAAGGAACTGTGGGTTTACGACCGTTTGCTTCTTTGACAAAAGCGGTCATCCCCTTGGAACGGACAAACTCGAGACTACGTCCTCCGAGAACAAAAACATCTCCGGGAGAGAGCCTTTCCACGAACTTCTCGGACAGTTCTCCAGCAACCGATCCATAACTATTGATCACACGATAATTTGCCTCTTCGGGGATGGTGCCTAGGTTCATGAAATAGATCATCCTGGCACCTTTCTTTTTACCGAACTGTGCGGCATCGGTGTCGTACCAGATCTTGGAGTAAACCCCTTCATGTTCGGCTTTACTGCCAAGATAATTCAGTACATTGATGAATTTCTCATGAGGCAGGTGGTGATAACAATACGAAGACCTGACCACTTGGTATGCCTCTTCAACATCCCAGCGGCGGTCAAGACTCATTCCCACTACTGCCTGACACAATACATCAAGACTGTTCTCTGGAATACCTACACGATCGATGTTGCTACGGTGTGCGGCCCTGCACATCACAGCACATTCAGAAAGATCGTCGGGATCGAAGACGATAAGTCTTCCTTTGGCGATCTTCCCGAAACTGTGACCGCTACGACCAATTCTCTGAAGGCCCTTTGCGACCGACTTGGGAGAGCCGATCTGGCACACAAGGTCCACTGAACCGATATCGATACCGAGTTCCAGGGAGGTGGAAGAGACAACACACCTGATCTCACCGTTCTTCAAACGCTCCTCAACATCGAGACGGATATCCTTTCCGAGGGAACTGTGGTGGACCTCGATACTTTCAAGGCCCCTCTCCTTCAGTTTGTAAACCACGGCCTCCGCACCGGAACGGGTGTTTGTGAAGATCAGGGTGGTTTCGTGCATATCCACCAGTTCTTTCAAGCGGTCGTACATCATCGAACTGACAACATCGGTCGGAAGGGCGGTCATATCCTCGGTTGGGCAAACGACCTTCAGGTCGAGTATCTTCTTTGAACTAGATTGAATGAGAGCAACATCACGAGGTTCTCCATCAAGCTGGTATCCGACTAGGTATTTTGCCACTTCCTCAATAGGTGCGACAGTTGCAGAGAGTCCGATACGGGTGAAATCGTGACCGCAGTACTCCCTGAGCATCTCGATCGTGAGTGAAAGGAAAGCCCCCCTCTTGGAGTCGCAGATATCATGGATCTCATCAAGGATCAACCATTCGATGTCCTTGATCTTCTCCTTGAACTTGGGGGAGGCAAGGATCAGGGCCATGGATTCGGGAGTGGTGATGAGAATGTGCGGCGGGTGGCGGACCATCTTTTGCCTTTCGTTCTGTGGAGTGTCTCCTGAACGAACAGCCACGCGGATATCGGGTATGGGAAGTCCTTCCCGTTCCGCCAATTCCCTCATCTGGGCCAATGGATCGCTGAGGTTGCGTCTGACATCATTTGCCAAAGCTTTCAAGGGGGAAATATAGATACAATAGATCTTCTCCTCGAGAGCCCCTTCCGAGGAGTACTTGATCAACTGGTTCAAAATGCTGGTGAATGCAGTGAGGGTCTTTCCAGAACCGGTTGGTGATGAAATAAGCACGTTCTTTCTATCATAAATGACAGGAATTGCCATTGACTGTGGTTCAGTCAGTGAATTGAAACGTTCAGAGAACCATTTGGACACCAATGGCTCCATACGGGACAACACTTCTTCTGTTGAATGGACCTTACTAATCTTCTCCATGCTTCACCAGCCGTAAGAATGTAGTGTCTATCTAGTAAAGATATATACTTTTATCCTAGAAATCGCTGAAAATCAGCGAACAATATATTACCGTGAATCAGAATCCATATCCAATGAAGGCCAAACTTCTGCCTATGCTCGTTGTGTTCATCGCAATCACCGCATTGATAGTATCTGCGATATCTGTTGATGCAACTAATGAAAAAACGAGTGAAGGAGTACAGATCCGTGGCCTGATCTGTGAAGTTGGACAATCCGGGCCGATTCCCGCAGTAGATGTCATGGTTACCCTGACATATAATGAAAAACAGTTCACTGGTGAGACCGACGAGAACGGCTATTTCCAGATCAAGATTTCTGATGAAAGCACCATCGATACTACTAAAAAAGTGCAGTTCGATTTCAAATTCGACGGATACAGCATATTTGCTCTTCCTGATACCATGTCCCTGGTGGAAAATTCCTTTAAGAACTCATTAGACCCGTCTATCAATTCTGTCGCAGAGATCGACCTTAGTACTCTTACACCCGAGAAAGGTATCTACACGATCACAAACGATGTCCAACATTGTATCTTGCTAGGAAACACCTACGTGACGGGCTCGATAACAGTGGTCAATTCCGTCACTGGTAGCGTGGTCCGCAATGCTGAGATCGTTCTGAAAAACGGCGATAACACATACATCGCATACACAAATTCAGAAGGGATCTGCACGATCGACTCGATCCGGATTGGAACGTATTCCATTACAATCAAATGTGATGGATTCAACACCTACGAAGGTTCCGTAGAGATCAGCAAGTCATCCCTCAAAATGAGTTTTGAACTGAACCAGAAAGAACCAACGACATATTTTGGTATGACCTTGTACCATCTAATGCTGATCTTCGGTGTGAGTGTCGGATTGTGCCTCGTTATCATCTCTTACGTACTTTGCACCCGGACCTGGAAGAATGTGGACCGGGCAGATGCTGGTGTGAAGTGATCATTCCAAAGCAGAGATATTGCGGGCAACATCCTCACGAACCTTGTCGTAAAGACTGTTGCCATTGGCATCGATCGCGACGATGAGTGGGCCCAGAGATTTTGTATCGAATTTCCAAAGTGCCTCTGGCATACCGAGATCGCTCCATTCGGAACCTGTGACCCGAGAAAGCCCCTCGGCATATGAAACCGCTACACCCCCGGTAGCGGCCAAATAAACACATCCGACCCCTTTCATTGCCGCAGCGACCTCAGGAGACATACCTCCCTTGCCGACGATCGCCCTTATCCCGAACTCCTTAATGAAGCGGGGCTCCAATTTATTCATCCTGGCACTGGTGGTCGGACCTGCGGCCACTACAGCCCATTTACCATCCTCGCACTGTTTCATGATCGGCCCACAGTGATACAATACGGCACCACGGAGGCATCCTGGAACCTCTTTTCCTTCATCGAGGTATTCTAGTGCACGGATATGGACCTCGTCACGACCTGTGACCACAGGACCTGTCAGATTGATGATCTCCCCGAGTTTGAGTGACCTGACAACATCCTCAGTGAGTGGGGTGTAAAGTGACCTCACAGTCTGACCCCCTGGGAATAGACCACATCGGTATCAGTGATGCGGGCCACGGCCCTCCTTGTAGCCCAACAACCTATGTTCACGGCCACTGGCAGACTGGCGGTGTGACAGGCGGATTTACGGATCTTCACTCCGAGCACAGTGGTATTTCCTCCAAGGCCCATAGGTCCGAGTCCACTTTGATTTATCTTGACAAAGAGCTCTTCCTCCAAAGCCTGGATCTCAGGATCTGGGTCCTCCATGTCAAGAGGTTCCAAAAGTGCACGTTTGGCCATTGCAGTACATTCATCGGCAGTACCGCCGATACCGACACCTACGATACCTGGAGGACAAGGACGTCCACCAGCCTCGATAACTGAATCGATAATGAACTTCTTGACACCCGTTATGCCATCCGAGGGGTTGAGCATCTTCAATTTTGTCATATTCTCAGAACCAGCACCCTTCAGAAGGACCGCTATCTCGGTAAAATCGTCATTTGTTGGAATGTAGTGAATACAAGGCATCCCCTCCCCCAGATTGTTTCCATAGTTCGTACGAAGGATCGGATCCACCGTGTTGGGCCTCATGGGTATCGCCGAGGTAGAGTTTGACACAGCTTGGGAAATGTCCCGAGCGATATCCCCGTCGATCTTCCCACGTACATAAAATATTGGAATTCCAGTATCCTGGCACATGGGTTTTCCAAGATGTTCGGCCTTTCTAACGTTCTCCATTATTGCGGCCAACTGAGTTGCAGCCACCGAGTTTGACTCCCAGCCAGCGGCGGCCTCTAAAGCCCACTCAATATCTTCAGGAAGTTTAGTGTTCGCAACCCTCAGCAAATTCTCAATGATCTTCTCTCTGGTTTCAAGTAATTTAACGACCATGCACATCACTCTGGCACATAATAGAGCACATCTTCGATCCTGACCATGCTTACGGTGTCTCCGATGACGGCCCCCTTGGGAACGAGTAGCTCTTTGGTGGAATAGTCATGTGGGTCCAGGATCTGGATCTCTCCCTCCGATCTGGATATCACATCAGCCACTTCAAGCTCTGTGGACTTGGCATAAACCTTCAATTCAGGCATATTTGGACGCCTAACGGTCATATCTGAAAAATTGTTCAAGGACCTGATCTTCCCACCGGCACTCGAAACCCTGGTCAAAAGATAGTATTTCTTTCCGTAACGAACAATGTCACCCACATGAAATTCCGGAAGGCGGACGAGATAGGAAACACGATACATGTCGATTCCGTCACGGGTCTGACCGACCAACTTCGAAGAATCGTCGGTTTCAGCACAATATTGGTCACTGAGAGCCTTACAGATCTCACGACCCAATGCGATCATGGACAGATAAACATCAACACCTCCTGGAACAAGTTCCATCTTGGTAATGAATGCATTCGGATTGGTGACCCCTGCATCATCCACTAATTTCTCAACGCGGGCAAGAACCTCATCCATCAGTTCAGGGGGGATCTCTTTGGCAGAGGTACGTACCTGCAGGATCGATTCGTAGTAATTTCCTGTACGTCTGGAACATATTTTACAAACAGTGTTTTTCACACGAACGATGGTGGATGCCAATGCATCTGTTTCGAAATCCGAAATGGCGAGTTTGCAATGAAGAGTAACAGAATAATTATATTCGTCACGCGGTGCGATATCAGCATCACAACGAACAACTTTGGCTTCCTTGATGGTCGTTAATGCAGTTTTGGCCGCAAGAGAGATGGCCTTCTCAGGGGACATCGACTGATATTCCCCTCTCCAAAGAAACTGTCCGCAACTCGTACAGACAAAAAGGTCGACATGATCGGGGAGTGAGATCAGTGTACGGTCCCGAAGGAAACAATCCATGCAGAGCCCGTTCACAGTATGGTCTGTGCTGACCCCACATTCGACACAAAATCCATTCACAACTTCACCGCCTGAGCGTGCTTCATACCACCAATCTCGATGACGTTGGAAGGAGAGATCAGGCCCACAGAGATCGCCAGTTCGACAGCCCTGTTGCCTGCAAGATTCAGGATCGTGAATGCGGTTATGTTGTCACGCACGAAGGTTTCGTCGACCAACTCATCACCATAAAATGCCGGAGATACATAGAATTTCTTTCCGGCATCTGTGAAGGTCTGTCCACGTATGTCATCATCACATATCGCAATGACAACCTCGGACTGATGACCATGTACTTTAAAGTAGAATTTCTCAGACATTGGAGCTGACCACCTGGTATACGTTGTCACTTGGAGAATAGATGGAACCGTTCGCCATAAGGCGGCGCAGAGCTGAGTGCACATCATGTTCCTCAATGCCTTCCTGGGCGGCCTCATCCAATATCTCCTGGAGGGACTTTCCTTCGAGTCCGATGATCCCCATAAGAACCTTGGCCTTGGAACGTTGGGAACTGGTGACCGATCCCATGATACGGTCGATATCTCCCTGACCATCTTCACCACCGGCGACCTTGCTGAGGTAGTATGAAACAAGATCTACGGCCCGCTGGGCATCGAGCGTATCGACGGTTTGATTCAAACGCATCTTGGCCGAAGCTTCGGACAGACGTACGAAAGCCTCAAGCTGCCTTGCAGTGATAGGGATCGAGTTGCTCTTTCCCCCAGACATCCTGATCCGCATGTAGGACTCCTCAATAAGATCGGCAGCCGCCTCTGTCATCACAGGGGTCAGACGTTTGGAATATGCAACGTATTTACGAAGGAACTCTTGATCGAAGTATGGTTTGATGCTGCTGGTGTTGTCCTTGATACGTTTCAGGTCGATGCCTGGCATATCCTCCATATCAGAGTGTTGAAGTGCTTGACCACGACGATGGACATTCAGAATGAACCTGGTGATGTTACGGTCCTGCACCTCGTTCGGTTTATCAGTTAGTACAAAAATAAGATCGAAACGTGAAAGAAGTGCGGGAGGCAGATCGATCTGTCTTGCCAGGGGTTCACCTTCAAGATCAAACCTTCCTTCCTTAGGGTTGGCGGCCGCAAGCATAGAACATCTGCACTGCAGGGTTGTGGTGATTCCTGCCTTTGCGACGGAGATCTTCTGAGATTCCATGGCTTCGTGCAGAGACGAACGGTCCTGGGTTGTCATCTTATCCAACTCATCGATACATGCGAGACCTTTGTCCGCAAGAACCAGTGCACCTGCTTCTAAAGTGAATCCGTCCCCTCCGAAATCATCTTTGACCGCTGCGGCGGTAAGACCCGCGGCAGAAGCAGATTTTCCTGATGCAAAAATACCTCTTGGAGCCAGATTACTCATGTAACGAAGGATCTGAGATTTCGCAACACCAGGGTCACCGACGAGAAGGATATGTGTGTCACCCCTTATCGTCGAGCCATCATCCAATACCTTATGACACCCTCCGAAAAGTTGCAATGCAATGGCTTGTTTGACCTCGTCCATACCATAGATGGTCGGAGCGATCGAAGCGACAATATGTTCGAAAAGTTTCGGATCATGGGAGGTCGCAATGATCTTTTTCTCATCTTCTTCAGTGATATTAATCTCGTCGTATTCATGTTCCTCGAATTCGATCGAGATCACATCGACATAAATGTCAAAGATTGTGGTTTTGTCACGTTCCTGTTTTTCTACCGGACGGATTATACCATTCAATGTGACCCTGTTACCAGCTGTCAAAATTCCTGCGACATCATCTTCCACAAATCCGGAGATCTTCTCAGGCTGAGCCCCACCACGCAATCCTTCAGGATTTTCCTGAATTTCGATCTTCTGTGTATCGATGAATTTACAATCTTTATTGGACAGTATGAAACGGTTTTGCTGTTTATTACAGGACCCGTTGGTGTTCGGACACATCAACGGTTCACGAAGGTACATTCCGGATTGTGGTTCCCAGATCTCCGTACCACAGCGAGCGCAGGTGAACTTAGCATAGGTCATACGTGGCTTGACCGCAGAGACCTTCTTCGCAAGACCCTCGATCGCAACAAGTTTTCCTAGGTGATTCTCCCTCAGTTTACGCACACCGACCTTGGCATCACGCGGAAGAGCACGTAGCCTTAACCGGACATGGTCCTTGGGATCCCAATCAGCGGGCATCAAACCAAGTGCCACCTTCTCTCCTAGGGGGATACAAACATCAGGATTGTCTAGAAGATACATCGCGAAATCAGTGCTATAGGTGTCGATATCGACGTAATTTACAAAGATGCTTCTCTTCTCAGGATAATAATCTGCGATCTCACGAATGATCCGCCTATATTCATCTTTGGCAAAGATTTCCCCCCATGCCTCAAGGATCTCGTTTTCCTCGTAATTTTCCATATCTGGTTACACCTTTTTCTTTGAGCGACATTCCTCATCCACCCACCAGATCCACCCACCATCTTCGAAGGATACTTTTCCTTTGACCCATCCTTCTTTCTTCAGTTTGTTGAGGGTTTTGGCGAGATCGTCGGGACACTTGTACCTGAATGCACTTTCCAGGCGGTTTGCGGCCTCTGCGGTGGTGACATGGTCATTCCCAAAGGCCTCCCAAATCATAGGTAGAAGTTCATCCGACATTGCAAGAGGAGAGCATAAGGTCGGTCTTAAAAAAGCATTGGGAGCATCGAGGCCGAACCGATGTCCCAATGGCATGTGATTGAAAGAAAATATCCGATATTTCAATTTCCTGAAATTAATATATAATATGCTCCCGATTGACTCATATGTATTGCAGATGGTGTGGAGCAGAGTATTCAGATAACTCTCGTTTTTGCAGCAATTGTGGCAAGTCACTGATCGTGGAACCAATAGCATCAGTAACTAGTCCCCCAACGAGTCAGAGTAATATTGATTCGCAGAACGTTCTGGTCGGACTGCTGGTATTTACGGTTATAACCTTCCTTGCGGGATTCATCATTGGAGGTATCCTACTACTCCTATTGATTGTTGTGTTCGCGGTCAGCGACAATACAGAAAAGATCCCAGGATACGTTTTAGGAGGTATTATAGGCATTATTATCGGGGCAATATTTGCAGCAATGCTCGCTATCACTCTGTTTTCCCTCTAAACCTTTTTCCCCCAAGGGGAATTTGTTACATTCTTCTTATGAATGCTTAACAGAGAATGTTAAAAATCACTGTAGAAAACGAGTTTGGGTTTAAACTCACGATTAAAACCGGTCCCGAATACATTCACTCCCTGGACTTGGCAGGATCATTGTCACGAGGAGCGCAGATCGATTCGATATATTCGTTCTGGATCTGTTCTATCTCTTCACCACTCTTGGCAACACGATATTTCTCCAGGAAATCACCATTAATCCTGACGAACTCTGGTGCCCAATTGAAGCGGGTAAAGAACGGCTCCGCCTGCTCATCCTGACCGAGGACCAACAACGATGCAAGCACAGCTTCGGCACTATTCAGTCTCCAGGGTTTGCCCCAGTTAATGGGGTTCGCAGCCACAAAATATGGCAATTTACGAGCTTTCTCTCCACGAATGTGCGGGATCTCATCGATGTGTGTCCAAGTAAGGTCGAGAACAACTATGCCCCTACGTGCATATTTCATGTCTGCAGGACTGAGCGTCTCCTTACCGAAGGGTGAAAGCACGATACATCCCGGCGGGATCTTATGCAGAGGGACCTCGCGTGCAAGACCGAACTTTTCCATTCTTTTGGCAGTACATTTCTTGGGATCGCATTGGTCCTTATCATAAACGAGGATCGGGATCATGCCGATACCAGTGAACGAAGATGTTCCGGATCGGACATATTCTGCTCGACCCATGCACGAACCTTGTCAGCAAAATCGGACATACACTGTGCAAGTTCTGCATCGTCTGTGGCTTCAAGTCCCTGACGGGTACCGAGATCGATGACGATCTGCTTACCTTTCCAAGGAGATTCGTTTCCGATCTCATCGAAAAGAGCTTTTTCCAACCAAATGACAACATCATATACCGCATCCTCAGGAAGGTGCTTGGTATCTTGAAGATCCTTTGACACCATACTCCTCAGGTCATCGCCACGACGGTACATCACAGAAAGCAGGTCACAGTCAATTATGTCACGCTCAGGCCCTGCACTAAAAGCTTCATAAAGATCCGAGAACAACGAATTCGTATAATACTCGGCGAGCTGTGAGGTAAAATCGTTCTTACGTTCGATAAAAAGCACACGGAGTTTTTTCATTTCATTCGTTTTCTTCGAGTGGACCATACATTCGGATAAACTTGTTTATCATAAATATTGTCCTACGTTAGGTCTCATTGAAATCATACTGTCAACATCAGATCTACATTCAACTAATCGATTTCAAAACATTGAATGTGGTACAATACGCAGAGCAAATTTCTCAAGGTTGTTATCTAGCCCAGATCGCATTTGAAAGCAGGTGACCTTGTTAATCATAGGCAGGTCTCTTCGAGAAGTACCTTGGCGGTCTTTGCTTTGAATGCGATTCCATACAAT
>CAVHHN010000039.1:0-16839 GCA_963635855.1 Faecalibacterium sp. CAG:74 | reverse complement strand
GTCTGAAAGGAAAGACCTTACTGTACGGTATCGCGTTCAAAGCAAAAACTGCCACAGTCCTTCTCGAAAAGACTTGCCTATGATCAACTAGGTCACTTGTTCTTAAATTTGATCTGGGCATGATAACAACAGAGAGAAATATGCTCTGCATACTGTAGCTACATTTAATGTTTCGAATTCAATCAAATTGAAAGTGATCGGATGCGACAGTAAGATTCCAATGGGGCCGGTGTTTGAATTCAATATAAATATAGTTTAGAGATATACTGCAACGATGGCAAAATCCAGTGTTCATTTCATTCTCAAAGGCAAGAGCGACTACAAGGACCTGGCTCCTGTATTCAAAGATATTCTACAGAGTGTTTTGAAACATGCGGACCAGCTTCCTGAGGAAGAGGAATTCACCATGATTCTCAAACTGAATCTTGATGATCTGGAACAAAACCGTAAACCTGAAGGATATCTTAGAAAGGCCAGGGTGAGGATAGTATTTCCTCTTGATCGTAAAGAATTTTACGTTCAGAGCTATAGTCCTAAGCTTATTGATCTGTCTAGGATCAAAGAAAATGTTTCCAACATTCTTAGCACCGCCGGAGTAAAGTTCGACGTTACTGAGGATGACGATATCAAGTTTGACTTGAAGTGAAATTCTTTCAATGAATGTCCGACAGGTTTGAGTACCGGCCTATCGTGGTCGACTCTACCTGTCTATCATTTTTCGATTCCAATATCATATACGAAACCTACTCCGGTCTAATGAGAATGGATCAATACCCGATGGCCTGCTTTGACCATCGGGTCGAAAGGGTTTATTGATTCAATAAGATGTCCCAGCACTTCTCATAAAGCATGTCTTTTTGCCTTACTTCGGTCTCTCTGTTGAAGAGATCCTGAAGTGAGATCGCCAGCTGAACATCGGCAGATGCAGGAGAGGTGCCACCGTAGGAATCTCTTCTTTCGACACAGGCCTTTACAGAGATTTCAGTGAACACATCTTCTTCTATCAGAGGGGAGTATTTCTTGAACTGTTCCAAAGTTAGGTCATCGAGTTCCATGCCGTTGGTTTCGCAGAATCTGACCGCTTCCCCAACGATACCATGTGCCTCTCTGAACGGAACTCCTTTTGTAACAAGGTAATCCGCAAGATCGGTGGCGTTGATGAAGCCTTTCTTGCATGCCTTCATCATTGCATCTTCATTGATTATCAGGGTTGAGATGACCTTGGACATGATGTTGGCGCAGTCGGTGACGGTCTGGAATGAATCCATGACCGGCCTTTTATCTTCTTGAAGATCACGGTTGTATGCGAGTGGGAGGCTCTTAGTGGTAACAAGCATTGCAATCAATGATCCAATAACGCCACCTGTCTTACCTCTGGTGAGTTCGCAGATATCCGGATTTTTCTTCTGGGGCATGATGGACGATCCAGTGGAATATCTGTCGTCCATTGTCACAAATCCGAACTCCTGTGAGTTCCAGAGCACCATTTCTTCACATAAGGAAGATAGGCTTATGGCGACCATTGAAGCATCGAATGCAAGTTCGGTAACAAAGTCACGGGAGCCTACGGTGTCCATTGAGTTTTCTGTAGGATCACGGAATCCGAGAAGGTCGGAGGTCATTTTTCTGTCTATGCGGTAGGTGGTTCCGGCAAGAGCAGCAGAGCCGAGGGGACATTTGTTCATCCTTTCCACAGCATCAAGGAACCGATCAGCGTCCCTGCCGAGTCTGAATGCATGTGCCAGCATATGCTGTGCAAGAGTAACAGGCTGTGCATGTTGCATATGGGTGAATCCGGGGAGAACAGTTTCGCGGCGGTTCTTGGCGACTTCCTGCAAAGAAGATATGAGGCGGTCAATGGCATCCACAGTGTTGAGGGCCGCATCCCTGAGGTACATTTTGAAATCGGTGGCTACCTGGTCGTTTCTGCTTCTTCCAGTGTGTAACTTACCGCCTGCGGAACCGATCATAGCAGTAAGTTGGACTTCGATGTTCGTATGAATATCTTCGAGGGAACTATCCATCTCGAAGGTACCATCCTTAAGTTTGCCAGCGATCTTTCTGAGTCCTTCGGTGATGGAATCTGCATCTTCGGCAGGAATGATCCTGCAGGCCTTCAACATACGGACATGTGCCAGAGACCCCATGATGTCATAGAATGCCATCCTTCCATCCACATCTAAAGAGGATGTGAATTTCAGGGTCCCTTCATCCATTCCTTGAGTGAATCTTCCAGACCAAAGTGCTTTTCCAGCCATCTTTCTCACTCTTTCTTTCCTTTATGAGCACGGGCCGCGGTCTGGTCAGGAAGTCCCCAGACATAGATGAATCCCATGGCGGCCTTGTGGTCGAAAGTATCGACCGTGTCCTTGGAATAGGTAGCAAGTCCAGTATCATAGAGTGAGACGGGGGATTTCCTTCCGACGATGGTAACACTTCCTTTGTAGAGCTTCACGCGGACGGTACCTGTGACAAACTCCTGGGTCTTGTCGATGAAGGCGTTAAGGGGCTCCCTGAGTCCTCCGAACCACTGTCCGTCATACACCATACGGGTGAATTTCTGTTCGATACCCCTCTTGAAGTCGAGGACTTCTCTTTGGAGAGTCATGGCCTCGATCGCCTTGTGTGCGGCGATGATAGTGACGGCCGCAGGACATTCGTAGGTCTCACGGGATTTGATACCGACAAGCCTGTCTTCCACATGATCGATCCTTCCGACACCGTTGTCTCCTGCGATCTTGTTGAGTTTGTCGATAAGCTCGACCCCATTCATTTTTTGACCGTCGAGTGATACAGGAACTCCTTTTTCGAATCCGATCTCTACGTAGGTCGGAGTGTTGGGTGCCTTTTCGGGGTCGGCGGTGTGGGCCCATACGCCTGCAGGTGGTTCGTCCCATGCGTTCTCAAGGGCACCGCATTCACAAGATGCACCCCAGAGGTTTTCGTCTCTGGAGTAGGGACTGCTCTTCTTTGCCTTGATCTCGATGCCGTTCTCCGCAGCATAATCGATCTCATCATCCCTGGAGGCGATCCATTCTCTCTGGGGGGCGATGATCTTTAGATCGGGGTCCTGAGCCTTGATACCAGCATCGAATCTGACCTGGTCGTTACCTTTTCCGGTGCATCCATGTGCGATATATTTGGCACCTTCTTCATGGGCGATCTTCACAAGGGTCTTTGCCATCAAAGGTCTGGCGATTGCGGTCGAAAGAGGGTAGATGTCCTGGTAGAGACCGTTTGCTTTTACCAATGGCCACACATATTCCTCAACAAACTCCTTTCTGACATCGAAAAAGTCAGCGCGAACGGCTCCGTTCCTGTATGCGCGTGCAACGATCTCCTCACCATCTGCCTCAGGTTGTCCAACGTCCACGGAAATAGCTACAACATCAACGTTATAATTTTCTTGAAGCCAGTGGATGTCCACAGAGGTGTCGAGTCCACCAGAGTACGCCAAAACAACTTTATCGCGTTTTCCTTTGTCGTTCGATTTGTTTTCAGACATATACTCCCACATCTCCTTTATTATTATAATTCCCACGTTTTTTCTTAAGGGTTAATTTCATATTTAGGTGGGGGATGGCATACCTAGTGAAGTCATGAACGAACAGGACAACGGTGCAGAATTGGTCATAGAACGGTTTTTAAACATTATCGATAGAATGAACATACTTTACATCGTTGAGGAAAATGATACAGATTATCCCTGGATATCAATAGAATCTTCGGAGGATACCTTGGCCATCATTACCAGATCACACAAAACTCCACAGATTTCATTCCTCGGTTGTCCGGATGCATATAATCTTTTCACCGAGTTTTCTTTCGTACACCCCCCATTGAATGGATATGACGACAGGTGGTACACTGTAGATATTCTTCCGACGACCAATTTGTCATTTCTGTACTGTGCTCTCAACAGTGCTTACGCTGCCTGCGGGTCTGCCTGCGGGTGTTTCAGTTCTGAATATTTTAAGAGGCTGAGTTATAAAAATACGGCCGATCTTGCACGGATGTTGAGGGAGAACGACTACTTCAATGTTGAATATTTTTATGATTCTCGCATTCCAAGAAATTCGAATAAATTTGAACAGAAAGTGTTACCTTATATCGTTGAAATTCGCAGACTTATGCATTCCAAGGAAGTGAATTCCCTTTCTCCTGGTGCAAGATTCCGTAAAGCCGCCAAGATCGCAGAGGATCTGGAAGATGATTATTATGTCGACACATTCAGTATCCCCCCTGTTTCTTATGAGTCGAATCTGAATTCACTTAGGGGGTATTTTTCGTGGAGGACAAAATATAGAAAAGAGTCCTTAAAAGATGTCCCAGATTGTTTTGCACAACTATACGCTTCAGAACTGATCAATGGAGTTGGCTGGAGCGATCCCGTCGATGGGCAGAAAATGCTCTTTCAGGCTTATTTGGATCTACATTCCACATTACATGATGTCAGGTATTGGAGATGGGTGTTGGATTTCACGGCATATTACAATCTTACACCAATATGGGACTTTAATTACACTGATGAAATGGAGTGTCTGGTAGAGATTTTCGAACAGGGAACGATCGGTAAAGATCGTATGATCCCCTTCTTGAAATCACATACCAACTTCAAGTTCGATACCAAAAAATCATTTTTGGAATATCATAACGAGTGTATAGAGGTACTTGCATTATTCGTGCACATTCTTTACTCAAGGTATCAGTCCGACCCTGATTCTAAATTACTTTTTGAGTGGCATAGTAACTCGTGGTACGAACTGTTCTGTGGCATTCCTTTTGAGGTGGGTGAGGAACATGGGAAATACACCTGCCTGATAGATCCTGTGAACAAGTACGAGTTCGACGGAGACAAATGCACCTTCTCCAAGTGCACACTGAGTAGTATTTTTATTATCTCTTTGCCTGACATATTATCGACCCTGGATGTTATGATGAAGAAAGAATTATCAAAATCGAGGGCCAAAGAAGCACTTTCTCCAGAGAACGAATATTATCAATGCCTTCAGAAGGCGATCCACAGTTGGAAAATAAAGAAAAACAAGAGGGTCGTCGTTATAGATGGCAGTAAGTTGGATTCAGTTCGTCAAGACGCCCAGGAAATTTCTCAGAAGATCATGACCTCCGAAGAGATCAATGATGAACCGGAAGTTCATATCACTGTGGTACCGAAACCAGTTGAAGAGGAGGTCTCTTCTGACACAGGATCTGTACTTGATGAAACCGAGTTAGAATTTATGAAATTGCTGATCAGTGGCGGAGATTGTATCGGGTTCCTCAGAAAGAAACATAAAATGTTATCATTGATCATTGAATCGGTGAATGAAAAGCTGTATGATACCTATAATGACGTCGTCATCGAGATGTCGGGAGACGATCCTGTCATTGTTGAAGATTATAAAGATGAAATCAGGAAGATAATATGTCCATGAATATACCAAAAAGGGTCGCATCGACCATTATAAACTCTTTGAAGGGTGGCGTAGTGCCACGTACTGGTCTGTCTTACATAACTGTTGGTCGTAAGGCAGAGATCGACGCACTTTTGAATGATATTGATATAATCGCCGACGGAGGGGCTGCCTTCAGGTTTATCGAAGGTAGGTACGGGAGCGGTAAATCCTTCCTGCTTCAGGCAATAAGAAATTACCTTATGGATAGGAATTTCGTCGTCGTCGACGCAGATCTTTCACCTGAAAGGAAGTTGCATGGAAATAAGGGGCAGGGCCTCGCCACCTATCGTGAACTTGTTCGGAATATGAGCACCAAGACCCGGCCCGAAGGTGGGGCCCTTTCTCTGATCCTCGACAAATGGATCTCTGGTGTCATGGCAACTGTTTCAGAGGAGATGGATCCTGAATCCCCTGGTTTCTCCAAAGCTGTGGAGAAACGTATCAGCACTGAAGTATTGTCGATGAGCGATATGATCCGGGGATTTGATTTTGCCAGGATCCTCACTCTTTATTACAGATCGTATGTCGATAACGATGAGCTTACCAAAGCGAAGATCATCCGTTGGTTCCGTGGGGAGTTCACCAACAAGACCGAGGCCAAAAACGAACTTGGTGTCAATGTTGTCATCACCGATGATGATTGGTATGAGTATCTGAAGGTTTTCGCGATCTTCCTCAAAAATGCAGGATATGCCGGTATGGTGATACTCATCGACGAACTTGTCAACCTTTATAAGATCCCCCATAGGATCTCGAGGGAAAGCAATTATGAAAAGATCCTGTCGATGTACAATGACGTTCTACAAGGCAAAGCGAAGTATTTGGGTATCATCATGTGCGGTACCCCTGAATGTATCGAAAATCCTCAGAGAGGAATTTACAGTTATGAGGCACTTCGTTCTAGATTGGCCGAAGGAAAATTCTCCACAGACGATACAAAGGATATGCTTGCACCTGTTATCAAATTGGATCCTCTGGGATATGAAGAGATGACCATTCTGGTAGAGAAATTATCACAGATACATGCAGTGCTGTTCGGTTATGAAGTAAGGTTGAAGGAAAACGATCTTATGGATTTCATTAAGATCGAATATGGTCGTATCGGGGTCGACAGTCACATCACACCTAGAGAGGTCATAAGGGATTTCATCGAGCTTTTGGATATATTGTACCAGTATCCAGAAAAGACCGTGGATCAAGTGCTCCGTTCCAATGAGTTCCAATTTGCCGAAGGCGGTCTTGAAAACGATGAGGATGCGATCCCAGAGTTCGAGCTATGATACAATGGGAGACTCGGTTTTTGATAGATATGCTCCTTTCATCAGAGAGTTCATCTACAGTAACAACTGGGAATCCCTTCATGGAATACAGGTGGCTGCCGCAGAGGCCATATTCAATACTGAGCAGAATGTACTTTTGACCGCTTCGACGGCTTCAGGAAAGACCGAGGCGGCATTCTTTCCGATCCTCACACTTCTCTACGAAGATCCCCCCTCTTCCATCGGCGCACTTTACATCGGGCCTTTGAAAGCTTTGATCAACGATCAATTCGAGCGTTTGGAACAATTGTGCCAGGATGTTGAAATTCCAGTATGGCATTGGCATGGAGATGTCAGTCGGAGCCACAAGGAGAAGATGATCAAAAAACCTTCAGGGATATTGCAGATCACACCTGAATCCTTGGAAGGAATGTTGCTTCACAGGCACGGGGACATCGTCCGTTTGTTCGGAGATCTGCGTTTTATAGTCATCGATGAAGTTCATTCATTGATAAAGGGCGACCGTGGGGGTCAGATGCTTTGTCTCATTGAGAGACTATCAAAACTCGCGGGGTGCAATCCTCGTAGAATTGGGCTCTCTGCCACTATCGGTAATCCTGTCAGGACAGGCGATTTCCTGTCTGCCGGAACCGGGCGCATCACCGTGATCCCCAAGGTCGTAGAGCCAAAGATAAAGTGGAGGCTCTCGATGGAACACTTCTTCATGCAAAGCCAGCAGGCCGAACCTGATGCGAAGGTCAGGCCACTATCTCCATTGGATATTCCTACCGATGTCTCTCCACGCAATGCCGATCCCGGGTATGGATACATATTCGAGCACACTCGCGGAAAGAAATGTATCATTTTTTCCAATTCAAGGGAAGAGTGCGAGGAAGTATGTTCCACTTTGCGCCATTATTGCGAGGAAAGGAAAGAACCCGATCGTTTCCTGATCCATCACGGTAACATTTCTCCTGCATTGAGGGAGTCTGCTGAGAGGCAGATGAAAGATGAAAGTAAGAACGTAACCGTGTGCACCACATCTACTTTGGAGCTCGGAATAGATATCGGACGGTTGGAAAGGGCATTCCAGCTCGATGCGCCATGGACCGTTTCATCCTTCTTGCAGAGGATGGGAAGGACCGGACGTAGAGGACAGCCTCCGGAGATGTGGTTCGTCATTCGGGAGGATGAGGCCGAATCGAGAAGCATGTCCCCCGCCTCTGTCCCATGGCCCCTTATCCACGGTATTGCTCTGATACAACTTTATCTTGAGGAAAAATGGGTCGAACCACCTAGGTTTGACCGGTTACCGTTCTCCCTGTTGTTCCATCAGACCTTATGCATCCTTGCGGGTGGAGGAGAGATGAGTCCGGCACAGCTTGCGGGAAAGGTACTCAGACTTTCTTACTTCCATAGGATCTCCCAGGAAGATTACAAGATCCTGCTTCGTCACCTTATTTCAACCGATATGATCGAGATGACAGATCGGGGAGGTCTGATCGTAGGTTTGGCGGGGGAACGTATCCTTTCATCATACCGTTTCCTTGCAACTTTCCAGGAAAATGAAGAGTTTACGGTTCGCTGTGATTCTATGGAATTGGGGACGATAGTGCGTCCTCCACCTGTGGGGGAGAAGGTAGCTATCGCAGGTAAGGTCTGGGCGGTCGATTCTATCGATCTGAAAAGGCATCTTTTGATGGTGACCGAGGTCAAAGGGCGTGTCGCGGCGTTCTTTGGTCTTATGCCAGGGGATATGGACACCAAGATCCTCCAAAGGATGAGGCAGGTTTTCCTCGAGGACACGATATATCCGTTCCTGATGAGGAATGCTGTCGGTAGGCTTGCGGAGGCAAGAGAGGTTGCAGCAACGGCCGGTATCGGAAGAAGGCCTCTGATAAATCTCGGTGAGAATCTGTGGTGTTTGTTCCCTTGGTTGGGGACCTATGCATTCTTCGCTCTCGAAAGGTTCCTCAAGATCAAGTGCGCTTCGGCATTAGGCCTTTCGGGAATGGACTCAGACCGTCCGTTCTTCATACAGTTCTCTATGAAAGTTTCCGAAACCGAGTTTTATCGCATAACGACCGATTGTGCCAAAGAGGAATTGGACCCGATGGACCTTGTCTATGAGAACGAGGTACCATATTTTGAAAAATATGACGAGTATATTCCGGAAGAATTGGTTCGTAAAGGTTTTGCTTACGGTGTCCTCGATGTCAATACGATGTTGAACCGTATACACCAATGGGAAGAACATCTTCATTCATAAAGTCTAAAGAAAATGGTTTTGGAACCGATACCGGTTCCTGGTATTTGCATTCAACACCAACCTTTGCCTTTGTCGACAGTGAATCATTTGGTGGTCAAAAAGCACTACCAATGGTGCCAATGATAAGAAGAACAACCACTACGATTCCTGCAATTTCATAACAGTCCATATGTTCAGATAGTAAACAATACATATATAATTTTTGCTAACATTTACTGTGTGTTTTAGAAAGAAGATAACCTTACAGTCCATAGTCTGAATTCCAATACTTAAAACAATTGACGAGAAAGACTGTCTTCGCTCGCGGTTATACCGCTCGCTCAGACCGTCTTTCTCGTCCGCGGACGCGGGGTTCGAAGGTATTTTCAAACTACAAACAAGGTTCGAGATCTTAACCTCTAAAGAAAATCCACACGAATTGTCATAGAACCAAAGAAAATGGTTTTGGAACCGATATCGGTTCCTGGTTTCTGGTTTCAACACCAGCTCCTGCCTTTGGCGATAGTGAAACATTTGTGGCCGAATGGTAACCTCAGAGGAAGGAACCCAGGATGAGAAGAACACAAACCACTACGACTGCCACAACTTCCCAAATATCCATATGTTGATATAGTAAACAATATTTATATTATTTTTGCTGGCATTCTCTGTTTTGAGATTTTGAATAAGGCAAAATCCTACCTCATCGTATATCACAATACACTTTGTCGATGGTGAGGGGACTTGTAATTGTATCAGGGAATTATAGATATCATTTGCGAACATTACTGTTGTGGAACTGGGCAATCGTGAATACGCCCTTGTATTCCGATATGTCTCTGGAGGAATTAACCGTATGAAAATAGTCAGATATGTTGATGTTGTGACGTATTAGACATTTGATGTCTGAAATCAGACAATAGCTTTTTAATTCGTATTCAATAGGCCGTTTTATATAACGTGAGGTATCGTAATGGTATACAGAATCGGAATAATCGGAGGTACGGGCTACACAGGAAGCGAACTTTCTCGCATTTTATGCAGGCACCCCGATGTCGAGCTTGCCGCACTTACTTCTCGTTCGAATGCTGGAAAGAAAGTGTCTGATATCAGCACTTTCCTCAAAGGATACACTGACATCGAGTTCACCGAGAAGATCTCCGATACCAAGGATCTGGACCTGGTAATGGTCGCCACTCCCCGCGGAGTTGCCATGGAGGAAGTTCCGGGCCTTATTGAACAAGGGATAAAATGTATCGATCTCTCCGGTGATTATCGGTTGAAAGATCCCAAGGTCTATGAAGAATGGTACGGTAAGGAACACACTGATACTGAACATCTCTCCGATGCAGTGTTCGGGCTTCCCGAGTTCTTCCGTAAAGATATCAAAGGTGCCGATCTGGTGGCCAATCCTGGGTGTTATGCGACATCTGCGATACTGGCGATCGCACCGCTCATGAAATCCGGCCTTGTACATCCTGACGTCTTCGTTGATGGAAAGAGCGGAACATCCGGTGCTGGAATGAAACCATCAGAACGCCTTCACCATCCGACCTGTGGTGAATCTGTCATTCCTTACAGTGTAGGAACTCATCGCCACACACCCGAGATCGATATGGCGGTCGAGATGTTCGCAGGTACTGCTTGCGACGTGATGTTCGTTCCTCATCTGATCCCAATTGTCCGCGGCATCATCTCCTCTTGCTATTTCCGTGCAACCCGTGAGGTCGTTCAGGAAGATATCGATGCGGTGTACGAGGCCGCATACGGCAAAGAACACTTTGTACACTATGTCAGCGAACCATCTATCCGGGCAGTGGTCGGTTCGAACCACGCACAGGTGGGGTCGAAAGTTCTCAACGGACGCATCGTCGGTTTTGGTGTATTGGACAATCTTGTAAAAGGGGCCGCTGGTCAGGCGGTTCAGAACATGAACCTTATGCTGGGGCTTGATGAGACCGCAGGTCTCGATTTCCCCGGACTTGGAGTATGATCAATATGGTAGAGATAATAGACGGGGGGATCACAAGCCCCCAGGGATTCAAGGCAGCAGGTGTGCATTCCGGTGTCAAATACCGTTCATTGGACATGGGACTTCTTTACTCGGAGGTTCCTGCCACAGCATTCTGCGCTTTCACATCGAACAATGTCAAGGCTGCACCGGTGCAGTTGATGATGAACGACAAACCGGAGAAACTTTCCGCAGTTATCGTCAACAGCGGTAATGCTAACGCTTTGACCGGACGTCGCGGTTATGAGGATGCTCAGACCATGCAGAAGCTTGTTGCGGCCGAGCTCAGCATCGAACCGAAACAGGTCGGGGTCATGTCCACCGGACTCATCGGACGTTTTATGGATATGCCGAAGATCACGTTCGGTATCTCCAAGGCGGTCAAAGCTCTTGGTTCGGGACGTGACAGTGACGGTCTTATCTGTGAGGCGATCATGACCACTGACACCATCAAGAAGGAATGTGCGGTCCGCGTCCGTCTCGAGGACGGTACTTTGGTGAGGATATCCATGATCTCAAAGGGAAGTGGAATGATCCAGCCCCATCTGAAAGCACTTCATGGTACCACCCTGTCCCTCATCACCACAGATGCAGTTCTTACGCCCAAGTTCTACGAGCATTTCCAAAGTATCCTTGACGATTCGATGAATATGGTCTCTGTAGATGGAGATCAATCTACCAACGATACCTGTCTCATGCTCGCCAACGGATTGGCTGGAGGTAAACCTGCAGATGACGATCCGAATTTCCTTGATGCCATGCGCGTCCTCACCACCAAGATCGCACGTACCATTGCGATGGATGGCGAGGGGGCCACCAAGCTCATCACCGTCGAGGTGAAGGGTGCAGAGTCCAAAGAAGATGCGAAGAAATGTATCAAGGCGATCATCAATTCTCCTCTCGTCAAGGCCGCCATCTTCGGTGCCGACCCCAACTATGGTCGTGTCATGATGGCCGTGGGGAACAGTGGTGCCAGGTTCAGCCTCAATGATGTACACCTAACTATCAAAGGCGGGGATATGGTCGTTGATATTTTGGATTCCGGTGCACCGGTCTTCCAGGATGAGACCTCTGTTGAAGCTGTCCGTATGACCATGGACAACAAAGAGGTGATCCTCACCCTTGACCTTGGTGTCGGTAACGCATCTGCCACCGGTTGGGGCTGCGATCTCACTTACGATTATGTCCGCATCAATGCGGAATACGCTTCCTGAGTGGTCGGATGAGCGATATCTACCTCCTCAAATTCGGTGGAAATACCCTTAATGGTGAGTCAGACCTGGACCGTCTGGCACATGAGATCTCAGAGCTTATGGAGAACGGAAGATCGATCGTGGTGGTACATGGAGGAGGCCCAGCAATATCCCGGGAAATGGAACGTCTAGGAATGAGTCCTCGGATGGTCGCCGGTGTGCGCGTGACCGACGAAGGTGCTCTTGAGGTGGCGGAAAAGGTACTCCATAACATAAACGGGGATGTGGTCGCAGCACTCGAACGTGCAGGTGTCAAAGCCGTCGGGATGCCTGCATACTTCTGCACCGAATGTAAAAAGAAGGCTTCGTTCTCTGCAATGGAAGATGGGAAGGAGATCGTTGTCGATCCCGGACTTGTGGGTGAAGTTGTTTCTGTGGATAAGAAGACAATCAGGGACCTGGTTTCAGAGAAGATCGTACCAGTGGTCTACCCCATCGGGGCAATGGCCATAGGGGATAAGGTTCAACATCTCAATGTTAATGCAGACACTATGGCGGCCGGTATCGCGGCCGGTATCAAATGTAAGGAGATGATCGCGATCACGGATGTTCCAGGCATTCTCAGGAACGTCTCCGATCCTATGTCCAAGATCGATCGTGTGACATTTGCGGATATTGATGCAATGATCGCAGACGGCACCATATCCGGAGGGATGATCCCCAAGGTCGAGGCCTGTCGTAAGGCTGTCGATGCGGGGGCGCACACTGTCCGTATGGTCAACGGTCACGATCCAGACAATATTCTAACGGACATAATCCTCAACAACGTTCCCAAGGGAACTCTCATAGTCAAGAAGTGATCATAATGGATTTCAATACAATCAAAGACCTCAGTTCGAAATATCTGTTCCAGAACTACGGTCGTATGGATATCGCCTTCGAAAGTGGAGAAGGATGTTATCTTGTAGATACGGATGGAAAGAAATATCTTGATGTCACGGCAGGTATTGCCGTTTGCTGCCTGGGTCATTCTCACCCTGAATGGGTGAAGGCCATGCGTGACCAAGTATCTCATCTGGTGCATGTTTCTAATTTATACTACATCAAGGAACAGGCATTGCTTGCACAGCGTCTCAACACGATCACACCTGAACCTATCACACGGACCCTTTTTGTCAATAGTGGCGCAGAGGCCAATGAGGGCGCTCTGAAGACAGCAGTCCGTTACACCGGACGCCACAAGGTACTTTCCGCTCTGAATGGTTTCCATGGCCGCACTTCGGCATCTCTTGGGGCCACAGGACAGACAAAGTATCAGTCCGGGTTCGAACCTTTGATCAGTAATGCATACAAATATTACACTTTCAACGACCTCGAATCTGTGAAGTCCCTGATAGATCGTGACACTGCTGCTTTGATGGTCGAAGGAATTCAGGGAGAAGGCGGGGTGATCCCGGCCACCAAGGAATTTATCAAAGGTGTCCGTGACCTTTGTACCGATCATGGGGTTATAATGATTGTTGATGAAGTTCAGACCGGAATGGGCCGTACCGGCAAATGGTGGTGTATGGACAATTTCGGTGTCATTCCAGATATCATCACTACTGCCAAAGGCCTTGGTGCCGGAATGCCTATCGGAGCAGTGATGACGACCGATGAGATCGCCTCCTGTATGACCCCTGGTACCCACGGTACCACTTTCGGTGGCAACCCTCTTGTGTGTGCATCCGGAAATGCTGTCATCGACATCATCAATGAACATAATATCCTTGGCAATGTCAATTCAGTTTCTGAATCTTGGTTTTCTGATCTCAATGCCTTGAAGGCAAGACACAGTGATAAGATAAAGGACGTCCGCGGAATGGGATTCTTGATCGGCGTGGAGATGGATTCGGAAGCAACTGCAGCCGCTGTTAAAAAATTCATGTTCGATCGTAATATCCTCGTAAACGTGGCCCATGGTAAGACATTGCGTCTCATCCCGCCGTTGATATTCACTATGGAGCAGAAGAATGAATTTATGAAAGTTCTCGCAGATTCTCTTGAGAACTAAACATTTTAGGTCTATGGACCTCGTTGAATGTTAAATTCAATTTGGGAGATCCTGGAAGAAGATATAAGTCTCTTCCAGGACCCTTTCATTTGAGAATCTTCGAATTTGCAAAAATCACTTCCAAGGGCAATTGCCCCTGGGTTAGTAATAGGTTTATTTTCCGTTCCAGCGGGACAATTTCAGTCGATGACCGTGGAATGGTCTCCGCTGTAGATGGTCAGGAATGCGTTATAACACTGGTATGTGACGGGGGTATCCTTCTCATAACCGCTGTAATAATCGCCTGTCACATCATCCACGCCACGGAATACCCGGTATCCGACCTTTATGGTGTAAACCCCGACGGCAGCTGGCTTCTCAACCTCGTTTCCTGCACTGTCGCAGAAGGTCACGGTGTACTTGGGCTTGTCTCCATCAAGGATAATGCCGAGGAATAGGTGACCGACATCGTAGGTGTCGGGGACATTTTTCTCGGAGACAAGCAGGTTGTCGGTGATCACAATAGGAGGCACTTCTTCCCATACCGCATATAGCTTGAGATTGTTCAGCATCATTACCGGAACATCCAGCGAAAAGTTCACGTTCTGGGAATCGGTATAACTCCATCCGACAAGTCTGTGTCCCGGACGGATATAGTCCCTTGCAAGTTTGGTCGTGCTACCGTAATCATATGATATGTCGTCTGTTGTCCCGCTGCCCCGATCATATAGGTTATTGTACGTGACGGTGGTCTCCGGATCGTCACTTGTATCGCTCCATGACGCTTTCAATTCACTAAACGTGCCGGCCGGGCATATGTAAAACGGATCGACATAGGTATCCCCATTGCACCAATCAACAAACGACCTGTCGGTGTAGGTAAAGAAAAGATTCGGAACGATCACCGTATTACCATAAAATGAAGATGGCATGTAACGCAGAATCAAATCCGTTCCGCCGTTGTTGCTGAGGTATGCGACTGGATCATATGACTTCTTTATCGGGGTCAGATTCAAAGCGCCTGCCTTATATGTTTTTTCTGGGTATAGAACGTTTCCATCGGGCGTACGCCACAGTGCATAATTTTCCCTTAAATATGTTCCAGCGTCCGTCGGAATACCGGCCTTTTCAATGAAGGCATTGAACGTCGGTAACGACTCGTAAATCATTTCTCCAGAATCCTGAAAGTCCCATATATAGGAATATGTCTTTACCGACGGGTAACCGTCGCCAGTGACTATATAATCCCAGTTTGCCGTTGTGGAGTAATCTGAATCTATAATACTCACGGTTTCATCCAACCACATATACAGATCGAGATCGCAATAAAGGGTCACCGATTGCCCAAGCAAAAGGGTGAGACGGGAGCCCCCGGGAGCGACCGAATTGATCCATTCGCCGGATTTCTGTTCAACCATTTTATTCCGGAGGGTCTCGTCGGGGTATGTGGTTTCGTCATACAGGAGCATGTTGTACATGCACGGAACGGTCTGGGTCTTCGTATCGGTCTGTTTATTTCCCTCACTATTTTTGTAACTAACATGATATGTTACGGTACAACTGCTGTGCAAGGCAAAGTAATAGTAAGAATACTCGTGAACATCAGTGCTCCAGGTAATGTTGTAAGTGGACCCGCCTCCGGATGCGAACATCGTCGTACCGTCCTTATGGGTCCACCAGGGGATGTCGACCCCGTTCAATGTTCCTTCGGGTATCGAGATCGTCGAATCGGTGATGCTTGCGTACCTGGTGAAGGTTCCTCCGGGGTTGTTGAAGAGCAATACATGATGGGATCCGCTTACCACAATGATTTTTGCCAGTTCATCCTCGGTGACGTTGGAGCTGGTGTTGTAGATGACCTTGAGGTTGGGGCATTCGTAAATATATGAACTTCTACCAAATGCAGTATTGTTTCCGAGTTCGAGATATTCAATGCCAGCACATTTAATGAAACCAAAACCCGAAATAAATTTCGTATTGATAATGAATGGATTATCTCTTGTTGCTTGAGACCCCAAAAGAGGACTGTTATTGATACTAGCAGAGCAAACAACATTGGGCAACGATAATTCTACCAGTTTGTCACAGTCATGAATAAAGGTGTTAAGGTAGGTATCTGTCAATTCGGGATCATCCTTCTCGGCAATGATCTTCAGGGATTGAAGATTCTTATTGGAATATAAACTCACAGTAGGATTGTACATTTTCTGGTGAATTAGGCATGTCAGCTTATTTATCGGAGCGGGTGAAAAATCGACCGTGTATTCTATTACCTTATATTCCGTTCTGGCCCCACCTTCCCCAATAAGAGTGATTTTTGCGGGGAATGTCACCGAGGTAGCGGCGCCACTATATTCGTAACTTGAAACAGACACATAGCTGCCGATCAGGGTGTAAATCAGTTTGAAATCCCCTGTAGCATCGATAAATGTTTTGTCACCGGTTGAAGTGACGATATTGCCGACAACCTCATACTCCGTACCATCATAAACGACTTTGTCAGGAAATACGGTGTAAGAAGTGCTTCTCGGATCCTTTTCCATGTCGGTGATCTTCACGCCGGTAAATGAATTATAAGAAACCAAAGTGTAAATGAGTTTTGCGTCCCCTCCGTTATATCCCTCTTTGTCGATGAACATA
>CAVHHN010000038.1:0-16916 GCA_963635855.1 Faecalibacterium sp. CAG:74 | reverse complement strand
CGCCCTCAATTCGATTGGTCCTTCCGCTTTCAGTGGCTGTACCTCTCTCACATCTATTACTCTCCCAGATTCCATAACATCTCTCGGATACAATGCATTCTCAGGATGTTCATCGCTTACTTCTCTGAAGTTAGGTGATTCTATCGTATCCATTGGAGGATCTGCGTTCAAATCCTGCACCTCTATTACAACATTGACCTTCCCCGAATCCATCACAAATATCGGTGTTGATGCGTTCGAAGGCATGTTCTATGACTCCGATGGAGAAAGGGAACTTGAACAAACCATTGAGAATCTTGCAGGAAACACCTTCAACAACATCGACGGCAGATGGATCAAACAATTGTCTATCTCCGATGAGGATTTCCCCATTCGTTCTGGTCATTGCGGAGAGAATGTCAACTATGAATTCGATCCCACCACCGGAACACTTACAATAAGTGGTTCCGGGGCAATGGCGAATTATACAAGGTTCACTGCACCTTGGCATTTGTATAAAGATTCAATCAGATCGATCGTCATAGGGGATTCCGTCACAACTATCGGAGACTTTGCGTTCTACAAATGCGTATCACTTGATTCTGTGACCCTTCCAGATACTGTTAGCACGATCGGAAGATCCGCGTTCCTATGCTGCACTTCTCTAGCCTCTATCGAGATTCCCAGTTCCGTCATTTCTGTCGGTGAGAATGCGTTCGAAGGCTGTACTTCCCTTACAGCCATTTCCATCCCAGATTCTGTAATCTTCATTGGAGGGTCTGCATTCGCAGGATGTACCGCACTTGCTTCTGTCAAACTCGGCAAATCCATCGATCTCGCGGTTGATTCTGTGTTTGAGGGTTGTATCTCCCTTGTTTCCTTTGAGGTTTCTGCGGAAAATACGGTTTTCAATTCGGTCGACGGTGTGCTTTTCAGCAAAGATATGTTTACTCTGATATCCTATCCTATGGGCAAAGTATGTGATTCATATGAGATCCCAGGATCGGTCAGGTTTATCAGAGATAATGCGTTCCTCAATTGTACCGGTATAATTTCGGTGACCATTCCCGATTCCGTCGAAACAATCGGAGCATCTGCATTCAGCGGTTGTACTTCCCTTACATCTGTCAGCATCGGCAAATCTGTCAGTTCTATCAAAGACTCTGCGTTCAGCGGTTGTACCTCCCTTACGACCATTATCCTCCCTGATTCAGTCAAATCTCTCGGAGCTTATGCATTTAGGAACTGTACTTCCTTGACATCGGTCGAGATATCTAATTCGATCACATCTCTTGAGGCAGGTACATTCTACAACTGTTCTGGACTCACCTCAATAGACATTCCAGATTATACTACCTCAATTGAGAGTTATGCATTCTATGATTGTACGTCCCTTGCTACGGTGTTCTTACCATATTTCGTCAATTCGATCGGTTCTTCCGCTTTCAGTGGCTGTACCTCTCTCACCTTCATCTCTCTCCCAGATTCCGTTCATTCTCTCGGAATCAAGGCATTCTATGGGTGTTCATCTCTCACTTCTCTGAATTTAGGTAATTCTATCGAATCCATTGGTGGATCTGCGTTTAAATCGTGTACATCCCTCACAGGGTTGACCCTCCCCGGATCTATCAAATTAATCAGAGCCGATGCATTCGATGGCATATTCTATGACTCCGATGGAGAAACGGAACTCGAACAAACTGCCAAGCGCCTGGCAGGAAATACCTTTAAGAATATAGAAGGCAGATGGATCAAACAAATACCTTCATCCGATGAGGATCAGTCCAATAATTCTGGTAAATGTGGAGATAATGTCACCTATAAATTCGATGTTACCTCAGGAACACTCACAATTGATGGTATCGGACAGATGTATGATTACTCAAGTGGTAAAACACCATGGTATTCCTATAGAGATTCGATCTTCTCAGTTAACATTGGGGGCTCGGTGACTTCGATCGGGGATTGTGCGTTCTATGGTTGTACTTCCTTAACCTTTGTCGCCATTCCCAATTCCGTCACATCCATCGGAACTTCCATATTCCAAGGCTGTACCACCCTGACATCCATCACCATCCCCGATTCCGTCACCGCTCTCAGATTTAACGCATTCTATGGGTGTTCTTCTCTTACATCCATCACCATCCCTGATACTGTCACATCGATCGGAGAACAGGCATTCTATGGCTGTACCGCCCTAGCTTCTGTGACCCTTCCTGATCTCATTAAATCTCTTGGTAACTATGCATTCTGTGGATGCACCTCTCTCGATTCTGTATCATTACCCAGTTCCATCCAGGCTATCAGTTATTCCGCGTTCAGCGGTTGTACCTCCCTCACCACCATCATCATCCCCGATTCTGTCACCACCATCGGAGTATCTGCATTCGAAGATTGTACATCCCTCACCACTATTACTTTTGGCAGTTCTCTCAACTCAATAGGAAAGGCTGCGTTCAGTGGTTGTACTTCTCTCACCGCCATCACCCTCCCATATTCAATCACATATCTGGGGGAGAACGTGTTCGGTGTAACCTTCTACGATTTAGATGGTGAAACGGAACTCAAACAGACAGCTGAAATTCTGGCAGGGTCCATCTTCAACAAAATTGATGGTAAATGGATCAAACAGAATATAACCCGTAAATGTGGTGAAAGTGCCACATATGAATTTAATTTCTTCACAGGGGCCCTTACCATCAACGGTTCCGGAGATATGGAGTCTTATTCCAGCGGTGAAGCACCTTGGTTCTCCTACAAGGATACCATCACGTCGATCATTATCGGTGACAATATAACATCTATCGGAGACTTCGCCTTCGAAGGATGCACTGCTCTTACTACCATCAATTTCGGCAGATCTGTCGGTTCATTCGGAACGCATACGTTCAAAGATTGCTCTTCACTCGCTTCATTTGAGGTTTCTGCTGAGAACAAGAAATACAGTTCAGCAGATGGTGTTCTTTTCAACAATGATAAGACAATTTTGATACAGTATCCATTATCCAAAGCGGACCCATCATATGAAATCCCATTCTCCGTTACCTCTATCCCATCGTGTGCGTTCAAAGGTTGCACTTTCCTCGAATCCATAACCATTCCAGATTCCGTCACATCCATAGGATATCTTGCGTTCGACGTAACTTTCTATGATACAGAAGGTGAGATCGAACTTGAACAAACCGTTAAAAACCTGACAGGTTCCACTTTTAACAAAGTTAACGAGAAATGGTTAAAACAAAACACCACTCCTGCGGAAGATCCCAACAAGGTATCCGGTGAATGTGGTGATGGTGTCACATACGAATTGGATAAAATCTCAGGGGTCCTGACCATCAGCGGTTCAGGAAAGATGGAATCTTATTCCAACGGTGAAGCACCTTGGTACTCCTACAAAGATGCCATCACCTCGATTGTTATCGGTGATGGGGTCACAACCATCGGTGACTTTGCCTTCGAAGGCCTCACTTCAATAGGATCTATCCCCATTCCCGATTCCGTCGAATCCATCGGTGCATCCGCATTTGCAGGTTGTATCAAACTCGCCACTGTCAACCTCGGCAGTTCTGTCAACTCCATTGATAAGGCTGCGTTCAACGGTTGCACATCCCTTGCTTCGTATGTCGTATCCGAGAACAACGGCACTTACGCGTCGATCGACGGCGTTCTTTTCAGCAATGACAAGACCACATTGATCCAATACCCAGTGGCCAAAGCAGGAACTTCCTACGAAATATCTGGCACTGTCACAACCATTGCATCTTCTGCGTTCAAGGGTTGCACTTCCCTAACCTCCATCACCATCCCTGATTCCGTTACAATCATTGAAGGTGGTGCATTTGATGTGATCTTCTATGAACCAGAGGGTGAAAATGAACTCGAACAAACCGTTGAAAATCTTGTCGGTTCCACTTTCAATTACATCGACGGAAAATGGATCAAACAGAAACCCACACCATCGGAAGATCCCAACAAGGTATCCGGAGAATGTGGTGATGGAGTCACTTATGAATTGGATAAAACCTCAGGAATCCTGACCATCAGCGGTTCTGGAAAGATGGCATCCTATTCCAACGGTGAAGCACCTTGGTACACTTACAAAGATACTATCACATCGATCGTTATAGGCGATAAAGTAACATCTATCGGTGACTTTGCCTTCGACGGCATCACTTCAATAGAATCTATCGTTATCTCCGATTCTGTAGAGTCCATCGGTGCATCAGCATTCGCAGATTGTACCAAACTCTCCACGGTCACCCTTGGTAGTTCTGTCAATACCATCGATAAGGTCGCATTCAGTGGTTGTATCTCATTTGCTTTCTATGTCGTATCCGATGAGAACGGCACCTACGCATCGATCGACGGTGTTCTTTTCAGCAATGACAAGACCACTCTGGTCCAATACCCTGTGGCAAAATCAGACGTGTCCTATGAGATACCTGCATCTGTTACAACCATTGCATCCTCCGCGTTCAGTGGTTGTGAATCTCTCACATCCCTATCCATCCCCGATTCTGTCACAACTATAGAATCCTGTGCTTTCGATATTGTTTTGTATGATCCAGAGGGTGAAACGATACTCGAACCAACCGTTGAAAACCTGGCAGGTTCCACCTTTAATAACATAAACGGAAAATGGATCAAACAGAAACCCACGCCATCGGAAGATCCCAATAAAGTATCCGGCGAATGTGGAGATGGTATCACTTATGAATTGGATCTTACCACAGGTATTCTTACCATCGGTGGTTCTGGGAAGATGGAATCTTATTCTAGCGGTGGTTCGCCTTGGTTTTCCCACAAAGACTCCATCAAATCCATAAAAATAGCCGAGTCTGTTCAATTGATCGGTGATTTTGCGTTCGAAGGCATAACTTCTATTGAATCCATCACAATTTCTGATTCCGTTGAAACAATCGGAGCATCCGCATTCGCAGATTGTACCAAACTTGTTACCGCCACACTCGGAAGTTCTGTCAATACCATCGATAAGGCTGCGTTCAACGGATGTTCATCACTTGCATCGTATGTTGTTTCTGATGAGAACAGCACCTACAGTTCCGTGGAGGGTGTTCTTTTCAATAAAGTAAAGACTACTTTGATCCAATACCCAGTGGGCAAAGCTGAATCAACATATACGATACCTGCATCTGTTACAACCATCGCATCCTCTGCGTTCAACGGCTGTAAATCTCTCAAATCTATTACTATCCCCGATTCCGTCACAACCATCGAAGACACTGCATTCGACATGGTATTCTATGACCCAGTGGGTGAAAAGGTTCTCGATCAATCTGTTGAAAACCTGGCCGGTTCCACCTTCAACAACACGGACGGAAAATGGATCAAACAGAAACCCACACCCTCGGAAGATCCCAACAAGGTATCCGGTGAATGTGGAAACGAATCCACATACGAATTGGACAAATCTACTGGAACCCTCACCATCGGCGGTTCAGGAAAGATAGCATCGTATTCCAACGGTGAAGCACCTTGGTACTCCTACAAAGATACCATCAGTTCGATCGTTATCGGTGAAGATATCACATCTATCGGTGACTTTGCCTTCGAAGGCATCACTTCCATCGGATCCATAACGATCCCCGATTCCGTCACATCCCTCGGAGCCTCTGCATTCGCTAATTGCACCGGACTGAAAGAACTCACTGTTCCAGCAAGTCTTGATTGTGTCGGTTCTAATGAGAACCCCATTTTCTCCGGTTGTGTCAATATTGAAAAGATCACTTTCGTAGCGGGTAACGGTACATGGCATAGCTACAGCACAGGCAATTCTCAATCAGCCTCTGTTTATAGTGCCACGAAGTTCCTTAACGACACCGCCCTCAGGACGACTTCTGAACTTTCAAATTACGAATATACACCTTGGCAACTTAGTAGATCAACTTTGACCACGGTCATCATATCAGATGGAGTAACATCTATTGGGAATTCTGCGTTCAAGGATTGTACCTCACTGATCTCTGTCACAATCCCAGATTCTGTCAGATTGATCGGAGAAAGCGTTTTCAACGGATGCATTTCTCTGACCACATTCAATGTGAGTGAGAAAAATTCGAGATACTGTTTCGCTGACGGTGTGCTATACAATAAGGACATGACGGAGTTGATTCTATATCTGGCTGGAAACACCAACCCTTCAGTTAAGATACCACAACATATTACATCAATTGGAGCTTATGCGTTTCAGGATAATACTCATATAACCTCTATCTCCATTCCTAAATCCGTGACCTCAATCGCAGAATCTGCGTTCTCTGGTAAATTCTACGACACCAATGGTGAATCCGAAATCCAACAAACAGCTGCAAACCTAGCCGGCTCGACGTTCGAGAGGATCGAAGGTAAATGGATAAAACAGGATTCTAATCCGCCCCCTACTCCATCACCACCATCTTTAGATACCAGCTCTAGTAACGGGTCGATGATGACCTATATTTTCATTGTAATAGCTGTGATCATCGCCTTATCTGCGACCATTGTGGTCTTGAAGAAGAGACGCATCTGAAAACTTAATGCTGGGTTCGAAACTCCCTCGCATAAAAATTTAACCCTAAGGGTCAGAGACACTGTCTTGATTTAATATACATGTTGTATACTATTAATCTACCCCTTGTCATTGATTTGTCTACAATATGTTTATATTATTGTTTATTAAACATTGAATTTAGTATACGAGGGTGAAACCATTATTAAGAAATCGATGATATTAATCACAATCGTGCTGATTAGTGTATCCGCTTGCTTTATGCTAATGAATGCAGAAGCTTCTGAGGCGGATTCCTCGAATTATTCCGGTAAATGTGGTGATAATGCTACGTTTGAATTAGATCCCACGACTGGTAAACTCACGATAAGTGGTTCTGGGCCAGTTTATGATAGTTGGAGGCCTGGATATTCATCATATGTGTCTTCTATAAAATCACTCGAAATCGGAGAATCCATCACTTATATCAAGAACGATGTACTCATACCTCTTACATCTCTTCAATCAATCGACGTCTGTGAGGCAAATACGAACTACAGTTCAGTCAATGGTGTGCTCTTTAACAAAGATAGGTCTATATTGTTCCATTATCCTGATTGTAAAGCTGACGAGACTTACCAAATCCCAAATACTGTCAAATCAGTTGATGGATACGCATTCTCTAATAACTCTAAAATCTTAACATTACATTTTTCTAATTCTGTTGAAACTATCGGTTCCCACGCGTTCCAAGACTGTACTTCTCTTACCTCCATTTACTTTTCCAGTTCCGTCAACTCTATGGGATACTATGCGTTTAAGGGATGTATTGCACTTCCTAACATAAGCATCCCTGAATCAGTCACACTTCTCGATGAGGGCGTTTTCGCTGATTGTACTTCGCTCAAATCGATCTATGTTGATGAAAATAATCTAAACTACAGTTCTGTCAAGGGTGTGCTATTCAATAAGGATAAGACTGTTTTAATACAGTATCCCAACGGTAAACCGGGCCTATCTTATGAAATTCCGAACACGGTTGAAACCATTGGTTGTCAAGCGTTTTACAAAACGACTCTAGTATCTATTACTCTTCCTGATTCTGTCCATACCCTTAAAGATCTAGCATTCTGCGATAACACTGACCTGAATGATCTTACAGTTCCGGCAAGCCTTAACTGTGTTGGTTCTGATAATTATCCTGCCTTCCGGGGTTGTGTCAATATCAATAAGATTACATTCACCGGTACTGGAAATTGGTATCAGTATGGCGTATATAGTTCCCAACACTCTTATTACAGCCATACTCCCTGGCAATATTCTAAGTCTGCTTTGACCACCATCGTCATTTCCGACGGCGTGTCCTCCATAGGGAACTTTGCATTCGAGAACTGTACTTCCCTGACCTACGTGACTCTTCCAGAATCTCTTGAATCGATCGGGGATTTTGTATTCGAGAACTGTACTTCCCTGACCTCCGTGACTCTTCCAGACTCTCTCAAATCGATAGGGGATTTTGTATTCCTCAACTGCACTTCCCTGTCCTCCATTGCTATCCCCGATTCAGTAACAGAGATAGGATATTGTACCTTCGGTGGCTGTACCTCTCTAGTAACTGTCAACATCGGCGAGTCTGTTACAGTCATTGGAGATCATGCGTTCAAAAACTGTGCATCTCTAAGTTCTTTCGATGTTTCTGAGAAAAATATTGCTTACTGTTCGATCGATGGCGTACTCTTCAACAAAGATAAGATCACTTTGATCCAGTATCCTGCTAGTAGATCTGATGCCACCTATCAAATCCCAGATACGGTTTTATTAATACGGAGTTATGCATTTTATTGTTGCACTATACTGACCTCTGTAATCATCCCAGATTCCGTCACTTCAATTGAAGAATTTGCGTTCAAAGGTTGTAGTGGTCTGAAGGAACTTTCTATTCCAGCAAATGTAGATAGTGTTGTATCCAATGAACACCCCGCCTTCGAAGGATGCGACAATATCGAAAAGATCACCTTCACCGGACCGGGAACGTGGTACACATATGGTTTGGATAAAACCCAACACTCCTATTATGGGTATACGCCCTGGCAGCTCAGTAAATATGCACTGGCCACAATTATCTTTTCCAACGCCATTACTTATATCCCAGGATCTGTGTTCACAAACTGTACTTCTCTCAGTTCCATGTCCATTCCTGATTCCGTCACTTCAATTGAAGAATTTGCGTTCAAAGGTTGTAATGGTCTGAAGGAACTCTCTATTCCGGCAACCTTTAATTGCGTTGGGTCTAATGAAAACCCCCTTTTCGCAGATTGTATACACATCGAAAAGATAACCTTCACAGGATCCGGAGCATGGTACCCATATGGTCTGGATAGTTCTCAACCCTCCTATTATGAATATACGCCCTGGCAGCTCAATAGATCCAACCTGACCACTATCATTATTTCCGACGGCGTCACTTCCATCGGAGATAGTTCATTCAGGGATTGTATCAAACTCAACTCTGTCACGATTTCCGATTCCGTCTCGGCACTCGGTGATTCGACCTTCCGTAATTGTGCTTCGTTGACCGAGTTCACAACCTTCGGTTCTATCCAATCCATTGGAAACTATGTTTTCTATGATTGTACAGCCCTTGCCACTATAAATATTCCCGATTCTGTAACCTCTATCGGAGAATTTGCGTTCAGACATTGTTCTGCTTTATCCTCTATTTTCCTTCCCAACACTTTGACCACTATAGGTGATTCTGCGTTCAAGGGTTGTACCGCTCTGAAAGAACTTACCATTCCTGCAACCATTAACAGCGTTGGTTCCAACGAGAACCCGATTTTCGAAGGTTGCGCTCTTCTCGAGAAGGTGATCTTCACTGGATCAGGGACCTGGTACACCTATGGTGGGGATAGTTCTCAGCCGTCATATTACGGATATACTCCTTGGCAGCTAAGTAAAAATTTCCTAACCACTGTTCTCATATCCGATGGAGTGGCCTCAGTTGGAGATAATGCATTCAGGGATTGTATCAAACTCAACTCCATTACAATGCCCGATTCTATCTTAACTATTGGTAGTTCCTCATTCCGCAATTGTTCCATTATGCCTGTTCTCACGATCCCCAATTCCGTTAGCTCCATTGGAGATTGTGCGTTTTCAGGATGTTCCTCCATTAGCTCTCTGGTCATTCCTGGGTCAGTATCGTTCATTGGACCCTATGCGTTCCGCAGTTGTACTTCTCTCAACTCCATTACTATTCCTGATTCCATCACCTCTCTTGAAGACTGGGTGTTCTATGATTGTATATCTCTTGCATCCATAACTATTCCGGAAACGGTCACTTCGATCGGAAACTCGGTGTTCTGTGATTGTAAATCCCTCACATCCATCACCCTTCCAGATTCTGTCACATCTGTTGGTAATTACGTTTTCAATGGTTGTATCAATCTCCAATCGATCAACGTTGATGAACATAATGCAAACTATAGCTCAATCGACGGTGTGCTTTTCAATGGGGATAACACAGTTTTAATTCTGTACCCTAGGGGCAAGACCAATTCCACATATGAGGTCCCAAACACTGTCACAACTCTCGGAATGGGTGCATTTACGGAATGTAATCACCTCACCACCGTTATCATTCCAGATTCTGTCACCTCAATCGAGGACCGTACATTCATTCTTTCTGCTCTCACTTCTGTGTCGATCCCTAATTCTGTCGTTTCTATTGGATCGGGTGCATTTACGGACTGTTTCTCTCTTACTTCCGCTATCCTTCCAGATTCTGTCACAACAATCGGAACAAGTGCATTCGCCAACTGTATTTCCTTGAAAAAAGTGGTTATTCCTGGATCGATCACCAATATCGAACAGCATCTATTCGAGAATTGTTCCAACCTCAGTACTGTGAAATTCAATGGATCTATCACTTCCATCGGATTCCAGGCATTCAAAGGTTGCACTTCCCTCAAATCCATAACCCTCCCCGATTCCGTCACCTCCATTGGTGAATCAGCTTTCATGGATTGTACCTCCCTCAGATCCATTGATATTCCCAATTCGGTGACAACCATCCAGGGCTTTACGTTCTATAAATGCGCGTCACTCGCTTCTGTGACCATTCCTGACTCTGTCACCTCCATTGGAGCTTATGCATTCTGCGACTGTACCAGCCTCAAAGGCATATCCATACCTGACTCTGTCACCTCCATCGGAAACTTTGCATTCTACAGTTGTACCAACCTTAAATCCATAGTAATTCCTGATTCCGTCAGATCTCTCGGAGTATCATCGTTCTATGATTGTACCGCCCTAACTCATTTGACCATTGGAAGTCACCTTGAATCAATCGGAACTCATGCGTTCGACGGAAAATTTTATGATAAGAATAAAGAATCCGAACTTGAACCGAACGTTCTGAATTTAATCAGATCCAACTTTGAGAAAATTGACGGCAGATGGATCAAACAACTCTCATCTCCATCAGTAGATGACCCCTTCAAGACCGAGATCAATTATGAATTTGATGCAGAGACCGGAACCCTCACTATTTGTGGATTCGGACAAATGGATGATTATTTTAAATATTCAACGCCTTGGAACCAATATAAGGATTCGATCCAATCAGTTATAATGCGGGGAGCCATCACTTCCATCGGAAACTTTGCATTTTATGAATGTGCTTCACTCACCACTGTATCTCTTCCTGATTCGATCGCCTACATCGGAAACTCCGCATTTGAAGGATGTACTTCACTTAGTTCAATATCTTTCTTCGGCCTGGTTAAAACTATCGGAGACTTTGCGTTCAAGGGCTGTTGTTCTCTCCCCTCCGTCATTATTTCAGATTCAATAAGGATTATCGGAGTGGGTGCTTTCAAAGGTTGTTCTGGTCTGACAGAACTTACCATTTCTGGATTTATAGACTGTGTGGGATCAAACGAAAATCCCATCTTTGAAGGTTGTGTCAATATTGAAAAGATAACTTTTAATGGAACTGGAAATTGGTATCCGTATGGCACCAGCAGTTCTGATTACTTGTATTTTGGATATACTCCCTGGCAACTTAGTAAATCCGTTCTGAATAAGGTCACAATATTGGACGGTATTACCTCCATCGGAGATCATGCTTTTGAAGGTTGTGCATCTATCGAATCCATTACAATACCCGGTTCTGTCACAACCATCGGCGGATTTGCTTTCAGCAATTGTTCCAAGTTAGCCTCGGTAAACCTCTCGGATTCTGTTAGATCCATTGGAAGATCCGCATTTGAAGGTTGTGCTCCCCTCACCTCTATCGCCCTTCCAAATTCTGTCACATTCCTTGGAGAAAGTGCGTTCAAGGGTTGTTCTGGTCTGAAAAAGCTCACAGTACCCGTGAGTCTTGATTGTGTCAGATCCAGTGAGGAACCCTGCTTCCCAGACTGTTTGCATATTGAAACTATAACATTCACCAGTGGAACTGGTGCCTGGTTCAAATATGGTTCCGACAGTTCCATGTCTTCATATTATGGGCTCACGCCTTGGCATAAAAGCAGATTAACTCTGACCACAGTTACCATTTCCGACAATGTGAACTCCATTGGAGACTTTGCGTTTGAAGGTTGTATCTTTATCAGTTCTATTACAATGCCCGATACTGTCACAACCATCGGCGGATTTGCTTTCAGCAATTGTTCCAAGTTATCCTCAGTGACCCTCTCGAATTCTGTTAGTTCCATCGGAATATCTGCATTCAAAGGATGTACATCCCTTACTGCCCTGGCACTCCCAGATTCAGTCACATCCATTGGCGTAAGGGCCTTCGGGAACTGTACTTCCCTAACATCCATCAGCATTCCTGATGCGGTGACATCTATTCGGAGCTACACATTCTACCTCTGTGAATCACTCACCTCCGTGACCCTCCCCAACTCTATTCTCTCTATCGGGGACTATGCGTTCAAGGGCTGTAGTACCATCAACTCCTTCACCACTCCTGAGTCTGTCACATCAATTGGGAACGGTGCATTCACCGATTGTCTTTCCCTCGCCTCTATTACACTGCCTGGATCTGTTACCTCGATCGGAGATTTTGCATTCACAAATTGTCCCTCCCTCACCTCCATATCAATTCCAAATTCCGTCTCCTTTGTAGGGACTTCTGTATTTGACGGAAATTTCTATGATGATGAAACGGAAGTCGAACAAACCGCTACAGATCTGGCCGGATCCGTATTCTTGCATAAAGATGGCAAATGGATCAAAGAAAAATCCTCCTCGGAAGAAGACACCTCTAAAGAACTAGCTTTGTGTGGTGAAGAGGCCTCTTATGAATTCGATGAAACCACGGGAACACTTACAATAAGCGGTACTGGGTCGATGTATGATTACTCTATTGCTTCAACCCCTTGGTATTCATACAGGGATTCGATCACCTCGGTCAACATAGGGGGATCTGTCACTTCTATTGGAGCGAGTGCATTCTACAACTGCACCTCCCTCACCTCCGTGACAATTTCAGAATTCGTAACAACCATCGGTACCTCCGCATTCGACAACTGTACATCCCTTGCGTCCATCACCCTTCCTGATTATGTCACAACCATCGGAGATTATGCGTTCGATAACTGCACCTCTCTCACTTCTTTGGCAATTCCCAATCTCGTCACAGCAGTTGGGAACAATACCTTCAACAGCTGTACTTCCCTCACTTCAATCGTCATTCCAAATTCTGTCGAATTTATCGGAAACAGTGCATTTGAGAACTGTACGTCCCTTGAATCTGTGAGCATAGAAAATTCAGTCACATCCATTAGAAACTCTGCATTCTATGGCTGTACTTCTTTGACCTTTGTCACCATCCCCCATTCTGTCAATTCGATCGGATTATTTGCATTTGAGAAATGTATATCTCTGACATTCATAATCATTCCCGACTCTGTCACGAGTATCGGAGTGTGTGCGTTCGATGGCAAGTTTTATGATGCAGATGACGACACGGAACTCGAACCGATTGCTCAAAATCTGGCGGGATTCAAATTTAAGAACGTTGAGGGCAGATGGATCAAACAAACACTCTCGGAAGACGATCCCTCAATAGAATCGGGTAAATGTGGTGATGAGCTCACTTATGTTTTCGATAGTACAACAGGAACACTCACCATCAGTGGTACAGGGCCTATGGATGCATTTTCTACTGGTAATGCACCTTGGAATTCCCATAAAGAGTCCATCTTAACTATCGACATCTCTGATTCGGTCACAACCATTGGAGACTATGCATTTGAAGGCTGTACTCACCTCAACTATGTGACCATTCCCGGTTCCGTTTTATCGATCGGATCCTTCGCATTCGCAGGCTGTACCTCGGTTACCTCTGTCAATATCGGCAGATCCGTCGAATCGATCGGAGATGGTGCGTTCAGTGGTTGCGCTGCATTAACTTCATTTGTCGTGTCTAATGAAAACGGCGTTTATTGTTCGAACAACGGCATTCTCTTCAGCATCGACAATGCCACTCTGTTCTTATATCCTGCAGGCAAGACAGATGCCACTTATGAAATACCAGCAACTGTCAAGACCATCGGAAGCTACGCATTCGATGGATGTATTTCATTAACATTTATTACCATACCCAAATCCGTCACGTTCATTGGTGAGAATGTCTTCAGCAGTAAATTTTACGAAACTGATAGGTACTCCGAAATTACTCCGACCGCTAATAACTTGGGAGGATTAACCTTCGATCTCATAGATGGCAAATGGATCAAGTTTGCATCTGGTATGTGCGGTAAAGATGTCAGATATACCTTTGACAACAGGACCGGAACACTAGTGATCAGTGGTTCTGGACCAATGAATGATTTTATACATGATGGTCAGCCTTGGAATTCGTACGAATTATTGATCGGAACGGTCGAAATAGAGAACTCTGTAACTCACATAGGAGAATACGCTTTCTATTATGGTTCATCTATTACGTCAATCACTATACCTGATTCCGTCACAACTATTGGAAATAGAGCATTTTTCCAATGTGTCAGTCTAACCTCCATAACCCTCCCAGATTCAGTCACCTCTATCGGAGAATATGCATTCAGTGAGTGTAGGGGCCTCAGGGATATATCCCTCCCAGATTCACTCACAACCATTGGAACCAGCGTGTTTTCCTACTGTAATTCCCTCACCTCCATCACGATCCCGGACTCAGTTACAGTCATCGGAGATAGTGCGTTTTATTTATGCACCACTCTGACCTCCGTTACTCTCCCAGATTCCATCACATACCTTGGATCTTCAACATTCAAATCCTGTTCGAAGCTGCCCTCCATCACGATCCCGGACTCAGTCACATCCCTAGGTGACTACGTATTCAGTGATTGTTTAGATCTTTCTTCTATAACCTTCCCTCAGTCTGTAAGATCTATCGGAAACAATGCGTTCGATAATTGCTCATCTTTGACCTTCATTACAATCCCAGACTCCGTCATGTCAATTGGATTACATGCGTTCAAGGACTGTGGTAAACTGAGAGAACTCGTCATTCCAGCCAGTCTCAACGCTGTTGTTTCCAGTAATGCCCCAGCCTTCAAAGGATGTTCAAAACTTGAAAAGGTCACCTTCACTGGAACTGGGAAATTGTACGAGTATAGCGCCACGGATTGTAAATATACACCATGGCAAATCAATGAACATGTCCGGACCATTATTATCTCCGATGGTATCTCATCTATCGAAGGTTCTGCGTTCCACAATTGTGTTAATTTGAAAGAACTCACTGTTCCAGTAAGCCTCGACTGTGTCGGAACCACCGGATTACCGATCTTTTTCGGATGCGCCAATATTGCAAAGATCACTTTTATTGGAAATGGAGATTGGTTTGATTATGATGCCACAGGAAGCAAATATACACCATGGATGCTAAGCAGGTCTGTACTTTCTTCCGCCATCATTTCTGAGGGTATCACATCTATCGGTGGGGGCACGTTCAAAGGTTGTACTTCCCTCACATCCCTAACCATCCCTAAATCCGTCGAAATCATTGAAGATGGCGCATTCGATGTGACCTTCTATGATAGGAATGGTGTCGTATTGGAACAGACAGCTAAAAACATGGCAGGTTATACATTCAACAAAGTTGATGATAAATGGATCAAACAGAAAGAATCCAGTATTTGCGGAAAGGATGTTACTTATGAATACGATGAATCCAATGGTGCCCTTACCATCAACGGTTCCGGACCGATGGGATCTTATTCCAGCGGTAAAGCGCCTTGGTTCTTGCACAAAGATTCCATCACTTCGATCATTATCAGTGATCATGTCACATCGATCGGTGATTTTGCCTTTGAAGGCATTACCTCCATCGTATCTATCACCATCCCTGATTCCGTAGAGTCCATCGGTGCATCCGCATTCACAGGTTGTTCTAAACTCTCCACAGTACATTTCGGTAAGTCCGTCAACTTCATTGGAGATGATGCGTTCAATGGATGTTCGTCTCTTGCCTTATTCATCGTTTCCGACGAGAATGGCAAATACGCTTCGATCAACGGTGTTCTTTTCAGCAATGACAAGACCACCCTGATCCAATACCCAGTGGCCAAAGCAGGAACTTCCTACGAAATACCTGACAATGTCACAACAATCGGAACTTCTGCGTTCAAAGGTTGTACTTCCCTCACATCCATAATCATCCCCGGATCCGTCACAACCATCGAAGCCGGTGCGTTCGATATGGTCTTCTATGACCTAGAGAGTGAAAAGGAACTCGAACAAACCGTTGAAAACCTGGCAGGTTCCACATTCAACAAGAATGGCGGTAAATGGATCAAACAGATATCTGGCAAATGTGGAGAGAATGTCAAATTTGAATTCGATCCCGCATCCGGAACGCTTACGATAAGAGGTTCTGGGGAGATGGAGAATTATTCAGGGCTCGCTGCGCCTTGGTTTTCGTATAAAGATGCGATCAGATCAATCATCATCGAGAATTCTGTCACAACCCTCGGAGACTTTGCATTTTCAGATTGCACTTCACTTGATTCTGTGACAATTTCAGATTCTGTCACCATTATCGGAAACTACGTGTTCTTGCACTGTACTTCTCTGACCTCTATTGATATCCCCCGTTCCGTCACTTCCGTCGGCAACCATGCATTCAAGAGTTGTACTTCACTTACATCCATTTATCTCCCAGATTCCGTCAGGACCATCGGAGTGAGTACATTCGAAGAATGTACTTCTCTCACATCAGTGACACTCCCTGGATCCATTAGTTCAATAGGACGGCGTGCGTTCGAAGAATGTACTTCACTTACCTCCATCGCCCTTCCCGATTCACTAACGACCATCGATTGTACCCTCTTTGGTTTCTGTAGTTCCCTCAAATCCGTTAGCATTCCAGATTCGGTTACCACCATCGGTATGGGGGCGTTCTTCGGTTGTATCTCTTTGAACACTATTGTCA
>CAVHHN010000037.1:0-17283 GCA_963635855.1 Faecalibacterium sp. CAG:74 | reverse complement strand
ATTCTAGCACGTTCAAAGGCAATGAATATCTTAATTTCGGTGTTTTGACCGGTGTCATGCAGATCCCCAAAGCAGGAATTTGCTCCGGATTCAACAATTACTGTGCATACAGCATATTTCATGCAAGATACAATGATAGGTTTGGATTCACTGAGGCTGAGATCAAAGAACTGTGTGCATATTATGACCATCCGGAGAGATCCGACGAAGCCAAAGAATGGTATGGCGGATACTATTTCGATAATACCGAGATCTACAATCCGAGTAGTGTTTTGAAGTACATTGAATCAAAATTCATTCCGGATACCTATTGGTCATGTACAGATGAAAAAGATATTCTTGATAAAGTTCTGAAATGTATAAACGAGTATGTCTCCGAAAATCTGAGTGCCCTCGACAAGGGGGATAAGATCAGGATGGATCTTTCATCTAATGTGTCCATCGACGATCTGGGCCACTATGCGAGATCTATATATTCAGTTCTCGTTGCCGAGGGATATCTCAATGCGATCCCCAAGAACCGTGATGATTTTCTGCTTTCAATTCCAAATCGTGAAATGAAGAAAGTGTTCGACGATCAGATTCTGAATAATAATAGCCAACGGCGATTTCCTTTGCAATAACCTGCTTTATGCATTGGAAGAGAATGGCACCTGATCAACAAATAAGAATCAGACAACAACTACACTAGTTCTCTCACTTACAACACAAAATACTGGACTGATCTTCAAAATCTCAATTTTGCAGTCATGGGCATAGTCGCAACTATCCCAATCCCTATATCCCAGACATTTATTGCCATACGATTAGAATGCTCCTAAAAGCCCAGTCGGTATCAAAATCGTTCGGCCCTATGAAAGTCCTGACGGATGTCAGCATCCAAATAAATGAAGGGGACCGGATAGGGCTTGTCGGAACCAACGGAGCTGGAAAATCTACATTTTTGAAGATCCTCCTTGGAGAAGAAAAAGAGGACACGGGAGAGATCGTACGCCGGACCGACCGCATTGGATATATGGAACAGTTCACCTCGATCCCTGAAGGAAAAACTGTCAGAGAGGTTCTTGAGGAATCATATTCCTATGTCGAAAACATCAAACGTCGTATGCAGGAGATCGATGATGCATACGCCTCCGGCGGAGACATCGACTGGAATGCCCTCGCAGAGGAAAGTGCCGACCTTCAGGCAAAAGTGGACAAATTCAATTCCGAAGTTGGGGATAAACTTCTCGATATCCTGAAACAGGTAGGTTTCCCTGAAAACTACCTCGACAGAGATATGAATTCCTTATCCGGGGGTGAAAAATCCAAGGTTATGATGGCCCGTACCGCGGTTCAGGTATCTGATTGCGACGTGATCTTCATGGATGAACCCACATCCCATCTTGATATCACAACCGTTGAATGGATGGAAAGAAAGATCCTCTCCTCCAAATGTGCGGTGGTTATTGTCAGCCACGACAGATACTTCCTTGACCGTATCGCACTCCGTGTAATAGAGATCGAAAATGGAAAATCCACGGAATATCGCGGAAACTACAGCGATTACGTGGAAAAGAAGAATATGGTCATTGAACGGCAGATGAAGGAATACGAAAGATATGCCAATGCCAAAAAGAAGCAAGAGGACCTCATCGAGGCCATGTCCCATGACGCACGCCGTTACATGGCGACCTACAAAACTCGTAAAATGATGGCATCGAAGATCGAGGAAAAGGAAAGACCTGATGATCAAAAAGAGATCGGTATGAAGATCACCGCTGCCCAAAAATCCGGCAAGAACATGATAATCGCTGAGAACGTCTCTATTAGTAGAGGGGATAAGGTCATCCTTTCAGGAGTGAATCTCGATATCCAGAAAGGAGATAAGGTAGGTATATTCGGTTCTAACGGTGCGGGCAAATCAACCTTGGTGAAAGCACTCCTCGGAGAACTCCCAGTAAGCGGAGATCTTTGGGTGGCGCCTGGTGCGAAGATCGGATATTACTCCCAACAGCACGAAGGGCTGGACCTGAACCTCACCCCAGAAGAACAACTTCTTCAAGTTATCGGTCCTGACAAAAGGGCCGAAGCAAGAAACCGTCTCGCACAATTCTTGATAGTCGGTGAAGTGGCAACAAATAAAATGTCGACACTCTCTGGAGGCCAAAGGGCAAAAGTGGCACTTTGCATCATGATGTGTGCCGAAACCAACCTTCTGATCCTCGATGAACCTACCAACTATGTGGATATCAGCTCCAAACATGTTATGGAACAGGCCCTGGCAGAGTATGACGGCGTGGTCATAACCGTCACCCATGACAGATACTTCCTGGACAATGTGTGTAACAAGGTCATCGAAGTAAAAGGTGGTAAGGCAACCTGTCACAACGGCAACTATACAGATCTCAAAGGCACACCCGAACCTGTCAAAATGGCTGAAAAAGGGGAAATGTACCGTGTTGTCGAACCATTCACTAACTGGACGACCAGAAAGAAGTATGCTAAAGGAGACCGTATCTCGATCACACCTTCCGAAATGTCCGGTTTCCAGGATGCCCTTGATAAAGGAAAACTCAGAAAAAGCTGAATTCGAAGGAGTTTAAGTTACTAAGTGGCAGGAAATAACTTGGGGCTGACTCATGTGGTATGTTGTTGATGGGATGGATGGGAGTGGCAAATCAAGTGTCGCTGAATATCTAGCCGAAAAACTCAGGTCCGAAGGAAGGAAAGTGTTGGTACTCAGCCATCCGAACCTAAATACATGTGTGGGCAAGAAAGAGGCGGAGTTCCTCACCCAAGAGGGCAGTTATGCAAAAATCATGGCCACGCTGTTATACATTTTCGATGTTACCCACTCGATAAAATACAAAAAAAGAAACGACCGGAAAAAGGAATATGACGACATAATCTTCGTCAGATACATTATGGCTGTTGCCTATGTGCCAGAACCTCTTTCTAAGTTCGCATACAACTTCTTCAGCATGATATTTCCCAAACCCGACATAAAGATACTTGTCGATGTGGACAGTGCCACTGCCATGTCTCGGATCAATTCCAGGGGCGAAGTGTTAGAATCTTTCGAAACTGAAGAACAGTTGACCAAGATAAGAACCCGGATCAATGCATTCGTTTATGACAAATGGTTCATGATCGATAACAACGGTACACTCGAAGAATCAAAAATGCAGATCAATAAAATCCTAGAAAATATCGACTGAATTATCATTCCCCATTGCATTTGATACCGATCTCTAACATATATCTGGGTGACCAATAATTCTGTTGGATGTCCATTTAATTGGGACAGACATCACGTTTAGAACAAATACCACATATACACCCCCTATAATTGCGTCTTGTTTGGTCATACCATGAATAAAGATAAGACAATCAAGAAACTGCACGAATATCGCTGGTACATCTTCCTGATCCTTGTCTGTTGCTACTTCTTCGTTTACTTCCACAGGATGACCGTCGGCATCCTTGGAAAAGATATTGTCGATGACGTAGGCGGAACTGTAGGTATCCTGAGCTCGGTCTATTTCTGGACGTACACAGCAATGCAGATCCCCAGCGGACTTCTTGCAGACCGTCTGGGTCCCCGCAAATCAACATTCATCTTCATGACGATAGCTGCGATCGGTTCACTGCTCACAGCATTCGGTAATACTTTCTGGATAATCGTACTGGGAAAAATGTTCATTGCTGCAGGAATGGCCATCGTGTACATCCCGCTGATGAAGATCATCTCGGTATGGTTCGGGAAAAAGGACTTCCCACAACTGAACGGTATTGTTATCGCAGTCGGTAACGTGGGTGCTATCGCAGCATCTGCACCGTTGGAGATGTTAAGCCTTTCGATAGGTGGTTGGAGGAATGTTTTCCTCTTCCTAGCACTTATTACATTCGTTCTGGCGTTCCTGGTCCTTGCCGTTGTCCGGGATCACCCTCACCACATAGGACTTCCAGGTCTTGAAGAGGTTGACGGAAGACCGGATGCTTCCAAAGATCCATCTGATGGTAAACTTCCGACAATGGTGGGCCTTAAACTGGTCTTTTCTAGTGGTCGCAAGTACTGGAATATGGCCCTTGCCTATTTCCTTGTCTATGGTTCCATAATGGTCTTCCAAGGAACCTGGGCCAAATATTATTTCAATAATAGCTACTCATTCGCCCTCAGCGTGGCCTGGTTCATCACCATGATCGGTATTGGAAAGATCATCAGTACCATAACCATCGGAATACTCAATGGAAGAGGGGTCATCAAATCAAAAAGGAAGACCATGTTCTATGGAACCTTGTGTTTCCTTGCTATCTGGGGGCTTCTCTGGATCTACGCTGGGAAAATAGACAGTTATTGGTTCTGGTTCTCGGTGAACTTCCTTTTCGGATTCTTCGGAGGTTTCATGTCCCTTTCCTTCACACAGGTCAAAGAATGGTACCCGATATCCCTTGCTGGCACAGCAGTATCAGCTACCAATGTGTTCCTTTTCCTTGGATCTTCGATATGTACAACAATAGCGGCAGCCGTTATGGGAAGCACATATCAACTAAATGATTTCAAGACGTTGTGGATGCTGATGTTCTTCGCAGTTGCCCTCGCTGTGATACTTATCTATTTCTCGGTTGAGAAAGGTCCCGAAGACGAACTCATAACAATAGAGTGAAAGTGACCTGCCCGAAAAACCATGGGGCAGGTCTAAAAAACCGTTTACTTCTTTTCCATCTCGCGGTCGACCTCAGAGACATCCTCCAAGGACAATCCACTATCGAGAGGGGTGGTATCTTTCTGCTTCACAAAGTAATATGCACCGAAGACGAAGTACATTAGCAAGAATGCTACAACGACTATCACGATGACCACAAGGATGGCAGTGCAAAGAAGGTCCAGACCTCCCCAAACGTAAGCACAGACCACTCCTGCGATCAAAAGTACCATCAAGGTCAGGGCGCCAATAACAAATGCGTTGGTTTTCTCCATATTATCAACTCGAGCTTGTGGGTATGTAGGGAATAAGTGCTGCTGCGAGATCACCTAAGGTCATAGATTGGATAACGACCCTTCCAGGACCGGTCAATGTGGTAACAAACAATCCCTCTCCACTGAACAGTGCATTTTTGATTCCGATGGATGCTATGTCGTATTTCACGGTATCTTCCCAAGCAACCGCGTTGGAGGTCGAGACCTTAAGCATCTGTCCCGGAGCAAGATCTATTGTATGTAGATCTCCGCATGCGTGAATGAAAACGATTCCAGTACCAGATAACTTCTGAAGGATCAGTCCCTCTCCACCAAAGAAGATCGAACCGAGTTTTTTCTGGAATGCCATATCTAGGTGAACGGTCTCTTCGCTACCCAGATATGCGGTCTTCTGACACAACCAAGAACCCTTTCCGACATCGATATCGAGGATCTTTCCAGGAGCATTACCTGAAATGCTTAACGTTCCGTTTCCTCCTTCAGAATTATACTTGACAAGCATAAATGAAGAACCAGAGAATGACCTCTTAAGACCAGATATGAAACCTCCCTCCATCTTGGAATTCATTTTCATATTGCCTGACATCATGACCATCGCGCCAGCCTGAGATTGAAATGTTTCACCAGGACTGACCTCGATATTCGCAAACTGCAGATTGCTGCCAGTTATTGTGTATTTCATAATAAAATACCTCATTTTTCGTATAAAATATGAACGTTTGGAAATTTGATTAACGCTGTATAAAAGAAATCGCGTGTCAATAAAAAAATGGATCTTCCCGGAAATCCGGGAAGAAAAGGTTTGTTCCGGAAATCACATTCCGAATTTCGCTTTCACATCATTGTCAAGAATTGCCATGAACATAAAGATGCCGATGATCATGTATGCAATTCCGAGCGGGATGGTGACGATTCCGAAAAGGAGTACGATACCAGCGAGGATGGTGAAGAAGAAGACGATGAGGAGAATGACCCAGATAATCTTGTCGAACAAGGTGGCACGTCCATCAGTAATCTTCTTGTAGATGAAGAGAACGATGAGACCGAGGATGATGCTGACAATACCAGTACCCATGTTGTTCCAGAGAGTAAAAATACCCTCTACGATCAGAACAAAACCGTAAACCTGGACATACGAACAAACGATATCGAATTTATCGAAGAGCTCTCCATTCATGACTTTCTTACCAAAGCCGAAGTAAAGGAGTGCACCAATGAAGGATCCGATACCGATGACGATAACAGAATAATTTGTGTCCCCGTCTTTAATGATTTCAGATACAATACTTGCCACAGCGGCGATTAACATGAGGACTGCACAAACCACGAGCGCGATTCCTGCATTCCTTTGATTGTTGAAGAACGACATCAGATACATAATCGAAATATGGTATGTAAAGCTTTACCCTTATTTTCGACAAATCTCTAAAATTGTGAGTACTTGTTGCTCAAATAGATGAAGGTCCAAGGGCGAATATTGGACATTCGCCCATCAGAACATCAGCTAAGAGCCTTCACCAAATTAACGAGTCCGGATACGAGAAGTACCGCTCCGCCGACCCGGATAAGAATATCTGCAATGCTACTTGCATCGTTGAGGACAAGCCCAACGATAAGACAGACGCCAATTACAAGAAGAACAAGCGCTAGCACCTTGTTGACGGTGGTTGAGCCGGTATCTATGGCACCCATTCCGAATTTCTCTGATATGGCATTGGTCGATGCGCCGAGTGATGGAAGTGCTGAGAAGATCAGTATGATACCGACAAGGATTCTCGCAATACTATCGAACATTCCGATCACAACAAGGATGATACCGACGAGAATGGTAACAAATCCACTTTTGGTATCGGTCGATTCTGTGAGGACCTGGAGAATACCAATAACCAGCATGATCACTCCAGAGATCCAGAATACAAAGTTGATGGACTTGTTTCCATATGCAAGCATCACGATCCCGATAAGAAGATACATGATCGCTGTGAGAAGCCCGTTTCCAAGCATAGCTTCTTTTGTTGATATGGTCAAACTATTACCTCTACAACCACTACACTTGACAATATAAATAAATTATTCAGTGACCCCTAAAAAAATAATCCTGGGTCATGGAAAAAGGGGGCATAAACCCCCAAAAAATCATTTCTTCTTCTTCATTTTCTTCTCGAGCTTCTCGAGTTTGCGTTTGGCCTCTGAATCACCAGATTCTGCTTTTTTCTGAAGTTCAGCCGCCTCGGCTTTATCCTGCTGAGCCTTCTTGGTCAGCTGTTTTTTACTCATTGGCATATTATTACCTCGTAGGTGAGTTCTATTCTGGGTATATACTGATTTTGTATCCACGCCAACCTTATTCAATGGATTCAACCTGTAAGTGTTGCTTTATTGGCATATTTTCAATCCAAAAAACCTGTCAAAAAAATAACCTCAAACAAAAAGATTAATTCATGATTGTCATTCCCCCACCAATGTCGAGGTGGGAATATTTGTCAAAATCAGGTTACTGTCCAACCTATATTCAAAATCACCTGACGATATATTTCACACGCCAGGGACCGATTCATGACTGATAAATTCTCATCTCAAAAAGAATCTTTGAAGACCCAGCTAGGTAAATTCAATACTATTCCCAAACCCTGCAAACCTGTAGGGATCGTCTTGAAATATCCTGTTTTCAGTGATCTAACCCCCGATCAACTCAACTACTATCTTTACTGGAAAAGCACTCTTGGAACGCCGAACTTCAAAATCGCCGCTTACGGATATCTTTGGTTGTTTATCTCCGAGATCATTAACGGATCTGACAGAAATGATGCTTCCAAAAAATTGAATATGCTCTGTTCGGCCGGTAATTCGGACGGACGTCAGAATTATTCTGAACTGTTCACGCTTGCTACCGAATACTCCCTATTGTTCGACACTCCAATGCCCCAATATATGGAGTGGATGGGCAACGTTGACCCAGCCTTTCTTTCCAGAGCCTTTACAAGCCCTGTTTCCGATATTCCTGCAGTGCTCATTTCCTCATATGTCCCCCTGCCCATTAACAAAGATGAAACACTGGTGGACCGGATCTGCAATTTGCTACGCACATATGATGATCTCTTGAAGAAAAAGACCGATCATGGTCTGAGGGATACTTTTATGCGTCCCGTTAAATCCTGTATCCTGCCATTCAAAGAATATGCATACCTCGGTGAAAAAATACCACTCGAGGTCATCACCTGGAGACCAAAAGGAGATATGGTCTCGAGACTGTTCAAATTGGCTTACAGTATCTGCTCAGGAGATGGGACCATCAAGAGCGAATACGGACTTCCCTTTGTAAATGAACTCATTGAGGAATACAAAAACACAGATCCTATTCCCGGTCCATTCCCGGATCCTTTTTCGAAACCGGATGGTATCCTTGTCCGCCAACTAGGGACCAAACCCACGGATCTCGGCCCATCATGCTTTTTCGATTCGTTCGCGAAACAAACTAGTGCCCATAAGAACACCCTAGGTGAACTTTTTACATTTTCCCAGATCCAACCTGAATCCAAAAATGCTCATTTCGTCACATCCGATTGCGAACACCCGAGTTTTATTGATCTTTCCCTAGAACAGTTCGAGTACTATGTGCATTGGAAACAATCATTCCTTCGTGGTATTGCTCTTGACACCGATAATGGATATGTCAACCTGTATCTTTCGGAACTTATCAACATAGACACTCAGTTCACCCCATTAAGACTCCAAAGACTGTTGAATACTTATGGGAAAGACGGTAGTGGTCTGATCTCCTCGGTACTAATGGACTATGAACTATTGAACGGACGTAGATTCAGCGACCCCAGGATCTATCTCGACCGTTACGTTGTGAATTCATGGATAGAGGAGTTCATCAAGGGTACAAACAAAGCTCCACTTAATCCCACATTGCTCGGGATCATGCGTACCGGCGGAATGAATATACGCTATATCAGCGAGGATATTCCTCTTCAGCCGATGTCTCAGGCACTTCATGAAGTGTTCAATACTGTATGTTCTGATATGTCTGCAGAAGAGGTTTTCAATGCCAGATCTGTCGTCACATGGAAGTCTCTCTTCGCCGACATAGATTTCCTGAGGGGGCACAAAGAGGTCAAAGTAAAATACACAGATTATCTTCAATCAGCAAAATTTGTCAAGTTCATTGACAAATCGATCAGATTGATGTCCGCATTATTGTCGAAGAACCGTTCAAATGACAACAGTAGGGTGGGAAACCTCTCATTGCTGGGGACCGACTGTACAAGGATATTCAAAAACATCGCATCGAAGTGGTCTGAAGAAACGCAGGAAAAACCCCAGGACAAAATAGTACTTGATAGGGATGCTATATCCGTTGCCCAATCAGATCTGGCTGCGGTCACCGAAATGATGTGCGTACCGGATAATGAACCTGAGGATATCGTTGAGAACCCTCTACCAGAGATAAAAAAAGAAACAGATTCCCAAAAGGACCCTTGGGATGCTCTCCGTGACATTTTGGAACCCACGGAAATAGAGTATCTTAACATTCTTCTCCAGCCACCGGGATCATCCAAGGGGAAGGCTGGGATCGCCCGCACGAAGATCGAGGATTCGATCAATGGCAAATCTTTGGATTGTATCGGAGATACGATCATTGAGAACAGCAGATTGGTCAACGAATATTTGAATGAGATAAAGAAAATGATACTATGACAACAAACATTCCCAAAAGAACTCTCAACACCCTGATGAACGCCATTTCTTCCGGGGTCGTACCGCGTCGTGGACTGGAATACATAGCGGTCGGAAGGAAGAAGGAAACCGAGACGTTCGTGGCAGACCTTGAAGATACTGCCGAAGGAGGGGGTGCATTCCGTTTTATCTCCGGACGCTACGGAAACGGTAAAAGTTTCATGACCCAGATGGTCAGAAATTATGCAATGGACAAAGGTTTCGTGGTAATGGATGCAGACCTTGCGATCAACCGTAGACTCACAGGTTCCAAAGGCGAGGGGGTCAACACATACAGAGAACTCATCAAAAATGCCGCCTATCGTTCTAGACCTGAAGGGGGTGCCCTCGAACCGATTCTCCAGGAATGGGCCTCAGCTATATCCGAAAAACTTGGCGATGCGATCACAAAAGAACGCATCATTACGGAGGTCCGGACCAAAACAAAAGAGTTCTCCTCCCTTCAGTTCTGTCATGATTTCATTTTAATGATAAGTGGCTACATGTACGACTTCCTCGTCAATGCTGAAGATTCCCCCTCCCTCAGGTGGCTGAAAGGCGAATATGATCTCAAAAGTGAGGTTCGCAAAAAACTCGGTATCAACACTTTGATCGATGACTCCGATTGGTATGAGGTCATCAAACTCTGGGCCCGGCTATTCAAGGCCCTGGGGTACCAAGGACTGGTGGTTTTCCTTGATGAAGCGGTCGTTCTTTACAAACTTCCTAGCAAGATATCCCGTTCCAACAACTATGAACGCCTTCTGACCATGTTCAATGATATCATGCAAGGCAAATCGATGTTCCTTTCGATCTATGTCTGTGGAACGCCGGAATTCATCAAGGATCCGGCACGCGGATTGTTCAGTTATGATGCTCTCAAATCACGTCTTATATCCGGACGTTACGAATCTGATTATGATAACTACCTAGGGCCGATAATCAACCTCAAGCCCCTCTCAAATGAAGAGATATTCGTCCTTCTCCGCACAGTGAAAGAACTACATGAACAGAAATACGGGTACACCTCTGAAATAGATGATGCGAAACTTGAGACCTATCTGAAAACGGTACTCAGCAATAGCGTTTCTTCCGACCTTACCACACCCAGGGAGATCACCAGAGACCTCATCAGTCTTCTCGACACCCTGCATCAGAATCCCGATGCTAGTTTCGATAAACTAGTACATGGAAGGACCGTAAAGCCGAAAGACCCAGATGATCTTATCGAGGACCTAGATATATGAACGACCTCTTTTCCGACCTCCCGTGGTTCCTGCAAGAGTATATCCACGAAAACAGATGGGATTCGTTCCGTAACATCCAATTGGAGACGTACGACCTCTTTGTGAATACCGGATCCCATATCCTGATCTCGGCCGGGACATCAAGTGGAAAAACCGAGGCGGCGATGTTTCCGATCATCGCATCCCTCCACAATGATGAACCAAAAGGGTTCGGTGCATTGTATATAGGTCCGCTGAAAGCATTGATCGATGATCAATTCGAAAGGCTTGGACCCATTCTCAAAGATTCAAACATCCACGTCACCGAATGGCACGGTGATGTGAGCAATCAGAAAAAGAAAAACTCTTTGGATAATCCTTCGGGGATCCTTCAGATCACTCCGGAATCCCTGCAGAATATTGTAACGAACAAACCCGAACGCCTTGGACAACTCTTCTCTGAACTGAGGTTCGTGGTCATAGATGAGGTCCATGCTTTCATGACCTCCGACAGGGGCCTTCAATTGCTTTGCTGCCTTGAACGTATCGAACGTATCACTGGTTGCAAACCGAGACGCCTGGGTCTATCTGCTACCATATCCGATCCGAGGCCTGTATGCGAGTGGTTGTCCGCAAATACTGGCGTCAAAACAGAAGTTGTCTCCGACAAAACTTCCGGAGATAGAGAGATAGAGATCAGATACAACGTGTTCCCCGAAGAGGATGAGGATAACCCTCTTCAAAGAAAAATGGCCGTCAGCAACTACTATCAGGAGCTCTACGATGACATCAAGGGAAGAAGTTGTATTGTATTCGCAAATAGCCGTGATTCGGCAGAAAAGACAGCCCATTCCCTTATGGTGATGGCGAAACGTGACGGAAGATCCTCAGAGATATTCATTCATCACGGAAGCATATCAAAAGAACTTCGTTCCAATGCTGAACAAGCATTGAAAAATAAAGAAAAGAAGGCCACGGTCGTCGCCACCGTCACTTTAGAACTCGGTATCGACATAGGTAATCTAGACCGTATCGTTCAGATCGGAACTCCATTCACCTGTTCTAGCATGGTCCAGAGAATGGGTCGTTCGGGAAGACGTGGAGGTAGCCAGAATATGGTGGTCTATTGCAACGAAGACTATGCAAAATTCTGGGCTGGCCCGGAAGAGATCACCTGGGACCTCATCAAAGGTATCGCCATCGTTGAACTTATTCTCAAAGATAAGTGGATCGAATCGTGTGAATGCCCGAAAATGCCTTTCGGACTCCTTTTCCATCAAACGATACAGTATATCAAATCCGGGATCGGATGTTCGTTCAAACAACTCAAAGAGGAAGTTCTATCCCTATACCCTTTCAGAAATATCGAAATAGATGACTATCGTATCCTTCTGAAATCTATGTTGCAGAACGAATTTCTGCTGAAAATGGAAGATGGGACCTTGCTCCTTGGACCAAAAGGTGAAACCCTTGCATACAACCGTGAATTCTGTGCGGTATTCACCGTCGGAAAAGAGATCGAGATCCTTTTCAAGGGAAAATCTATTGGGTCCATCCAGCACATTCCCTCCGTGAATGATCTAATCCAGTTAGCGGGCCGTATTTGGTCCGTTACAGAGTACTCCCCGAAGGAATACCGTGCTGAAGTGGAGGAATCCGACGGCACGGTGACCACTCCCTGGTCCTCCAGTATTCCAAAGGTCGACACCAGGATCCTTATGAAAATGAAAGAAGTACTCCTGTCATCTGAGGGGTACCCCTACCTTGACGACAGTGCCAGATCATGTCTAGAGCACTGCCGCGAACTAGCTTCTACATCTGGGATCGGAGAAACCTTCGTACCCATAGACGATGGATTCCGGATATATCCCTGGTTAGGTGACAGGCAGTTCAACAGTCTTGAAAGAATCCTATCACAACTACCTGGGATCGATAGGATCTATTGCAGACACCCTTATTTCATGGATGTGTCCACAGGACATAGTGAAAAAAAGTTACGCAAATTAATATCCGAAATCCAAAACTATCCTGATTCTTTCACATTAGAAGTGGACCAAAAAGACCTACAGATCGGAAAATATGACAGATATATCCCCGATACACTACTGCTGAAACAGTTCATGGCAGATGAGATCGATCTCGATTTCGAGATATGATCAATTCAAGACATCTTGAAGTAGTCAGCCAGATAAAGAGAAAGTTCGTTCTCGAGGGCGTCTCCCTTCTTTCTTTTCGGAAGATGGCCTTCAACAGAGGAACCCAATACTATCTGAAGGGCGGCTGCAAGATGTTCCAGACGGTCGGAACGGTCTATTTTTCTGTGAGTTCTGATCTGTTCCAACTGCTCCTCAGAAAGTTCAGATACACCATTTTCCAAGGATTCGGCGACCTTATCGAAGAACGCAACAACAGTAAGACAGAACCCACGCGCCTGTTTGGGTTTCAATCCACCCTGATAGGTCATTCTGCTGTAACCTGAACACTGGTCCGCAGCCTGAACACCGAGTTTGGAGACCTCCCGACATTTATCGGCAGATTCTACAGGGTCGGAAGAGAAACGCAGGTACCCGATTATCGAATACGCTCCTGCAATGAAAAGCATTGCAGTGGATTCCGGACCTTCACAATCTGAAATATTCTCCTTCGCAAAATAGAACAGACCCTCACACAAAGGTGCGGTCCAAACATCCCCGTGTTTGATCAAAGCCTCCGCGTCAACCTCGGCCACTAACTGAGTGGGAACGATTTTTCCCTTTTTAGCGTACTCCAACATCTGGAATGACACGATATTGAATATGTCTTCACGAAGTTTCAAGAGATACTTCGGAGAATCATCATCAAAGCGGTCGACGGCCTCGCACCACAATTGAACAGCAGACGGGATGTCCTCAGCCCTGGCTTTCTCGAATGCCCTTTCGCAAAATACATGCCAATTGGCATCCTCATTGATTTGTGGTTCCGCAGGGAGTTCCGGTACTTCCTGTAGCTTTTTCCTGAACAGACTCATTGTAAATCCTCAGTATTTACCACGTCTCTTTTTAGGAGTGTCGCGATTTGAAGGATACCTCTTAGGTTTGTCCCTATTGGACGGATATCTTTTAGGGGTATCGGACTTCTGCTTATAATCTCTATCGGAACAATCGTGGTTGCGAGACCTAGGTCTTTCATCACGATCGTTTCTGCGACGGTCGTTGCGATCGGAGTAGGATTTATTCCCATAATCGTTCCGACAGTGGTCACGACCATTATATCCCCTGTCATTATGCCTGTAGGAACGACCCCCATCTCTCCGGTCGAGGTCATCATGTGCGCGATAGGGTCTGTCCCCCCGACCCTGGGGCCTGCCCCGTTCTTCCCGATCATTGAAAGATCTGTCGTCGCGTTCGCGATATGGACGATCCCTGTCTGAATATCTCTCACGACGGTTGTACTCATGATCAGCGTAAGATCCACGGCCTTCTTTTGACCTGTATGGACGCTTCCCATCACGACGATCTCTGTCACTGTAGGGGCGGTCAGAACGGTCTCCGCGACCATAACTGGGTCTTTGAGAACGACGGTCGTTGTAATACCCTTCTTTATGCCCATATTCTCTGTTCCGATCAGACCTGCGATCTCTATTGTATCTCTTCTCTTCGACCTCTTCGGAACGGTTCTCGATCTCAGATTCTGATTCAGACGCGGCCCTCTTCGAGTAATTCTTGTAACGATTTTCTCTGCGTCTGTTGAATGAACCGTCATCATCTGAATAGGTCCTTTCCTTGACAGGTGCTGGAACGAAAGTGACGGATTTACCATTGTGTTCCAGTCCGATGAGATTTTCCAGAACATAATCAGAATGATCGAGAGAGATCTCCACAAATGAAACGTCGTCTTTGAGACCGACCTTACCGATGGCATCCTCAGGCAGATCGGCATGTTTGCGGATCAGATCTGCGATGTCACCGCGGGAAAGTCCATCGTTGCGACCAAGGTTGATCTCCAAGGTGGCAAACCCTTCCCTCTCTTCGGCCTTGCGATTCCTTCTGTTGTTTCTGTGTTTTTCGACCTTCATCTTGTTTTCCTTCTTAGGACGTTCCTTGGGAACAGGCTCATGGACCGCGTCGATAGGCTCCAACTGATCGAGAGTGATCTTTTCCATCGCTTCATCAGCTTCATCCTCACACATACGTACCAATTTACGGTCGCGAGGATTCACCAGTGAGATCGAGATGCCTTCTTTTCCTGCACGACCTGTCCTTCCGATACGGTGGAGATAGGTCTCAGGCTCTGTCGGAAGGTCGAAGTTCACTACGAGATCGATATCCTTGACATCGAGACCTCTTGCGGCCACATCGGTGGCCAATAGTATAGTTATGCGATTGTCACGGAATTCTCCGATGACCTTTTCTCTGAGTTTTTGAGGCATATCACCGTGCAAGGTTCCAACTTTGGCCCCGTCTGCCTTCAGCTCTTGGTATACGGTGTCCACCATGACCTTGGTGGCAAAAAAGACAATGACCTTCGGGGTACCTTTCAACAAGATCTCATAGAGGGTTTCCTTCTTTTCATTCCTCTTACAGTTGATCAAATACTGGCGGGTAAGTCCGGTTGTAGGTGTGTCGCCTGAAATATCGATCACGTCAGGATTGTCAAGCATATCTTCGGCAAGGTCCTGGATCTCAGGACTGATCGTGGCGGAGAACATCAGACCGTGCCTCTTTTCTGGCACATGTTCCATGATAAAGTCAAGGTCCTCTTCGAAACCCATATCGAGCATGCGGTCTGCTTCATCTAGAACGACTTCGGATATCTCCGAAAGATCGAGCGCATCACGTTCGATCATGTCCTTGAGTCTTCCGGGGGTTCCAACCACGATGTCAACGCCCCTGCGGAGCGAAATGATCTGACGATCGATAGGTGCGCCACCATAAACAGCTGTGCTGATGTGCCCAGTACCACGGGAAAGTTTTTTGAGTTCCGTGTCGACCTGCATCGCCAATTCCCTGGTAGGTGTGATGACGAGTGTTGACGGAAGATCTCTACCTTTTCCGGTCCTGCTCATCACGATCATCGAATATGCACCGGTTTTTCCGGTACCGGTCTGGGCCTTGACGATAAGATCGTTTCCAGCTATTCCGGCAGGTACCGCCTCACATTGTACCGGCGTAGGTTCGTTCCAGCCTATTTCCTTCATAGCACAGATCAATCTGTCGTTTAAACCAAGGTCCTCAAAAGAAGTCATCAGAATTCATTCCCAATCGTACTGTCAGATACAAACACGGTAATCATCGGCCTATATTAAACCAATCTAAAGAATCATCAAAAGGTGCTGAAAATATCGTTGTGCTTTGTCATATACAGCAGGATTAGATGCGAATTCAAAACTAATTCCCAAATATGACGTAAATGATGATGCTGGAACATATATTATACCTCGAATCAAATGACAATTTGTGAATTACGATGCTGATTGATTTCAACAAGATGGATAACATCGAAATACCTGGTATGAACAATGGTACTGGAACCATGGCAAAAATGTTCGCTGACAATCTGGAAGGGCTGTGCTTTGCAGAATCCTCCACGGCGGTTCGATCGGCACCCACAGACACGACAACGGAGATGATATCAATTTCGTCATTTCTGGTTCTGGAAAGGCAACTTGTGATGGGGTGGATGAGGAATTGACTGCGAGCGTCTGCCACATCTGCAGAAATGGATCCGAACACTCGATTGTAAACACTGGCACTGTTGATCTCGTCCTTTTCACCTACGTGACCATCGGCTGACCTCGTTATCATTGATTTATATTCATTAGCATATTATTTGAGACCATTGACCGACCCATGCAGGGACGTCGAGTATCTACCCCGAAACCCCCCGTAAGGAAGATCGATGCCAATCTAGGTTCCATTGAAATCCTGCTGTCAACATCCAACTTATTTCGATCTAATCGGATTTGAAACGTTGAATGCTGCCGAGCACATTTATCTGCTGTGGCCTAACCTTTCCCGGATTGTAACTGTTCAGAATCGCACCCAGGGATCCAAAAGAATCTGATTTGAAAAATTAAAAGACTGACCTTATGATCAGCCTTTGAGAAAGGTTTCAAAGAGATCTTTCTTTCTAAAATGGCCTATTAATGCCAACAGCGTCTCTTTTATAATCGGGAGGCAATGTACAAAGCATGTCAGGAGAGGGGAAGCGGTTGGAAGTACCAATAGGGGTCGACGATTTCAAAACGATCCGTCAGGTTGGATTATATTTCGTAGATAAGAGTGAACTTATTTCAGACCTTCTTGTAAATCCGACCGGAGTGTATCTCTTTACCAGACCCAGACGTTTCGGTAAATCCCTCAATCTCTCCATGCTCGATGCATTCTTCAACCT
>CAVHHN010000036.1:0-18169 GCA_963635855.1 Faecalibacterium sp. CAG:74 | reverse complement strand
AATGGTCCCGTCGATCGTCTTCATGAATAAGGGATGCGCGACTGGGTATATGTAAGCTGGCTGTAATAATCGTAATGTTTGTAATTGTTGTTTATCAGCAATCAGAATCCACCAACTCCGTGGTCACCTACCCCAAATTCATTAGATCGTTTGAGAACTTCTTGTTTTACAACTTTAGCTGAAATATTCTTTGAAGACAAACCTGTGGATGGCCGTGAGTATATCCAAATGATTGGCATATTGCACAATAAACGTACATATAGGTATGTTCGTCGTGATTACATTATAGACGCTTCAAATAAACTCGATAAATACAAAGTAATCTTGCCAGCGTCAAATGGATCAGGTGCAATTGGTGAAGTGCTGTCTACGCCCTTAATCGGGCAGCCCTTAATCGGGCACACACAGTCATTCATTAGTATTGGAACATTCAATAATGAAATTGAGGCAAAAGCTTGTTACAAATACATTTGTTCAAAATTTTGTAGAGTCTTGCTTGGTATTTTGAAAGCCACTCAGCATAATCCTCCAGAGAAATGGAAATATGTTCCGTTACAAGATTTTACTGATACTTCGGATATTGATTGGTCTACGTCAATCCAGGATATTGATCGGCAGTTGTATCGGAAGTATAATTTGTCGTCAGAGGAGATACAATTCATCGAATCCCACGTTCAGGAGATGAAGTGAATGTCATCCCCCATCAACATTCAAACTTCAAAAAAGGTCATTCCGATGATCTATGCTTACTCCACCCCGGAGATCAAGCGTCATGATGGGTGGACCAAGATCGGCTACACCGAACAGGATGTTGATAAGCGTCTGGGTCAGCAGACCCATACTGCTGACGTGGAATATAAAGAGGAATGGAGAGGCAACGCGATCTTCGAGGACGGATCCGGTGAGACATTCAAGGATATCGACTTCCATGCATATCTCCGCAGGAATGAGATCGAACAGGAACCCGGTAAGAACAACGAATGGTTCCACATCACGGGAGATAGATCCGAAAAGATGTTCTTCAATTTCCGGAGGAACCGCGGGGTCCTGGAAACCACCGCTACCATCCCATACACGCTTAGAACCGAACAGAAAGAGGCAGTATCCCGTGCAAAGGATTACTTCCTCCTCAACGAGAACGGTGAGTTCCTGTGGAACGCCAAACCACGTTTCGGCAAAACCCTTTCCGTCTACGACCTATGCAAACAGCTGGATGCCCACAGTGTACTCGTAGTTACCAATCGTCCCGCCATCGCCAATTCCTGGTACAGTGATTTCTGCAAATTCCTCGGAGAGGAATCCGGATATAGATTTATCAGCGAGGTCAATGCCATAAAGGACAAACCACATACGATCAGCCGGGAAAAATTCGATAAACTTCGTGGATCCGACCCTAACCTCAAATGCGTGGAGTTCATGAGCCTCCAGAATTTGAAAGGGTCTCTCTACGTCGGAGGGAAGTACGACAAACTCAGATACGTCACTTCGGAGAAGTGGGATCTCCTTGTGATCGACGAGGCCCACGAAGGAATCGACACATACAAGACCGATGTGGCCTTCGACCACATCAAGCGCAGGTGGACCCTACATCTATCTGGAACACCTTTCAAGGCCCTTGCCAATGAGAAGTTCAAGGAAGACGCTATTTACAATTGGACCTACGCTGACGAGCAGACAGCCAAACGTGATTACCAGGCCGAACCGGGTACGGAGAATCCATATGGAACCTTACCCAGATTGTGTATGTACACATATCAGATGTCCCATATCGTGGAGGGGCAGGTCCGCCAGGGGATAGTGATCGACGAGAACGAAGAGGAATACGCCTTCGATCTCAATGAATTCTTCTCAATCAACAAGGCAGGAAGATTCGTTCACGAGGAAGCCGTCGACAGATTCCTGGATGCACTGACGACCCAGGAGAAGTTCCCGTTCTCCACCGAAGACCTCCGCAGGGAGCTCAAGCACACCCTTTGGTTATTGAATAGAGTGGACAGTGCCAAAGCACTTTACAGGAAGCTTAGCGTACACCCCGTGTTCAAGGATTATGAGATCATTCTAGCTGCGGGAGATGGGAAGACCGAGGATGATGAATCCGTTAATACCAATGCTTTCAAAAAGGTCACCGATGCCATTAAGAAATGTGATAAGACAATCACATTATCTGTGGGGCAGCTCACCACCGGAATCACCATACCTGAATGGACCGCTGTCCTCATGTTGTCCAATGTGAAAAGTCCCTCCTTGTATATGCAGGCCGCCTTCAGGGCACAGAATCCCTGCCTGTCTCAGGATGGTGTTGGGGGGTATTTCAGGAAGGAGAACGCATACGTTTTCGACTTCGACCCTGCTAGGACCCTGGAGATCTTCGAGAAGTTTGCCAACGATCTCTCTGCAGATACCTCCGCGGGTAAAGGAGATATGGATTCCAGGAAGGCCCACGTTAGGGTATTGTTGAACTTCTTCCCAGTCCTCGGTGAGGATGAAGAGGGGAGGATGATCGAGCTTGATGCCGAGAAGGTCTTATCCATCCCCCGGAAGATCCGTTCTATAGAAGTCGTAAGAAGGGGATTCATGTCCGACTACCTGTTCCAGAACATCAGCAATATTTTCCATGCTCCCACCGAGGTTTGGGATCTCATTAATCGTATAGAACCTATGGAAGAACCCCCGGGGGTCGTTGAATACTACGTAGGTGACTTGGATCTTGACCAAGAAGGCGAGATCAGTATCCCCCGTGAGAAGGTCATCGGCACTGCCACTGCCCTATTTGGTGACAAGATTTATGCCATTGACGAGGACCAGGTCGATGCTGCTCTCGACAGCATACATCCTAAATCCACCCCTTCAGAGAAGGAGAGACAGATTGAACAGCTTTTAGAGGCCTATAAGGTCAACGTCACCGCACCTTTGATGGACAAGGCCAAGGAGAAATACGGACCGAGTCTTACCCCTTCGGCTACTAAATCTCTCGAACGCAAACTAAATACTGACGCTGAGACCAAGATACGTAAAGATGTGGACGATCTTCAGATTATGAAGAAGAGCCTCGAAGTGGACAAAGAGCACGAGTTGGATGCCAGCAGGAGCGACGCAGAGAGGAAAGAAATCGAGGCCCGTTACAAACTCCTCGAGGAGGAAAAGACCAAGGCCTTCAAGCAGGCAGTCAATTCCACACTTGACGATCTCATCAAGTCTGGCGGAGAAGACATTGTGGAAAAAGTCGAATCCGATATCCAGAATGCTAAAAAGAAGTCTGTGGAGGATGCTGTGAGAGATCATCTCAGAGGATTCAGCAGAACCATTCCGTCATTCCTCATGGCCTACGGTTCCGATGGCGAGATAACCCTGTCGAACTTCGACACCCTCATTCCGGAGGAGGTGTTCAAAGATGTCACCAGCATAACTCTCGATGAATTCCGGTTCCTTAGAGACGGTGGGGATTACGTCGATGAGGACACTGGGGAGACCAAGTCCTATGAAGGACACTTGTTCGATCCGGTGGTATTCGATGACTCTGTGAAGGAGTTCCTGGCACTTAAGAAGAGGCTTGCGGATTACTTCGACGAGGATGCTCCCGGTGATATTTTCGATTATATCCCGCCACAGAAGACAAATCAGATCTTCACACCCAAGACGCTGGTGAAGGACATGGTCGATAGGCTGGAACAAGAGAACCCAGGATGTTTCGATGACGAGACCAAGACCTTCGCTGATTTGTATATGAAATCAGGTCTTTATCTTGCGGAGATAGTTAAGAGGCTGTACCGTAGCAAGAGATTGAAGCAGCTGTATCCTAATGAGAAGGATAGGCTTAACCACATCTTCTCAAAGCAGGTGTACGGCCTGGCCCCCACCGAGATCATCTACAATATTGTGCTGTCGTTCCTTCTAGGATTCAGTGATGAAATCACCATAGAGAAGCACAATATCCGGCTTTGTGATGCTCAGCAGTATGCCAAGGACAACACATTGGAAGACAAACTGAAAGAGATCTACGAAATGTGATGCAGATAAGGTAGTGTCGGGGGCCTCAGAGGCCTTTCAGACTTTCCTGTCTGCTGTTTTCTTTATTTCCTCCAACAAGGATTTGCTTTCTGTTTCTTTGACCTTTGTAAATATTTCATATATCCCATCTAATTCGTTGGAAAGTGCATTAAATTTGGGGATTTTTCAATCCGAATTTGGGCCTGATCAGTAGGTTATTGCATTTGTTGAGAAGATATGTGCCATACAAAGGTAATATTTCCTTTCGAGGACGTTCATGATGATCGTTAAGGTGGGATCTTTCATCACAGGTGTGAGGGAGGATACCAGGACATTGTGTTGATCACAGCATAGCTGGGCATTTTAATTCCTGGTAGCATCGATCTCTGCGTTTATCTCGTCAAGGGTAGGTTCCTTGTCAAAGCTAGAGATACCTGCTTCCCTCATCCTGAGAAGTTGTCGATGGCAGTGGCCCTGGTGATCGGTTCGGCGGAAATTTCGAACGGAATCCTCCTTTCGCGTACAACCGCTCTGGCGAACACGTTGATCGCTGTGGTCATACTCATTCCGAATGAATTGCATAGCGAGTCGAATTCGCTTTTGAGATCTTCATCCATCCTGATACTGAAAGTTGCCTGAGACATGGTATCAATTAGGTTATATTTTCAATAAATATGAACCTTATTGTTTTTCTGGCAGTTTATTTTACTAATTTGAAATGCGGATCGGTTTGAAATTTTCAGGCAAATGGTTTGGTTTGACCATCCCACGGTTTTATGACCTAGATTAATGCACTGTGAACTTTCCATTCTGGATAATGCTAGTTTTGAGTTCCGGCAAGATCGATGTTTTTGATGAAAAACTCTGTAGGTTGTGTATATCTGCCAGCATATGAAGGGGATTCTGAGGAAAAGGTTGCTAAAACCTAATGAATTTTAATCACGACACATCTCTCGATTGCAATATTTAATTACTAAATTTATATAAGATTAGTAAATAATTATTCTTCATGAGAGATGATTCTGTGAAAAAGTACCTATCTTCCGTCAAGGGTGGCACGGTTTTCTGTATACAGGATATACCTGTCGTTGGATCATCATACGATTCGGTGAAGATGCAACTCTCCAAGGCGTGTTCCGCTGGTCAGATCGAGAGGATCGCCCGTGGGATCTACCACAAGCCGAAGTTTAGCTCCCTGCTCAACGGATACGTTCCGTACCGGGTGCAGGACCTGGTGAATGCGTTGTCCCGTATGAACGGGTGGCGTATCATTCCTAGTGGCAACATGTGCCTGAACTTGCTGGGACTCTGCACACAAGTTCCCTCCCAACATGTCTATTACTCCAATGGGCCCAATCACACGTACAACGTCGGAGGGGTCATCATCGAATTCAGGCACAGGTCGCCACGTGATTTCCCGGATTCCGATAGTTCTGCCATAGTGATTCAGGCCGTGAAGGCCAGAGGAAAGGACAATTGCGATGGGGAGTTTATGGTTGCCCTTTCGGAGTACATCCATAGGAATGGAGTGGGAAGTCTTCTAGAGGACAGCCGTGGTGCGACCTCCTGGGTGCGCAAGGTCATATCGGAGGCGTGTACCTAAAATGGGAGTAGAATTGCTTTGAACCTGGATACTGATTATCATCACGATATAGTCCGTGTGTTCGGATGCTAGATCGGCCCATAGTGTCTCACAGGCAATGGTAATTTTTAACACAGTAATTCTTTATAGTTCAGATGAGTTAGTTCACTTGGTGAGAATACGGAGTCTCTGACATGCACTGAGGAATTCAAGGCAGGGGTGAAGAAAGTAGGCCCTGGTTCCAAGTTTTATTACAGGTGTATTTTCGACCCCGTTCCTTCGAAGGATCTGAAATGTCCTGAGAAATATGGTGTAGAGGAAGATTCCAATGACCAGTGATCGAAGTAAACGTCTGCTGGTGATTGCCGGCCCCAATGGTTCTGGGAAATCCTCGTTGGTCCATAGCGCGCGTCTTAGCACAAATCTTGATAAAATCATCAATCCAGATAATTATGCCAGAGGACTTTCAGAGGATCTGGCGGATTCTGTTGAAAGATATAAGATAGCAATAGATTCTTGTGAGGTCCTCCGTGAAAGACTTTTGTTGCTGGGGATTTCTTTCGGTTTTGAGACTGTCGCATCAAGGCAGGATAAACTTGATTTCGTCAAAAGGGCCAAGGATTCTGGTTATTACATTGACTTTATTTTTGTGACGGCCGGTACTCCAGAGATGTGTTATAAAAGGGTCCAGGAACGTGTCAGGCTTGGTGGACATGATGTTCCAAAAGACAAATTGTTTGCAAGATTCGAGCGGACGATGACCTATCTTCATCAGTATATCGAACTGGCAGACCATGCCGACATATGGGATAACAGTGGAGATCATTTGGAATTGATGCTTACTAAGCATGAAGGAGTCGTGGAACTGACCGATGCTGGTTGCAGTTCTAGATGGATGAGAAAATATCTTCTGGACTTATTTTGAATATTGTAATTCTTGATACTGGCACTGTTTGGTCGTCTGATAGTCATGTTCCTCCGCTGGTTTTCTGTTTGAGATAATCATGCTGTATAAGCAGGAATCGAAAATATACAAGGATGAAATTGGTATTGTAGTAAGATTAACAATAGGCCTCATGTTCTTCTTGCATATCATTAATTGCTTAACAGGTCTTAATACACCATAGAATTTCTCTGCTGGTTAATGCTAGTTGTATGTTCCGGCGGAATTGATGCTTTTGATGAAAAACGGCTGTATGTTGCGAGTATATACCGACATGCAGTCGATTTTGAGGAAAAGATCAGAACTTCATGAAATTCTATTCGGACTATCTTTCGATTGCGATATTTAATTACTAAATTTATATAAGATTAGTAAATAATTATTCTTCATGAGAGATGATTCTGTGAAAAAGTACCTATCTTCCGTCAAGGGTGGCACGGTTTTCTGTATACAGGATATACCTGTCGTTGGATCATCATACGATTCGGTGAAGATGCAACTCTCCAAGGCGTGTTCCGCTGGTCAGATCGAGAGGATCGCCCGTGGGATCTACCACAAGCCGAAGTTTAGCTCCCTGCTCAACGGATACGTTCCGTACCGGGTGCAGGACCTGGTGAATGCGTTGTCCCGTATGAACGGGTGGCGTATCATTCCTAGTGGCAACATGTGCCTGAACTTGCTGGGACTCTGCACACAAGTTCCCTCCCAACATGTCTATTACTCCAATGGGCCCAATCACACGTACAACGTCGGAGGGGTCATCATCGAATTCAGGCACAGGTCGCCACGTGATTTCCCGGATTCCGATAGTTCTGCCATAGTGATTCAGGCCGTGAAGGCCAGAGGAAAGGACAATTGCGATGGGGAGTTTATGGTTGCCCTTTCGGAGTACATCCATAGGAATGGAGTGGGAAGTCTTCTAGAGGACAGCCGTGGTGCGACCTCCTGGGTGCGCAAGGTCATATCGGAGGCGTGTGCCTGATGAACATCTACGAATTGGCCATGATTCCAAAAGATGATTTCGAAGATTTAGTGGTCTTGACTGGTAGCAGGATGGGCATAAAGGATGCTCTTGTGGAGAAAGATTTCTGGGTTACGTTTGTCCTGAAATATCTCTTTGAGGACTCGCCATGGAAGCACAGTCTTCTTTTCAAAGGCGGAACCAGTCTGTCCAAATGCTATAACGCTATACAGAGATTCTCAGAAGATATCGATCTGCTCCTAGACTGGAGGCTATTGGGATACAGTATCAGTGGTCCCACGAGAGGCGAGAGCAGGAAACAGCAGGAGAAAATCAATGACGAACTTATTTCCAGGACAGAGATATTTCTCAAGAACGAATTAGTTCCCAAGATGCAATCGGGCCTTTCTCTGGTCACACACGATGCTATATCAATTCATTTAGATGGTCTTGATGTATGGGTATCATACCCTTCCGTTTTCGGATCCGATTATGTAAGCAACAAGGTGCTTCTGGAAATCGGCCCGAGGGGGATATGGGGCAGGGCTGAAGACAAGGAGGTTTCATCCTACATATCGCAGATTTTCCCGACGATGGTATCCGATCTAGCGAAGGTCAAGGTAATCTCATTGGAACGTACATTTTGCGAGAAACTTCTGATACTTCATGCCAACAGTATGAGAGGAAAGCTCGGTACAAGGCATTCACGTCACTACTATGATGTGGTCCGGCTGGCGGACCTAATTGACATCGGTCCAATAAGGTCGATGATTCGGGAGGTCGCGGAGTTCAAATCCTTATTCTATCCAGGTGCGGGGTACGGCTATGATATGGCCATGGAAGGCATACTGAGAATAGTGCCCCCAGATGTGCTCATACCTGATCTGGAGAAGGATTACCATGCCATGAGGGAGATGCTGTTCGGGAATCTGCCTGATATCAAGGAGCTACTAGAAAGATTGGAAAGACTCCAGGCCGAACTCGATAGGTATCAAGAATGATACGCCTAAAAGATGGCCACACATATGTTTCAGTTGTTTGAGACGTTCAGTTATACTAATTCTTCCGAACGTCGTTTAATGCACATACAATAATGTCCTAACAGGTTTTACTGTACATGGAATTTACTACTGGTTATTGCTAATTCCGAGTCCGGCTGGACTGCATGCCCTATTAGTTAGACTGATTTTTAAGTGCATTACTTTCAGACTATTTCTAACATTCAAGTAGGTTGTACTTCATCGAGCCCACATATTGTTTGTTCTTGTAAAGCAAGGATATACGAAATATATCAGCAAGTATCCTTCTTTCATATATGCCAGAGTTTGATTATTCTTGTGAGGAACTTATGTTTTTGTGAGTTCTTACAATGAATTTTTACAGTAAATTTACAGTAAATGTAAATTATTTAACAATGAACAACAATGGATGTCTATGGAAAAGCAGGCAAACTCCATTCGGGAGATAATAAACGAATACATCTCGCTATCAAAATTTGCGAAGTGTATAGGGATTTCGCGTCCAACTTTATACAAATATGTGGATGCATATGACAAGAAGTGTCTTGATCTAATCCCCGACAATGTTCTGAAAGTTTTTGATACGGCATCATCTGGGATTTCGAGGAATAACCTTCAGACTTACTTCAATGACATGTATGTCAATTATATCTGTACTGAAGAGAGAAGGTCGAGGGAAAATCCTGTGCCCTCAGACATTGCAGAAATTGTGGACAGTGAGAATCTTAATGTGAAAGATATTGACAATATGATTGAAAGAGCTGAGAGTCATCTGAAAAGATTAATGAAAAGGGCAGATTCCGATGAGGATGAAATCGAGCAAGTAAAAAAGGACATCTGCGATCTCAGATATACAAGAGAAATGGTCGAAAGGCGGCTTGCTGAGAATCGTTTCGTTCTGATTTATAATGCTGATTGGACATCTTGCATCGGATCTGGCGAATCAGACACAATTGATTTTGACGATGAGGCAGAAATCGATGTACCTGACATCGAGACCAAATTCCGTTTTTATCTTACCCGGGCAAAAGCGGGTTACACGTTGTTCTTTTACAATGATGAAGAGGGAGATTTTATCGAATTACAACTTCTAACTGGTGCTGGGGAAGATAGAGCCAAAGATGTTGTCGGGACGTTCTATCCTGAAAATGGCATGAAGTACATCTGTGTACCAGATCTTTTCGATGAAGACTTTGAAGATCTATTCCGTTACAGGGTGTTAAGATCCCGGAATGGCGTGATATTGAATGCAGCGATAGGTAAATTCACTGTTTGAGTGTGTTATTCATGTCCCGCAACAGAAGATTCGATTCATTTACCCCATATTTGCTGACTGACCAGAAAGAGGGTGTATTCGTGAATGAACCCGCAATGTGTGTCGGTAAGAGGGATTCAGATATGGAACGTCCGACATTGTGTGCTTTATGTGGTGAGCCCCTTGGTTCTAATGGATGCTATTCGTTTTATCTTACGGGTCCAAATGGATATGGCAAGGATATGAGGATAGGTAATGGCTGTGCTAAAAATCGGTTAAAAGCCCAAAGGATCAACATAACTTGTACTTCTTTTAAAGAGACTTGGCGTAGGGTTATTGCAAAGTTTCCCAATAATGGGCGCTGGTATGGGACGTTTCTTCATAATTGTATAGCCAAACCGTATGTCAAGAATAGCAAAGCAGTCGAATCCTGGGACGAGTCGATATTGAATCTTCCTGGTGTCAAATATATTATGAAAGTAGTGGACTACCTACGCGATCAGGGGTACATGCTCGATGCTGAGATGGTTCTGGAGAACGGAAGGGTGGACCTTCTTGCAACTCATCCCGAAAAAGGAACTATTGTGTATGATTGGAAATCTGACAAGTGCTTCGATAATCACTATGCTTATGTGAATCAGGTCAATAAATATATGGTGGAGTTGAATGAGGCGGGGTTTCCGAAAATCTCTGGATACCTACTTTGGATCATGGATGAGAGGCGGGAACGTGTTCCGTTCGATGGAACCCAAGTTACGTTGGATGAGGGCATGAAACGTATGTGCCACCCTTCCCTGCCGATAAAATGTACACTTACTATTGAACTGAACGGGGGAGAAGGTCTCAAAAAGAAGATGATCGAGTACAGTCATCATCATATATATGGAGATGAAGTTTCTTTTTACATACCTCCAAGCGAACTCTCAAAGAAGGGTTATGAGTTCAGATCCTTCGAAGCTTCTCCATACAGAGAGGATCAACACCCTCAATGGAAAGATGCAATCGAGGTGGAAGAAGGGTTCCCGATACGTTTTATCTGTACGAAAAAGAGGCACTCATTCTCATTAGTCGCGGATTGGAAACGGATCCGCCCATTTGAATGTTTTTTGTTGGTTCGCAAGAGTGAAGATAATTCAGGGGATGTATTGTTCCTGAAATCCAGATCCAAAGTTGACAGTGAAGGGAATGATTATGTCGATTTCGAAGTGAATGTAATAAATGAACAATTACATAATGAGAGGATGATTCATGCATCCTTGCTAGTTCAAATCGAACCTTGTAAGATGAGTACTTCAGAGAGGACAGTTGCGACAACCAAAGAATGGAGCTCTGAAGACCTATATAATGGAGCCGTTATCCGCATTCCGTGTATCGGAGAACAATCTAGTTTTTGTATTATTATTGAAACCGAAGTTGTACGTACTAAACAAAAGACGCCCCACAAGAAAATTGATTCACCTCACATAGATTTCTCAGATGCTGTTTACGATTTACAACAACTCAATCAATTAATTGGTGTGGACGAGACTATCACGACCACTATATCTGAGGAAATCTCTTTAGATCCAGTTATTGATACATACAATCCTGCTGAGTATAGTTTCACGCCTGGGCGCATATATAAGTCTGGTGACAAATTCTATGGGGTTTACAAAAGGAGAGCTGCCGAAAGAAATAACACCTGTGGCAAGGTGGATGTTGCGGAAGTCGATGTTAATGGCAGGAAGATTTCGAATTTCGAGTGGCGGCATGTCTATATGACAAAAAGTGGGAAGGAGTTCATTTACGGTTTGACCAATCGCGATTGGAAGATCTATACACGGAATGTGCTTGCTGGCGTATCTCCTGAAGGTATGGAAAGATACGGTAACATGCAGTGACGTACAGTAACCGAATATGTAAATTGAGTATACAACCTAAATTATCACTGTTTAAGAAAACAATCACTTCATAACAGAACGCCTGCGAAGGAAGATAGCAAGCATTTGAACGTATGTGAAAGAGTCAATCTAGAGACTATTTTTTATCAATTGTTTTAAGTATTGGAATTTGGGCCACATCATAGGGTTGTTTTCCGTCTAACACCACAACCAGGGTTGTGAAGAAGAAAAGGTGAGCACATGGAAATGATAATATCAGACAAGGTTGTAGAAACGATCCTCAAATACATCTCCGACATAAATGCGGATCTACCTCTTGAATCTGAAAAGGATTTCGATACTATCCTTGCATATTTCACTGGGCTCGAAGATGATCTTTCCAATGGATTGTGTTCCGGATTGGAGATTGACGAGGCGTTATTGAAAGAAGCTGAGCTTGTAAACACCGAGTTGAATCCATTCAATGAAGATGATATTATCGATTTAGAGAAGCTTAACCAGCGTCTTATGAAGTACCGATCCTGATTTCTTGAATTTTATTCTTACTGCATCTCAAGCAAGGGTTCCCCATTGCGAAGCGTCCTTGCTTGATCGGACCTTTCTCTTTTAAACTATATTTAAACAATATTTCGGCTGCGAGTGATGAGGTGTTCTTTATAAAACTGTCAAAGTTTTGTCTACAATATGATTATATTCTGACATAACAAACATCACGCTTATCTTAGGAGTGTTAACCTCTCCTTAAATCACTGGTTTCGCACTAGGTGTCAACTAGATGGACAGGATCATTCCTTCTATGATATCTCCAAACAATCCATCGAAGGAAAAGATCTGAATGGTGGTGATTCATATTTACGTCAAAACTACTCCGATAAGTTCGCTGAAGTTTAGAACGTTTGTGATGATCCTGGTACTTATCATATCTGCCGTGGCGATATTGTTTGTAATCCACGCTGAAGCAGATGATGCTTCTTCACGGGCCGTTATTTCTGGCCAATGTGGATCGAACGCCACATATATCCTTTACTCGGATGGTACTTTGGAGATTGCCGGTTCCGGTGAAATGTATCAGTACAATGATATTCCTGCACCGTGGTATAACTATCGCGAAGATATTACTGAAATTGTCATAAGTGACAATATTACCAAACTCGGAGCATCGGCATTCCTAGATTGTGAAGAGGTAAGGGAACTTACCATACCTATAACGCTCAACAGCGTGGTATCTGATAGTCATCCCGCCTTCTACGGTTGCTATATATTAAAGGTCAATTTCACCTCCGGGAACGGAGGATATGGGTACGACTATGCCACTTACGAAGGTTCTAATTCATGGTATAAGAACACCCCCTGGTATTCAAGTCCCGTTCTCCTGGAAATCAACTTTGCTAATGGGATCAAAGGAATAGGTTCGGATGCATTCCGCGAACTACAGATCACCTCGATCGTGATCCCTGATAGTGTTGTTCACTTAGGAAACCACTGTTTCTACAACTGTGAAAAACTGAGCGTTCTGACCATTCCTGTAAGTTTGAATTCCTTTGGTAGTGACAGAAATTACCCCGCATTCAACGGTTGTATGGCTATTCAGAAGGTAACTTTAACCAATGGGAATGGAGTTCCGTTTGATTATAGTTCGCTATGGGGAGCAGATAACTGTGATCTGGCTCCTTGGAATATGAATTCCAATGTTACAAAGACTATTATTATTGGCGATAACGTCACGAAATTAGGAGCGTATATGTTTTTGGAGTGCAATATCAAAGAACTTACCCTTCCGATAAGTCTTGACTTCGAACGTGGGTTCCAGGATGGTAAGGAAGTGCGCGCCTTTACCAATCTTGAAAAGGTAATAATGACCAAAGGTACTGGAGTAGGTGTCGATTATAACCTTTACAAGGACTCTGCACGTTGTCCTTGGATTTATGCATCGAATCTTAAGTCAGTTATCATTGAAGAAGGTGTCACTCGTATAGGATCATATACATTCTACGACTGTAATATAGAAAATCTTACTCTTCCTAATACGCTCGTTTCTTTCGGAAGATCTGCATTTTACAATTGTACAATCAAAACTCTGACCATTCCAATAAATGTTAATGCAACCTGGCTTGACAGCTATCCTGCATTTGAGGACGTGTCTGGAATAGAAAAGATCGATTTCACACCTGGTTCCGGATATGGATTCATGTATGCTGCTTACAAAGGAAGTAATTGTTGGTATCAGCTAACACCCTGGTATCAGTGCAGGGACACTCTCAAAGAGATCAATTTCGCTGAGGGGATCAAAAGTATCGGTTCGGATGCTTTCCGTGAACTGCACCTGACTTCCATAGTGATTCCCAATAGTGTGGAATCCCTTAGTAACCATACGTTCTTCAACATGACCGAGTTGTCTTCATTGACCATCCCAATCACACTTGACAGTGTTGCTTCAAACAAATATCCAGCATTCCAAGGTTGTGTCAACATCGAAAAGATAAGGTTTACCGGATCCGGTGATTGGTTTGCATACAGTGCTCTAGACCTCCAACCCTCATATTATGGATATACCCCCTGGCAATACAGCAAGGCTGTCCTGAAAACAGTTGACCTGTCCTACGGTGTGGCCTCTATCGGAAGATTTGCATTCGAAGGTTGTACTTCTCTAGGGTCCATCACCATCCCCCTTTCGGTCAAATCAATTGGAGATTGTGCGTTCAGCGGAACATTCTATGATGCGGATGGTGTGACTGCATTCGAAAAAACCGCTTCTTGTTTAGCAGGACATACGTTCAACAGCGTTGATGGCAATTGGATCAAACAAGAATTCTATTCCGGTAGGTGCGGAAGTGATGTGATCTATGAATTCGATACTGCTGCTGGGGTGCTTACAATAAGCGGTTCAGGAGAAATGGATTCATGTTTCAGCGGCAATGCACCTTGGTTCTCCTACAGAAATTCCATTACTACAATCACTATCGGTGACACTATCACATCCATCGGGGATTATGCGTTCGAAGGCATTACTCGCATCGACTCCATCACCATCCCTGATTCCGTCACAAACATCGGAAAGAATGTGTTTAAGGGATGCACATCACTTGCTTCGTTCGTCGTTTCCGAAGAGAACTGTGCATTCACATCCATCGACGGTGTGCTTTTCAGTGATTATACGAATACTCTGTTCCAATATCCAGCGGCCAAAGTAGATATTGCTTACGAGATCCCTGATTCTGTTACAATCATCAAATCCTCTGCGTTCAGGGATTGCACTTACCTCGCCTCAATAACCATCCCCTATTCCGTCGGAACTATTGAAGCCGATGCTTTTGACATAAAATTCTACGATACCGATAAAAAAACAGAGCTCGAACCGACAGCTGAAATGTTGGCAGATTCCACATTCAATAATGTTGGTGGTAAATGGATCAAACTGGCATTTATCAAGGACTCCGGTGAATGTGGAGAAAATGCCACTTACGAATTCGATGCCAGTACTGGTATCTTGATAATCACTGGTTCGGGGTCAATGGCCAGTGAGTCCTATGGTTTGTGGCCTTGGGACTCATATAAAGCTGCTATTAGAACAGTACTCATTAAAGGATCAGTCGAGACTATCGGATTCTTTGCGTTCAAAGGTTGTACCGCCCTTTCATCGATCACCATCGCCGATTCGGTCACATCCATCGGAGCATCTGCGTTCGAGGGCTGTACTTCCCTTACCTCTATCACTATTCCAGATTCCGTCAAATCCATAGGAAATTCCGCATTCCGTTGCTGTACTTCCTTCAAATCCCTCACTCCCCCCGATTCTGTAACCTCTATCGGATCATTAGCATTCGATGGCTGTACTTCCCTTACCTCTATCATTCTCCCCAATTCCGTCACATCCCTCGGTGATTTTGCATTCAAGGGTTGCACTTCCCTCACCTACCTCGCCATCCCCGATTCGGTCACATCCTTCGGAGAGGATGTGTTTGATGTAACCTTCTATGACACTAATGGTGAAAAGGTTCTCGAATCAACCACCACGGACCTGGCTGGTTTCATTTTCAAGAATATCGAAGGCAAATTAATCAAACAGAAGGAATTCGGTAAATGCGGAGAAAAGGCCACTTACGAATTGGATCTTTCCACCGGAGTGCTCACTATCAACGGTTCTGGAAAGATGGACTCTTATCCCAGTGGTAACGCACCTTGGTATGCCCACAAAGACATCATCACCTCGATCGTTATCGGTGACGATGTCACATCAATTGGAGATTTTGCGTTCGAAGGTTGTACAAAAGTTGCCATTATCAAACTAGGTAAGTTGGTCGATTCTATAGGGGAAGGTACGTTCAATGGATGTTCATTATTTGCTTTGTACAACGTTTCCACCGAGAACAGCGTATATGCTTCGATCGACGGTGTTCTTTTCAGCAAAGACCTGTGTACTCTGATCCAATACCCAGTGGCCAAAGCAGGAACGTCCTACAAGGTACCGGACAGTGTTACAATCATCAAATCTTCTGCGTTCAATGGCCATACATTCCTTACCTCCATAATCATTCCCGATACCGTCACAACCATCGAAAATGGTGCTTTCGACGTGGTCTTCTACTACCCAGATAGTGAAAAGGGATTCGAGCCAACCACTGCAAATTTAGCTGGTTCTATCCTCAAATATGTTGATGGCAAATGGATCAAACAGATGGCATTCGGTAAATGCGGAGATGATATCACTTACGAATTGGATCTTTCCATAGGGGATCTTGTTATTCTCGGTTCCGGAGAGATGAGATCTTATCCCAGTGGTGGTGCACCGTGGTTCTCCTACAAAAATTCCATCAACTCTATTAGAATGGCCGAGTCTATTACATCGATCGGTAACTGTGCGTTCGAAGGTATTACCTTCATTGATTCAATCCTAATCCCCGATTCTGTCAGGTCAATCGGGGCATCCGCGTTCGAAGGTTGCACTAAACTTTCCACGGTCTATATCGGCAGTTTTGTCAGGTCAATCGGGGCATCCGCGTTCGAAGGTTGCACATTACTTTCTTCATATGTCGTTTCCAACGAAAACAAGGCATACTGTTCAATGAACGGTGTTCTCTTCGATAGCGACAGGACCACTCTGATCCAATATCCTCCGGCCAGAGAAGGAACCTCCTATGAGATACTTAACACCGTCTCGGTTATCAAATCCTCTGCTTTCAAAGGTTGCACTTCCCTAACCTCTCTCACTATCCCAGAATCGATTGAAACCATTGAATCTGGTGCTTTTGACCTGATCTTTTATGACTCAGATGGTAAAACTAAACTCGATCAAACTGTTGAAATCCTGGCAGGTTTCACCTTCAACAATAATGAAGGTAAATGGATCAAACAGGCATCCACTCCTTCCGAAGATCCCAACAAGGTATCCGGTGAATGTGGTGATGGTATCACTTACGAATTGGTTCTTTCCACAGGAACTCTCACCATCAGCGGTTCAGGAAAGATGGGATCATATTCAAGCGGCCAAGCACCTTGGTATGCCCACAAAGATACCATCACATCGATCGTTATCAGTGACGATGTTACATCGATCGGTGAATTTGCGTTCGAAGGTTGCACATTACTTTCTTCATATGTCGTTTCCGACGAGAACAATGTATACGCTTCGATTGATGATGTTCTTTTCAGCAATGACAAGTCCACATTGATCCAATACCCAGTGGCCAAAGCAGGAACTTCCTATGAGGTCCCTGCATCTGTCAAGACCATTGCATCCTCTGCGTTCAACGGTTGTACCTCTCTCACTTCTATAATTATCCCCGATTCCGTCACAACCATCGAAGCCGGTGCGTTCGACATGGTCTTCCATGACCCAGCGGGTGAAAAAGAACTCGAACCAAGCGTTGAAAACCTGGTCGGTTCCACTTTCAACAAAGTTGACGGCAAATGGATCAAACAGGCATCCACTCCTTCCGAAGATCCCAACAAGGTATCCGGTGAATGTGGTGATGGTGTCACTTACGAATTGGATCTCTCTGAGGGAACTCTCACGATCAATGGTTCCGGACAGATGGGATCCTATTCCAGCGGTCAAGCCCCCTGGTTCTCCCACAAGGATATCATCACCTCGATCGTTATTGGCGATGATATCACTTCTATCGGCGACTTTGCCTTCGAAGGTATCAGTTCCATCGGATCCATAACAATCCCCGATCCAGTCGAATCCATTGGAGCATCCGCATTTGCAGGCTGTTCTAAACTTTCCACCGTCAAACTCGGTAAACTGTTGGACACTATCGAAGATAGTGCGTTTAATGGATGCTCATCACTTGCTTTGTATGTAGTATCTGAGAACAACGGCACCTATGTATCGATCGACGGTGTTCTTTTCAGCAAAGACAAGCTTACCTTGATCCAATATCCAGTGGCCAAAGCAGGTACTTCCTACGAAATACCTGACACCGTCACAACCATCGCATCCTCTGCGTTCATTGGCTGCAAATCTCTTACCTCCATAACCATTCCAGATTCCGTCACAACCATCGAAGCCGGTGCGTTCGACATGGTCTTCCATGACCCAG
>CAVHHN010000035.1:0-18870 GCA_963635855.1 Faecalibacterium sp. CAG:74 | reverse complement strand
CTCACTACGTTCAAAGTTAGTGAGGAAAGTTCGAAGTATTGCATTTTGGATGGTGTGCTGTACAATAAGGAAATGACCGAATTGATACAGTATCCTGCAGGTAACACCAACACCTCATTTGAGATTCCTGCTGGTGTAATCTCGATAGCTGCTCATGCGTTCAAAGATAATACCCATCTAACATCCATAACCATCCCCAGATCTGTGACCTCTATCGCAGACTCTGCATTCTCCGGTAAATTCTACGACACCGATAGTGGATCTGAGTTATCACAAACTGCTGCAAACTTGGCGGGATCGACATTCGAGAAGGTCGATGGCAAATGGATAAAACAGAAAGATTTCGGTATGTGTGGAGATGCCGTCACATATGAATTGATTCTCTCCACAGGATCCCTTATCATTAGCGGTTCAGGACAGATGATGTCATATTCTAGCGGTAACGCTCCTTGGATCTCCCACAAAAATCACATCACCTCGATCGTCATTGATGGCGCTGTCACAACTATCGGTGAGTTTGCCTTCGAAGGTATGACCTCCCTCGAATCAATCACAATCCCCGATTCCGTCGAGTCCATAGGTGCATCCGCATTCGCAGATTGTACCAAACTCGCCACGGTCAGCCTAGGTAATTCCGTCAACGCTATTGGTGAGGCTGCCTTCAAGGGATGTTCGTCACTTGCTTCGTATGTCGTTTCTGATGAGAACAGTGTATACTCTTCAACCAACAGTGTTCTTTTCAGCAAAGATAAGCATACTCTGATCCAATACCCAGTGGCCAAAAAAGAAACTTCTTATAAGGTACCTGACGCCGTTACGATCATCAAATCTTCTGCGTTCAAGGGTTGCACTTCCCTCACATCCATCACCATCTCTGAATCTGTCACAACCATCGAAACCGGTGCTTTCGACATGGTCTTCTATACTTCAGGAGGGGAAAACGTACTCGAACCGACTGTTGAGAACTTAGCAGGTTCATCATTCAACAATGTTGATGGCAAATGGATCAAACAGAGTTCTGCTTCGCTTCCCACGCCTTCATCCCCCTCTGATTCGAACTCTAGTAACGGATCGATGATGATCTACCTCTTGATCGCGATAGTTGTTGTTATTGCCTTATCTGTGGCCGTTGTGGTTGTGAAGAAGAAACGCGCCTGAAAACATTTTACAGGGGTTTAAATCCCTGGTACCAAATATTTCAATTCCGAAAACGACCATAATTTAGGAATAATTAATTTTTTGATTGTATACTGCTATTCTACTAATTGTCATTCTTTTGTCTACAACATGTTTATATTATTGTTTATTAAACGATGGAATTAGTTTACGAGGATGAAACTATAGTCAAGAACTCAGTAGTATTGATGGTCACACTGCTTGTTTGTGTGTCAGCGTATTTTGCCATTACGGGCGTCGATCTATCTGATGCAGACACATCAGATTATTCTGATAACAGTAGTGGGCATATCGATTATAGATTTGATGCTACCTCTGGAACACTTACCATCTGTGGTTCCGGTCAAATGGATTCTTATTCCGTTGATAAGGCGCCTTGGTACCCACTGAAAGATAAGATCACCTCGATTGTCATCACAGATTCTGTTGCGGGTATCGGTGATTTTGCGTTCGAAGGTTGTTCCCTCATTACTTCAATTTCTATTCCTGACTCTGTCACGACCATTGGATCATCCGCATTCTGTGACTGTAAATCCTTAGTCACTGTCAAAATTGGCAGATCCGTTAACTTAATTGGAGATTCGGTGTTCAGCGGTTGTACATCGCTGAGTTCTATTGTTGTTTCTGATGAAAATCATTCTTATACTTCAGTCAACGGTGTTCTTTTCAGTAACGACAAGACCGCTTTGTTCTATTATCCTATGGCCAAAACAGGTTCTGCATACAAGGTTCCTGACACAGTTACAACAATCGCACCTTTTGCATTCGATGGTTGCATTTACCTGAACTCTATCACACTACCAAGGTCTGTCACATCCATCGGACAATATGCGTTTTATAACTGTACCTTGCTTGTATCCATCATTATTCCCGGTTCAGTCCAATCCATTGGACCTTACGCATTTTGCAACTGCACTTCTCTCTCATCCCTCACCATCCCTGCGTCCGTCACCTCCATCGGTCCTTCTGCGTTCAAGAAATGTATTTCCCTCACGTCCGTCACCATCCCCGATTCCGTCACCTCCATCGGATATTCTGCGTTTGAAGGCTGTACTTCGCTAGAATCTATCGACATATCCAATTCCGTCACCTCCATTGGAATTGCCACGTTTAGAAACTGTACATCTCTCACTTCGATCGTATTCCCTTATTCTGTCACATCCATTGGAACATATGCATGTGATGGTTGTATATCTCTCACTTCAGTTTCCATTCCCCTTTCTGTCACGAGTATCTCAGATGGCGCATTTAATGGAAAATTCTATGGACCCAAATTTGTGGTTTACCATGGGGAGGTGGAAGAGCGTTCCTATTTTGACCCAGTCAAACTTACTGAAATTGCCGACGTGGCTGGATCCACTTTCCAATATATTGATGGTTGCTGGATCAAATATTGCTCGGATCTGGGTTTGTGTGGTGGATTCAGTCTCACCGATGAAAGTAATCATGTATATACAAAGTGGCCGACTTGGCCATATAATAGATACAAATTCATGGTTTACGAATACGATTCCATTACCGAAACGCTTAAGATACACGGAACTGGGTCGGTAAGAGACTTTGCTAGCACTTCTCTTTGGAATTCATATAAAGATAGCATCAGATATGTTCAAATTTATGGTGCCGTCACATCAATCGGATGGAATGCATTCAGCGGTTGTACCTCATTAACCTCCATCTCCCTCCCTGATTCCATTGTATCCATCGGATCGAGTGCCTTCAACGATTGTGCTTCATTAACTTCCATGGATCTCCCAGAATCGCTCAAATACATCGGACCGAATGCATTCAGCGGTTGTAAATCCTTAATTTCCCTGAGCGTCCCCGATTCTCTCACATCAATCGGACCGAATGCATTCAGCGGTTGTAAATCCTTAATTTCTATGGACATTCCATCTTCGGTCATATCAATCGGATCGAGTGCATTCAGTGGGTGTACTTCTTTAACTACTGTGAACCTCCCATATTCACTCTCATTAGCCGGACCGGAACCCTCCATCAAAGACTTTACGTTCGAAGGTTGTACTTCTCTAAAATCTATTTTCATTCCCGATTGTGTCACATCAATCGGACCGAATGCATTCTATGGTTGTGCTTCATTAACTTCCATACGCACCCCCGATTCTCTCACATTAATCGGACCGAATGCATTCTATGGTTGTGCTTCATTAACTTCCATTTCCCTCTCGGATTCCATTACATCCATCGGATCGAGTGCATTCAATGGTTGTACCTCATTAACTTCCATGAGCCTCCCAGATTCGCTCAAATACCTCGGAGAATCTGCATTCTACGGTTGTACATCTATCACATCCATAGCTATTCCGGATGACGTCACTTCAATTGGAAATTATACGTTCTATGACTGTATGTCACTTGCCACCATCACTCTCCCTAGTTCAGCCAAATACATCGGAGAATCTGCATTCTATGGTTGCGCTTCATTCACATCCCTAGATATTCCATATCATGTAATCTCGATTGGGGATCGTGCGTTCTACGACTGTATGTCACTTGCTTCTGTCACCCTCCACGATTCTGTCACATACATCGGAGAATCTGCGTTCCGGAATTGCAAATCCCTAGCATCTATTGATCTTCCCAATTCTGTCACATATCTTGGTGACAGTGCGTTCAGGGGCTGTGCCTCCATTACTTCTATTAAAATTCCTGATTCCGTCAGATCCATTCGCTTTATGTTCGAAGGATGTACCTCCCTCTCCTCTGTCATCCTCCCCGATTCTATTACCTCGATCGGAGATTATACATTCTTCAGGTGTGTCTCCCTCACTTCCATTTATATCCCGGATTCTGTCACCTCCCTCGGATATTCTGCGTTTGATAATTGTACATCCATCACTTCGCTCTTTATTCCTGATTCAGTCACATCCATCGGACCCTACGCTTTCAATAAGTGCATTTCGCTTACATCCATTTCAATCCCAGATTCAGTTTCAATCATCCCATCGTATGCGTTCTCCTATTGTTACTCGCTTACATCAGTTACCATACCGGATTCAGTCACATCCATCGGACACTTTGCGTTTTATAGTTGTACCTCTCTCCCATCCATAACCCTACCAGATTATGTTACATCCATCGAGTGGAATGTGTTCAGTGGTTGTACTAGTTTGAAAGAACTCACACTCCCTATTACTCTCAACCCGGTACTGTACGATAAAGATCCTGCATTCCAAGACTGTGTCAATATCGAAAAGATCACGTTCACCGGATCTGGAAACTGGTTCCCCTATAGTCAGGATCAGTCTCAATTCCCCTACTATGAGTATACCCCTTGGCAGATGAATAAGAGTGCACTGACCACGGTCATCATATCCGACGGTGTGACCTCCATCGGAGATTTTGCATTCTCTGGTTGTACTGGGCTTAAGTACATATCGATTCCCGAATCCGTTATTTCTATCGGGGAGAATGCGTTCAGCAACTGTACTGGATTATCTTCGGTGGTGATCCCCGACTCTGTTACCTCGCTTGGAACCTCTGCGTTCATGGGTTGTACTTCTCTTGCTACTGTCGATCTCGGTAATTCAGTCACATCGATTGAATATTCTGTGTTCGATAATTGCACTTCCCTCATGACGATCAATATACCTGATTCTGTCACTTACATCGGGAAAGGAGTATTCAGCGGTTGTACCAGTTTGAAAGATCTGACCATTCCTGCAGATCTTAACGCCATCATGTACGATAAAGATCCCATTTTTGCAGACTGTATCAATATCGAAAAGATCACGTTCACAGGATCTGGAAATTGGGTCACATATAGTCAGGACCGGTCTCAATTCCCATATTACGCGTACACACCTTGGCAGATCAGTAAAAACACACTAACCACGGTCATCATATCCGATGGTGTGACCTCCATCGGAGATTTTGCGTTCTCTGGTTGTTCTGGGCTTAAATCTGTATACATTCCCGATACCGTTACCTCGATCGGAAAGAATGCGTTCAGCAATTGTTCCAAATTACCCACAGTGACCATCTCCGATTCCGTCACTTATCTCGGATACAACGCGTTCAGGTATTGCACATCCCTTGTTACAGTAAACCTCGGAAATTCTATCTCCTCCCTCGAATCGTCTACGTTCATGGGGTGCACATCCCTTGTTACAGTAAACCTCGGAAATTCAGTCACATCGATCGGATTCTCCGCTTTTATGAATTGCACCTCGCTTGTTTCTATCGCCATTCCTGATTCCGTCATATCCATTGACAATGCTGCGTTCAGTAATTGCAAATCTCTTGAGTCATTCGTTGTTTCTGATAAGAATAATGTTTATTGTTCTGTTGACGGAGTTCTTTTCAGTAACGATAAGACAACTTTGATCTGGTACCCTATGGGTAAGACAGATGCCATTTATGACATACCGAGCACTGTCAAGACCCTCGGAGATTATTCGTTCCAAGGTTGTGCTGCACTCTTCCTCACAATCCCCGATTCCATCACTTCTATCGGAATGAATATTTTCGATAGTAAACTTTATAACGCAGGCCATAAGGGCGAACTTGAACTAACCGTCAAAAACCTGGCAGGATCTATTTTGAAGTATACTGATGGTAATTGGATAAAATTAATCTCTGGTATGTGCGGAAAGAACGTCCAATACGGATTCGATACAAGTGATGGAACACTTTTGATCAACGGTTTCGGACAAATGGGCACATATTACCAGGACACAGTGCCTTGGGTTGCATATAAAGATTCTATCAGATCGATTGTTGTTGGCAACTCTGTCACGTCTCTCGGACCCCGTGCATTCTACGGATGTTCGGCCCTCACCTCCATAACTATTTCCGATTCTGTCACGTCTCTCGGATATTCTGCGTTCGAGGGATGCACTTCTCTCGCTTCAGTGATCCTTCCTGATTCTGTCACATCACTCGGATCCCATGCATTCTATGGTTGTAAAACTCTCACCTCCATTGCCCTATCCGATTCTGTCACCACCATTGGAGACTGTGCATTTTACGGATGTACATCCCTCGCCACCATCTCCATCCCGAGTACAGTTCTTACTCTCGGAGATGCTACGTTCAGTGGCTGCACTTCACTTGCATCTATTGTCATACCCGATTCTGTCACATCACTCGGGCCCCGTGCATTCGAAGGTTGTACTTCCCTAACCTCCGTAACTATCTCCGATTCTGTCACAACCCTCAAGGCCTTTGTGTTCAGTGAATGTACCGCTCTAACTTCCATTGTCATCCCTGACTCTGTATCTTCTCTTGGATCCCATGCATTCTACGGATGTACCCGCCTGACTTCCGTATCAATTCCAGAGTCCGTCATCACTCTGGGAGATTCCACATTCGGTGGCTGTACCCGCCTGACTTCCGTATCAATTCCAGAGTCTGTCATCTCACTGGGAGATTTTACGTTCAGTGGCTGTATCTCTCTCCTCTCCATGACTGTTCCAGATTCTGTCGAATCGATCGGAGACAATGCATTCCTCAATTGTACTTCCCTCAGCTCTGTTACCATTTCTGGAACCGTTACATCCATTGGATCCTCTGCGTTCCAGGGATGTCCTTCACTACAATCGATCTATGTTAGCGAAACCAATACGGATTATTGTTCGGTCGATGGTGTCCTCTTCAGCAAGGAAAAGAATATTTTGCTTTACTATCCTATATGTAAAAACGACCTCAGTTACAAGGTCCCAGACACTGTCACAGATATAGATTGTTCTGCGTTTGAAGGTTGTATATACCTTACCTCAGTGGATCTGGGTAATTCAATCACAGCCATCAAGGAAAATACATTCAAGAATTGTACTGCACTCACCTCTATTACCATTCCCGATTCAGTCACAACCATCGAGAATTATGCTTTTGATGGTTGCACTTCCCTTTCTCACATCACCTTCTCTGCTTCGATCACATCTATAGGAAAGTCCGTGTTCAACGGAAAATTCTTTGATATTTCTGGTGAAAACGAACTTGAACCTACGGTTGCAAACCTCGTTGGATCTATATTCATGAAAGTAGGGGATAAATGGATAAAACAGTACTCTGGTTCAAGTGGAAATAATGTCAATTATGTATTTGATATGTTTACTGGAATACTCACGATCAGTGGTTCTGGACCAATGGATGATTATTCAAAGGGTACAACACCATGGTATTCTTACAGAAATTCCATCACATCTTTCGTAATTGATGACTCAATCACCACTATCGGTGCAAATGCATTCCGTGACTGTACTTCCCTTACTACTGTTACGCTTCCTGATTCCCTGACAACGATCGGAACCTCCGCGTTCTACAATTGTTCAAAACTAACCTCGCTGACGATCCCCGATTCGGTCACCACTATTGGAAGCAACGCATTCAATGGTTGCACCTCACTTACGTCAGTGATCCTCTTTGATTCTGTAATATCCCTCGGTAATTCTGCGTTCAATGGTTGCAAATCCCTAACATCCATAGCCTTCCCCGATTCTTTGACCTCTCTCGGAGATTCTGTGTGCCGCGACTGTACTTCCCTCACCACAGTTACCCTACCTAAATCTGTTATAACGATCGATTCTTTCGCATTCTATGGTTGTAAGTCCCTATCCACCATCACCCTCCCGGATTCACTCACAACCATCAGAGCGTACGCATTCGGAGGATGCACATCCCTTACCTCCATTACCCTTTCTAGTTCCATTACATCTATTGGAAAGGGTGTGTTCGACGGAAAATTCTTTGATATTGGCGGTGAAAAGGAATTAGAAGTCACTGCCGAAATCCTAGCTGGATCCACCTTTATGAACACGGGTGGCAGGTGGATAAAACAATCATCACCTATTTCGGAAGATTCCGCTAACGAATCTGGAAAAGATCCTGATTTGACCAACAAAGCACCTTTGTATTCATCCCCTGATGTCATTGCTTCGGTCGTTAATGGTGGTCATGCGTTTGAGAGTTATCCTTCTTCGACATCAAATTCTGTCTCTGAGCCTATCGCAATCGAGGATAATTCGAATCATGCAATCTTTTACGACACTGATAGTAAAAACGGACTCAGTCAAACCGTTGAAAACACTGTCAGTTCTACCAGCAATGATGATGCTGGTTCATCCACATCCTCGGAAAATTCTTCTGGGGACTCTGGTAAATGTGGTAAAAATGCTACATTTGTGTTCGATGGTTCTACAGGAACACTCACAATCAGCGGTTCCGGACCAATGGGGTCTTATTCAAATGAAAAAGCTCCTTGGTATTCCTATAAAGGCGCCATTACCTCAATTATCATTGAGGACACCGTAACGACAATTGGAGACCATGCTTTCGAAGGTTGCACATCACTATCTTCCATTACCATTCCCGATTCTGTCACCAGCATTGGAGACTGTGCATTCAATGGCTGTACTTCCCTCGCCTCCCTCACCATCCCAGGTACCGTTCTATCTCTTGGACCTCACGCATTTGAAGGTTGTACATCCTTAGCTTCCGTCGTTATCCCAGACTCTATTACAACCCTCCAAGCTTTTGTGTTCAGTGGTTGCACATCTCTAACCTCCATAACCATACCAGACTCCGTCACAACCCTCCAAGCTTTTGCGTTCAGTGAGTGCACTTCCCTAACTTCCGTCGTTATCCCAGACACCATAACTTCACTCGAATCTCACGTATTCTACGGTTGTACTTCTCTTGCATTCATCTCAATTCCAGATTCCGTAACTTCTTTCGGAGATTCTACGTTCGGTGGTTGTACTTCCCTTACCTCTATGACATTTTCAGATTCTGTTGAATCGATCGGAGATAACGCATTTATCAATTGTAGCTCTCTCATCTCCGTTACCATTTCTGAATCCGTTACATCAATTGGATATTTTGTGTTCCAGGGATGTACTTCACTTCAATCGATCTATGTTAGCGAGATCAACAAGAATTATTGTTCGGTCGATGGTGTACTCTTCAGTAAGGAAAAGAACACATTACTTAGATATCCCGTGGCTAAAACCGATGTCACTTATGGGATCCCAGATATGGTCACAACCATAAGCCCCTCTGCGTTCGAAGGCTGTATCTATCTTACATCGGTCGATCTGGGTAATTCGATCACATCCATCAAAGAAAGTACATTCAAGAACTGTATCGCACTCGCCTTCATCACCATCCCAGATTCTGTCACGACCATCGGGAATTATGCTTTTGATGGCTGTACATCCCTCACCCGTATCACATTCTCTGCTTCGATCACCTCCCTCGGAGGGTCTGTGTTCAACGGCAAATTCTATGACACAGATGGTGAAAACGAACTTGAAGCTACAGTTGAAAACCTCGTCGGAGCCACATTCACGAAAGAAGGGGATAAATGGATCAAACAAGCACCCAACCCATCGGAAGATCCTCCTGCGGAATCTGGTAAATGCGGTGAAAATGTCGCATTTGTGTTCGATAGTTCTACAGGACTCCTCACGATCAGCGGTTCCGGACCAATGAATTCTTACTTTAATGAAAAAGTACCTTGGTATCCCTACAGAGGTCTCATCACATCGATCGTCATTGAGGATTCTGTTACGACAATTGGTGGTCGTGCTTTCGAAGGCTGTACATCTCTCTCCACTCTTAGTATTCCTGACTCCATCGTTTCGATCGGAGAGAATGCGTTCGCCAATTGTTCTGTGTTACCTTCGGTGATCCTCCCGGATTCAGTGATCTCTATCGGAACATTTGCGTTTAAGGGTTGTACCTCTCTCACAACTGTCAACTTTGGTGATTCTGTTACCTCCATGGACTCCTCTGCGTTCATGGATTGCATATCACTTTCTTCATTCGTTGTTTCCGAGAAAAACGGTGCTTACTCTTCGATCGACGGTGTTCTTTTCAACAAAGAAAAGTCCACTTTGATCCTATACCCTATGGCCAAAGCAGATCCCTCTTATGAGATCCCTGCATCTGTCACCTCCATCGGTTCCTTCGCTTTTGAAGGTTGTACGTTCCTTAGTTCAATAACTATTCCCGATTCCGTCACGAACCTCGGAGACAACATATTCGATGCAACCATTTATGACTCGGATGGGGAGACCGAACTCGAACAAACTGTTGAGAACCTGGCTGGTTTCATCTTCAAGAATATTGATGGCAAATGGATCAGGTATGAATTCGCGCCCACAGATGATCCCTCCAAGGAATTCGGTAAATGCGGAGAAGATGTCAATTATATGTTTGATACCATTACCGGAACTCTTATGATCAATGGGTTCGGACAGATGTATCCTTATTTCGGTGATAGTGCACCTTGGCACATACACAAAGATGCCATTACCTCGATCACCATTGGTGACTTCGTCACGAATGTCGGGGATTTTGCATTTGCCGGATGTACCGCTCTTGGTTCTGTCAACATTGGCAGATCAGTTAATTCTATTGGAGATCATGCGTTCAGTGGTTGCACCTCACTCACGGCATTCTATGTTTTAGGGAAAAATGGTGCTTACTCTTCGATCGAAGGTGTTCTTTTCAACAAAGAAAAATCCACTTTGATCCAATACCCTATGGCCAAATCAAATTCCTCTTATGACATCCCTGCATCTGTCAAAACCATCAGTTCCTTAGCTTTCGAAGGTTGTACTTACCTTACCTCCCTTAGTATTCCTGATTCTGTTACCTCTATCGAAGATTCCGCGTTCAACATGATTTTCTATGACAGTGCGGGTACAAATGAACTTGACCAAACTGCCGAGAACCTTGCAGGAGGTCTCTTCGAAATTGTTGATGGCCTATGGACCAAACAATTGTTTGGTATGTGTGGGAAAGATGTCAGATATTCATTCGGCCTAACATCTGGGGTACTCACGATCGGTGGTTCTGGACCAATGGATGATTATTCCGAGGGCAATACGCCATGGTATTCTTACAGAACAAGGATCAAATCCATTAATATCACCGATTCCGTAACATCTCTTGGATCCTACGCATTCTATGGATGTAACTATTTCACATCCCTCACTATTCCTGATTCCGTCACAACCATTGGAAAATGTGCTTTAAGCAATTGTGTGTCTTTCACATTTATCTCTATTTCTGCTTCCGTCACAGGGATCATCGATGGTGCGTTTGACGGGAAATTCTATGAGCCAGATGGTAAAACCGAACTCCAACCAATTGCTGTGAACTTAGCTGGATCTTCATTTAAGAATATTGATGGCAAATGGATCAAACAATTCTCTGATGCCGACATGTGTGGAAAAGACCTGGTTTATTATGTGTATGATGCAAACACAAAAACACTCAAAGTGCAGGGATTTGGAATTATATCGAACTTTGCCAGCAAATCTTCAACTCCGTGGTATTCATATAGGGATTCGATCAAACACATCATCATAGGGGATTCAATCACTGCTATTGGAGATTATACATTCAACGGATGTACGTCCATATCTTCTATATTTTTCCCCGATTCCATAACATCTATTGGATTGTATGCATTCAGTGGCTGTACTTCCTTAACTTTCGTGGACATCCCTGATTCCGTCAAATCTATCGGAGAGTATGCGTTCGAAGGTTGCACATCCCTCACCTCCATCAACCTTTCCGATTCCCTTACAGTCCTCGAGAGCCATCTTTTCTACGGTTGCACATCTCTCTCAAAAATCATCATACCTGCTTCCATTTTATCTTTCGAGACCAACGTATTCGAAGGTTGCATTTCTATCACATCCCTCACCATCCCAGACTCTGTAAGATCTCTTGGAGAGTTTACATTCTACAACTGTACCTCTCTTGCCATTATTAAACTCGGTAAATCTGTTAATTTCATCGGTCAGAGTGTGTTCAGTGGTTGTACCTCTCTTACTTCCTTCGAGGTTTCTCCGGAGAACCGTTTTTACTGTTCAGTGGACGGTGTTTTTTTCAGCAATGATAAGACTGGGCTACTTCAATATCCCATAGCCAAAGCAGACTCCTTTTATGAACTCCCCGCATCTGTCACTTATATCAGAAATTTTGCGTTCGAAGGTTGCACTTCCCTCCTCTCCATAACCATTTCTGAATCTGTTAGAGCTATCGGATACTCTTCGTTCAAGGATTGTACTTCGCTTCAATCGATATATGTTAGTGAGAACAATAGAAATTTCTGTTCTCTCGACGGAGTTCTTTTCAACAAGGATAAGAATACATTGATTAGATATCCAGTTGGTAAAACCGATCTCGCATATGAGGTCCCCGATACCGTAGTTACTATTCAACCATGTGCATTCGAAGGCTGTTTCCACCTTACCTCGTTGGATATGGGTAATTCTATTACATCTCTCATGGAAAGTACGTTTAAGAATTGTACTTCACTTACTTCTATAATCATTCCAGATTCTGTCTCAACAATTGAGGATAATGTTTTTGATGGCTGCACCTCTCTGTCTGAAATCTCAGTCTCCTACTCAATCACATCTCTTGGAAAGTCTGTTTTCAATGGAAAATTCTTTGATATCTCAGGTGAAAACGAACTTGAACCTACATTTGCAAACCTCCGTGGATCTACATTCGTGAAAGTCGGAGAAAAATGGGTCAAACAGTATACTGGCATGTGCGGAAAAGATGTCAAATTTGTATATTATCTGCTTACTGGAATTCTCATGATTCATGGTTCTGGACAGATAGATATGTATTTCCAGGGTGCGGCACCTTGGTATTGCTACAAAGATTGCATCACGTCGATCATCATCGATGACTCGATTACATCTATTGGAGGTAATGCGTTCCGTGACTGTACTTCTCTTACTAGTGTGACCCTCCCCGATTCCCTGACAACGATCGAAACCTCTGCGTTCTACAATTGTTCAAAACTATCCTCGTTGATGATCCCCGAATCGGTCACCTCTATTGGAAGTAATGCATTCAGTGGCTGTACCTCCTTAACATCCATCGCCCTCCCTGATTCTGTGGTCTCTCTTGGTAATTCTGTGTTCAATGGTTGTACCTCCTTAACATCCATCGCCCTCCCTGATTCCATCACGTCTCTTGGAAACTCAGTATGTCGCGACTGTACTTCCCTCTCCGCAGTTACTATACCCAGATCTGTCATTACGATCGACACTTTCGCATTCTATGGTTGTACCTCTCTGACCTCTATCACCATCCCCGAATCGGTCACAACCATCAAATCCTTAGCATTCAGTGAATGTACCTCCCTCGTTTCATTCATTGTTTCAGATGAGAATAAAGCATATGCCTCGGTCGACGGTGTTCTTTTCAATAAAGAAAAGACCATTTTGATCCAATATCCTGCGGGCAATGAAGGGGCTTCCTATGAGATCCCCGACACTGTCAAGACCATCACATCCTCTGCATTCAGCGGTTGTAAGTCCCTAACCTTCCTCACAATCCCTGATTCCGTCAAGACAATCGGAGAGAAAGCATTCGATATGGACTTCTACGATACGGGATGTAAAAAGAAACTCAATCAAACCATTGAAAATTTAGCTGGTCATGCATTCAAAAATGTAGATGGCAAATGGATAAAACAGATATTTGGTACATGTGGAAAAGATGTCAGGTATGTACTTGACCCGATCACCGGCACACTTACAATCAGTGGTTCCGGATCGATGAATAATTATTCCAAGAGTAATGCGCCTTGGTATTCCTATAAGAATAGCATTAGATCGATAAATGTGGGCGATTCCGTCACCTCGATCGGTGACTTTGCGTTCGAAGGTTGCACATCAATATCTTCCGTCACAATTTCCGATTCTGTTGTTTTGATAGGAAGAAGTTCTTTCAACAACTGTTTCGACCTTACCTCGATCACCCTTCCCAATTCGATACAGTCCATCGGAGCCTCTGCATTCAAGAACTGTATTTCTCTTACGGCCATAACCATTCCAGATTCCGTCAAGGTCATCGCTGTGGGCACGTTCTATTGTTGTACCAATCTCTCCTCGGTGACCATGTCTAATTCGGTCACATCTATCGGAAATACTGCATTCAACGGCTGTACTTCTCTCATCACAGTTTCTATGTCTGATTCCATCAGATCCATCGGAACCTCTGCATTCAACGGCTGTACGGCTCTCACTTCCATAATTCTTCCTGATTCTGTTACATTGATCGCATCCTCTGCATTCAAGGGTTGTACTTCACTAAAATCCCTCACCATACCTGAGTCCGTCACGACCATTGGTGGGCGTATTTTCGATGAAATCATTTATAACTCAGATGGAGAGACCGAACTCGAACAGACCGTTGAAAACCTGGCTGGTTTCACCTTCAGAAATGTTGGTGGCAAATGGATCAAACAGTCGCTTACGCCTTCGGATGATGATTTCAAGGAATCCGGTAAGTGTGGTGAAGAGGTCACTTTCGAATTAGATCTCTCTACAGGAACTCTTACCCTCAGCGGTTCCGGACAGATGGAATCTTATTCCAGTGGCGAAGCACCCTGGTTCCACCACAAAGATTTCATTACTTCGATCGTCATCGGCGATTCCATCACATCGATCAGTGACTCTGCATTCGAAGGTTGCACATCCATTGCTTCATTCGTTGTTTCCGAGGAAAACGGTGTTTACGCTTCGATCGACGGCGTCCTTTTCAATAAGGAAAAGACCACTTTGATCCAATATCCAATGGCAAAAGAAGGTACTTCCTATGGCATTCCTGACACCGTCAATACCATCGCATCCTCTGCGTTCAAGGGTTGTACCTCCCTTAGGTCAATATCCATCCCAGGTTCTGTAACCTCTATCGAAGGTGGTGCTTTTGACATAACCTTCTACAACTTGAATGGTACACGGGTACTCGAGCAGACCGTTGAAAACCTGGCCGGTTTCACCTTCAAAAATGTTGACGGCAAATGGATCAAACGGGTACCGACCCCCTCGGATGATCCTTCCAAGGAATCCGGTAAATGCGGAGAAGATGTCTCTTACGTGTTCGATACCATTGCCGGAACTCTCACGATCAATGGATTCGGACAAATGTATTCCTACTTTGGTGATAATGCACCCTGGCACTCACACAAAGATGCCATTACATCCATCATAATTGGTGATTTCGTCACGAATATCGGTGATTATGCATTTGACGGATGTACTGCTCTTGCTTCTGTCAACATTGGCAGAGCAGTTTATTCCATTGGAGATCACTCGTTCAATGGTTGCACTTCACTTACCTCATTCGTTGTTTCCGAGAAAAACCGTGCTTATGTATCGATTGACGGCGTTCTTTTCAACAAAGAAAAGACCACTCTGATCAAATACCCCATGGCCAAAGCAGACCCCTCTTATGAGGTTCCTGCATCTGTTAGAACCATCTGTTCCTTTGCTTTCGAAGGTTTCATTTCCCTTACCACCCTTATTATTCCGGATTCTGTCACTTTCATCGAAGATGGTGCTTTCAACATTATCTTTTATGATGCTGATTGTAAAACCGAACTTGCACAAACTGTTGATAATCTGGCTGGCACCATATTCAAAAACTCAGGCAGCAAATGGATCAAACAGTTATCTGGTATGTGCGGAAATTATGTCAGCTATGCATTCGATCCAACAAATAGCATACTCACCATCAGTGGTTCCGGACCAATGAACAATTACTCTAAAGGTGCTGCGCCTTGGTATTCTTACAAAGATGCCATCATATACGTAGATATTTGCGAGTCTGTCACGTCTATCGGATCTTATTCCTTCAATGGATGTACTGCTCTCCGTTACATCTTCATTCCAGAATCTGTCACAACTTTCGGAGCATATTCACTTTGTGGTTGTACCTCTCTTGGTACTATCTCTATCCCAGCTTCCGTCACAGAGATCGTGGAAAGTGCGTTCGACGAAAAATTCTATGATTTCAATGGTAAAACCGAACTTGAACAAACTGTTGTGAATTTAGCAGGTTCTACATTTAGGCATATTGGTGGCAAATGGATCAAAGAGTTATTGGATTGGGATATATGTGGAAAAGACATGGTTTATTACGAGTACGATAGGCTCACGGAAACACTCAAGGTGCGCGGATATGGGGTTATGTCGGACTTCGCCAGTAACGCTTCAACTCCGTGGTATTCCTACAAAGAAGATATCAAACACATCCTCATAGAAGGTTCGATCACAGCTATTGGGGATTATGCATTCGCCGGATGTTCGTCTGTATCTTTCATATCCCTCCCTGATTCCATCACATCTATCGGATTGTACGCATTCAGTGGCTGTACTTCCTTAACTTCCGTGATGATCCCGGACTCGGTCACATCTATCGGAGATCATGCGTTCTACGGTTGTACTTCCTTAACCTTGATCACAATTCCCAATTCCGTCACATATATCGGAGATCACGCATTCAAAGATTGCACATCCCTTGTCACTATCAATTTCGGCAGATCAGTTGAGTCCTTCGGAGATCACGCATTCGAAGGTTGCACCTCACTTACGTCATTCATTGTTTCAGAGGACAATGGTGTTTACGCTTCGATCGACGGCGTTCTTTTCAATAAAGAAAAGACCATTTTGATCCAATACCCAGTGGCCAAAGCAGACACTTCATATGTGATACCTGACACCGTTACATCCATTGCACCCTCTGCGTTCAAAGGTTGCACTTTCATCGAATCCTTAATCATCCCCGATTCCGTCACAACTCTCGGAACATCCGCATTCCATGATTGTACTGGTTTGAAAGAACTCACTGTTCCAGCGAGTTTAGATTGTGTCGGATCCTATAAGAACCCCTGTTTCTCCGGCTGTGACAATATCAAATCAATAACATTTACTGGAACTGGAAACTGGTATGTGTATAGTGCTTCAGATGTCGAATATACTCCTTGGCAACTCAGTAAACATGTTCTATCTACGGCCATTATTTCTGATGGTGTGACCTCCATCGGAGATCATGCATTCAGTTCTTGTGCTGCCTTAACATCAATAACAATTCCAAGATCGATCACAATCATAGGGGATTATGCATTCTCCGGCTGTTTCAAATTGTCCTCTGTGACAATCCCCAGTTCCGTCACATCTCTCGGAAAATATGCATTTAATGATTGTAGCGGACTGAAAGATCTAACGGTTCCTGTGAACCTTGATTGTGTCGGTTCTGTCGAATCACCTATTTTCTCCGGCTGTACTAAGATAGAAACGGTAACCTTTACAGGATCTGGAAACTGGTGCGAGTATGGGGCCTCTGGCATGGAATATACTCCTTGGCAACTCAGTAAACATGTACTAACTACCATCGTTATACCTGACGGTGTGACTTCAATTGGTAACTCTGCATTCAAAGGCTGTTCCGCCCTCACATCCATAACCATCCCCGATTCTGTAACATACATCGGAGAATCTGCATTCAAAGGCTGTTCCTCTCTGTCTTCAGTGGAGATCCCAATTGCCGTCAAATCGATCGAACCCTTCACCTTCAAGGGTTGTACCTCCATAACTTCAATATTCATCTCTGATTACGTCAAATCCATCGGAGAATCTGCCTTCGAAGACTGTTCATCACTGTCTTCAGTGAAGATTCCGATCATCCTTAAATCGATCGAATCCTCCACCTTCAGGGGTTGTACTTCCCTTACCTCCATGATCATCCCTGATTCTGTCAAATCTATTGGAGAATCCGTGTTCAGTGGCTGTTCTGCCCTCACATCCATAACCATCCCCGATTCTGTAACATGTATTGGAAAATCTGCCTTCGAAGGCTGTTCTTCACTGACTTCAGTGAAGGCCTCAATTGCCCTCAAATCGATCGAATCCTCCACCTTCAGGGGTTGTACTTCCCTTACCTCTATGGTCATCCCCGATTCCGTAACATACCTCGGAGAATCCGTGTTCAGTGGCTGTTCTGCCCTCACATCCATAACCATCCCCGATTCCATAACATGCATTGGTAAATCTGCATTCGAAAACTGTTCCTCTCTGTCTTCAGTGGAGATCCCAATTGCCGTCAAATCTATCGAATCCTCCACTTTCAGTGGTTGTACTTCCCTTACCTCTATGGTCATCCCAGATTCTGTCAATTCCATTGGAGAATCTGCTTTCGCAGGATGTACTGCTCTCGCCTCTATCAATCTCGGTAAAGTTACTGATCTAAGTGCCGAGTCCGTGTTTGAAGGCTGTGTTTCCCTCGTTTCCTTTGAGGTTTCTGCGGAAAACACTGTTTTCAGTTCGGTCGACGGTGTGCTTTTCGGCAAAGACCTGATCACACTGATATCCTATCCTGTGGGTAAAGTATGCGACTCCTATGAAATCCCCGGATCGGTCAGGTTTATCGGAGATCATGCATTCAATGACTGCACCCACATAACTTCGGTGACCATTCCAGATTCCGTCGAAACCATCGGAGTATCCGCATTCAGCGGTTGTACTTCCCTTACAACTGTCAGCATCGGCAAATCTGTCAGTTCTATCAAGGACTCTGCGTTCAGCGGTTGTACTTCCCTTACAGCCATATCCATCCCAGATTCTGTCAAATCCCTCGGAGTTTATGCATTCAGGGACTGTAGTTCTTTGACCTCGGCCGAGCTATCTAATTCGCTCACATCTCTTGGGACAGGTACATTCTACGGCTGTTCCGGACTCACCTCTGTGATCATACCCGGTCTTGTCACATCCATACAGAGCTATGCATTCTATGGTTGTACCTCTCTTACCTCGATATCCTTGCTTAGCGCCCTCAATTCGATTGGTCCTTCCGCTTTCAGTGGCTGTACCTCTCTCACATCCATTTCTCTCCCAGATTCCACAACATCTATCG
>CAVHHN010000034.1:0-19549 GCA_963635855.1 Faecalibacterium sp. CAG:74 | reverse complement strand
AGGAAGACCTCAGATCCATCTTTAAGAATATCAGATATCAATTCGGATTTATCTACGAAATAGTATCCACCTTCGCGAATTTTTATGAAATTATCCTTTCCGATCGGAATCTTCAGTTTCTGTTCGCCCTCGGCCATACTTGGTATATTGTGTTAAGGACTATAAAGAAGACGTTGGTTGAGACCTTTAAATCTTTTAGAAAGAAGGACGTTATTGAAACCATGCCCAATGACTGATCTTAAGGTCGGTCTTTTCATTTTCAAATTAAATCCTTATAAATCTCCCGCGGAGGTTTTGAACAGATACAAATCAGGTAATGCTTAGGCCACAGCAGAAGAACTGTGCTTTGCTTACTGCAGCAGCGTTCAACGTTTCGAATTCGATCAGATCGAAATAGGTTGGATGTTGATAGCAGGATTTCAGTGGAACTGTGGGTTTCTGTTACCTTTATATATAGGTCACACTTACAACACCTTGCTCGTAGGAGGGCATAATACACCCGCTAGAACTACGAGGAGGAATTGTATTGGCAGATAAACCAACCGTAATAGTTGTGCAGAAGGCACTTGAGAGTGCGAAGAAGCGCAAATTTGTTGAGACGGTTGAGTTGGCCATCAATCTCAAAGATGTTGACCTTTCTCTTCCAAAGAACCGTATTCAGGAGGATATTGTCCTCCCCAAGGGACGCGGAAAAGATGTCAAGATCGCTGTGATTGGTGGTGGCGAACTAGCCTTGAAAGCCAAAGACGTTGCCGACCTTGTGATCACTCCCGAAGAACTCGGAACTCTCGCAGGGAACAAGAAACAGGCAAAGAAGATCGCAAACGAGATCGATTACTTTATCGCAGAAGCACCTCTCATGGCGCAGGTCGGTAAAAGACTCGGTACCGTTCTCGGTCCTCGTGGAAAGATGCCTAAGCCCATCGCGCCCGGTGCAGACCCCGCGCCTCTTATCGCAAATTTCCGTAAGTCTGTTACAGTCAGGACGAAAGACAAGACAACCTTCCATGTACCCATCGGAACTGTCAACATGTCTGCTGAGGATATCGCTGAAAATGCGGACCTCATCATGAAGCGTGTTGAAGGACACCTTGAAAAGGGATCCCACAACCTTGCTTCTGCATACATCAAGACCACCATGGGTCCCTCGGAGAGGTTGCTCTGAGGAGGTCTAAGGATGGCACACGTTGCAAGTTGGAAGAAGGAACTCGTCGGTGAGATCGTCGAGGATATCAAGAATGCACCTGTCGTAGCAGTAATCAGCATGAGCGGTATCCCTGGACAGCAGATCCAAGCGATGAGGGCTGGAATGCGTGACCACGCAAAGATCAAGATGACCAAGAACAATCTTATTCGTCTTGCTCTTGAAGAGGCCGCTCAGTACAAGCCCGGAATCGAGGCTCTTGCAGATCACGTTGACGGACAGTGCGCTATTGTCACCACGGACTTGAACGCCTTTAAGCTTTTCAACAAGCTGAAAGCGACCATGTCCCCTGCACCAGCAAGGGCTGGCGACAAAGCACCATTCGACATTGTTGTTCCTGCCGGACCTACCCCGTTCGGACCTGGACCTATCATCGGTGAACTTCAGAAACTCGGGCTTCCCGCTCAGATCATGAACGGGAAAATAACCATCAAGAAAGACACCACTGTCGCTAAAGAGGGCGAGGTAATCAAACCCGAACTCGCGGCAATGCTTCCTAAGCTGGAAATCCTTCCAATGATTGTCGGTATGGACGCGAAAGCGATCTTCGGCGATGGAATCGTTTACAGCAGAAGTGTTCTGGATATTCCTGATGATTATTACAGCAATATGTTCGCTACGGCCGCACACGACGCAATTGCACTTGCAGTTGAAATTGCATACCCTGCAAAAGAGACTGTACCAATGCTTATTGCGAAGGCATACAGGAGTGCTTATGCGCTTTCTGTTGAGGCCGCGATACCGACTAATGAGACAATTGGAGCGCTTTTTGCCAAGGCAGACAGTCAGATGCTTGCCATCGCTTCTGCAACCGGATACACTAACGACGACATTGCCGCGAGACTTTCCGCAGCACCCGTTGTTACCGCAGCAGAACCCGTCGCACAGGCGGAGCAGAAAGCAGACGAAGAAGAATCCGAAGAAGTCAGCGAAGATGAGGCCGCAGCCGGTCTTAGCGCTCTATTCGGATGAAAATGGAGATGAATGAAATGCAGTATATTTACAGCGCAATGGTCCTCTACTCTGCTGGAAAAGAGATTACCGAAGATGCTATCACGGCTATCCTCAAAGCAGCAGGCGTAGAAGTTGACGCCGCTAAAGTCAAAGCACTCGTTGCATCCCTCGAGGGAGTCGACATCAAAGAAGCTATCGCAAACGCTTCTGTCGCAGCTCCCGCAGCAGCCGCAGCAGCCGCACCCGCAGCCGCAGCAGCCGCACCCGCAGCAGCCCCTGCTGAGGAAGAAGAGGAAACTGTCAGCGAAGACGAAGCAGCAGCTGGACTCAGCGCACTCTTCGGATGAGCTTAGACTCTATCGGAACTTCAAACGCTTTAACCCCTTCGGGGTTTTTCTTTGATTGGTGATATTGTGGGCACAGAGGAACGGATCGTTGTCAGGTTGTCCGCAGATCAATTGATCCTTCTTTCGGAACTTGTTAGACAGGGGAAATACTCTAGTGAATCCGATGCGGTCAAAGATGCAGTGGCAATTTTGTTAAAATCTTTCTTTACTCAAGAAGATGTGGAGAAGATCCTTGCTGCTCGTTCAGCGGAGACATCACTTGATCTAGATGATTTCACTTCGAATGAATCTCCAGCAAATGAGATCCTTCTCAATGTTATTGCGAAAGGATTGGAATCTGAGCGGAAGGATCCTTGATGACCAATACTCTCGTGATCGCTTATGGTACGTCCGGTCGTACTTTGGCAAGACTATCTTCGAACTGGAAGTTTCCTATCCTTCTAATAGATAAAAATCCGATCGAAGGTTCTTCCGATCCTCATGAATCTCGTTTTCAGTTGGGGAAAGACAAGGAACAGGATATAGTAGAGCTATGCAAGAGAATGGTCGGTTACACCCATGTGCTGTTCATACTATCTATGGCCGGAAGTTCATTTCACGAGATCCATAATGTGGTAATGGAATGTGCCAGTAAAGTAAAATCAACGGTTGTTATGTTCTGCACATTACCCTTTTCTTTTGAGTCTGAAAGACGTGGCAGGGCGATCAAGGCATTTTCCGAATTGAATTCTGATGTGAGCACTGTGTTTATTTTCGATATTCAGAAGACATTGGTGGGTGATATTCTTCCAGAGAATTGTGATTCTTCTCTAATGTCCACACATCTTTGTGCTGCTCAGATACTTGGATTTATACTTCAGCTTCTGGAATCCGCACCATTTTTTTCTTATTTTTCGTCACCGCATTACACTATGGCTTTGGGAAGTGGAAATACATTCATGGAAGCATTTTCCGACGCTCTGGAACATCCTTTTTTCGAGACCTCTTCCGGTTGTGGTAAGATACTTGTGTTCACCGACATGCATATCAGTGAACAAGAACGTGGACAGGCGATGGAAAAGCTTACAGTTCAGGGGAATGCGGTGCCTGAGATCGTAAGTTGTTCGGGATTTGGTGAGGATAAGGCCCTCATGTTCATTCCCATTTCTTCCCGCCGGCGCGAATGATCTTGGTCGCGTCACCGATTACGCCCATGATGGTGTGGTATTCATATTTGGTAGGGATGGATCTCCCCATCATACGCCTGAACATGACGCTGGTGAGTTCTCTTCTAGCTTCGAGGTAACCGACCTCTTCAAGAAGATCTCCGAAGAACTGGAACAGAAGTTCTTTTTCCTCATGGTCGGCCGGGACACAGCGATTAGGGATGTTGGAGGTCTGGAACATCTCATAAAGGACGACCCCGACCGAGTGGGAGAGGTTCATGATGGGATATTTGTCCGAAGCGGGGATGGTGATGAGCACGTCACAACAATTGAGTTCTGATTGTAGCAAACCGATGTCTTCTCTTCCGAAGACAAATGCGATCTTCTCTTCATACCCTTTGGTGGATTCTGCAAATTCACGAACGGGGATGGGGATCCTGGTGTAATTCTTATCTCCTTTCGTAGTGACGCCACTGGTTCCAACTACGAGGAAACAGTCTTTGAGTGCATCTTCCATGGAGGTCACTGTGACCGCATTTTCCAGGATCTGGGAACCATGTTTGGATCTGTTGAATGCAGTGTCACCGAGTTCACAGGGATTTACAAGATAGAGCTCTTCCACATCAAAATTGGCCATACAACGAGCTATGGCACCGACATTTCCTTCGAATTTCGGTCCAACAAGGACCACCCTGATATCTGGCATATTAATATGTGCCAGATATTTTTTTGACTATATCATTTTCGGTTCTGCGAACGGATTTTTAACGGTCTTTATCCGCATGTTGATATTGGGATCATATGTTCAAAAAAAATCGAGGGGTGTTGTCTTTGTCGAAGAAGGTTATGCTTGTAGATCTAGAAATTGGTGTTCGGGGAATAATGTAAATTACTTTATCAGAATAATAAAAATTTAATTATGTGAAAAAATCACAAAATTTATAATTAAATTTTGAATATTATATATTATGATAGTAAGCTTCAGTGTGACAAACTATCGCATCTTTCACGAAAAAACCACGATATCAATGGAAGCTTCAAAAGACAAAAGACTTCCAGATAACAAATTCTCGTGCGATGGTTACAAGAATGATCTGTTGAAGCTGTCAGCTATGTATGGTGCCAACGCCTCTGGTAAAACCACTATGTTCCAGGCGTTGAACCTATTTGTCAATTTCATAAGAGTTTCAGCATCGCATACCCAGGACCTTAGGTTGAACTATGCCCCTTTCGCATTTTGTGATACGGTTGACCCCACCGCACTGGAATGCAATCTCATTACCAAGGGGGTACGCTACCAGTATGGATTTGCATACAACAGCGATAGAATCATAAAAGAATATCTTTACAGTTATCCAAAAGGTAGAAAAACGATCATTTTTGAACGCATTCACGACGAATTCACATTCAAATCCGATGCGAGATTTAGAAAAGAAAATGCGCGTAGGGTCGGCTCTAAGTCTCTTTATGTTTCGGTTTGTTCGCAGTTCAATGATGAGGATTGTATGAACATTTTCGAGTGGGCTTCTAAAGAGGTTTTAGTTTTAGTTAATTATGATGTCTCCTATTCTCTTGACGTATTCACCAGTTTAATGAAGTCTGATGAGAAATTCCGTGAATATGCTTTGAAGGCATTTGACATTGTAGATCTTGGAATTACCAATGTGCAGGATAAGGGGAAAGAATTGTTGCCTGCAAATGCGGGGACCGTTGTTCTTCCAATTCAGGATATCTGGGTCAAACATACGTATGGCAGCATTTCAAAGGAATTTCCAATATCAATGGAATCTGCAGGAACAGTTCGTTTCCTATCTGTGATTGGGCCGATCATTCAAGCACTTATGAATGGGACCACCCTTGTGATCGATGAGCTGGACATTAGCTTCCACCCCGACCTTTGCATGTGGGCGGTCAGTTTGTTCTTAGATCCGTCGGAGAATCAAAGAAATGCTCAGTTGATCTTGAATACACATGATGTTTCGCTACTGGACCAGTCTGTAATCCGGCGGGACCAGATTTATTTGTCGATAAAGGATTGGAATACTGGGGAGGGGCACATCAGAAGGCTATCCGATTACAATATCCGTAATGATCTGGACATTCGGAAAGCTTACCTCAATGGAAGTTTTGGAGGTAAACCATTCATCTCTCCAGACAAATTGATGGGGAATGAGGAATGAATCGGTACCCGATAATTCCGAAAGTTCTCGTGATTACCGAGGGGTACACCGAAAAAAATTATTTTGAAAAGTATCGTGAAAGGGGAACAGGATTTGAAATAATTGTTCGGAAGAGTCCCGATAATACACCTAACAAAATTTTCAAATTCTGTCTTGATCAAATCACTAACATAGGAATCGATCTTCATAACGGCGATTTTGCATTTTGTGTTTTTGATGTTGATTATAATTCGGAAGATTCCTTGAACAATGTTTTAGCGAATGCCCGGAAAAAGGGAGTAAACATAATTTTATCCAATCCATGCTTCGAAATATTTTTCCTACTTCATTTCACTGACAAAATCTCTCACTTATCTACTCCTAGAGAGACCAAAGATGAGATGAACCTCTATGTTGAAAACTATTGTGAAACGAAACAGTATTGGAACAAATTATTGCCCATGAAAGCCATAGCATTGAATCGTTCTAGGAGTTTTGAATTCGAAGACCATATCAATTTGGATACACTACCAAACGGTTCAAACGTCTACAGTTTTATTGACATCCTGGAACAGTTAAAATCGAGGCCACATCTTTCTTGAACATACTAATTTGCAGGTGTTCCTAAGATTTTAAACAGCTGGTGAGATGAAGTCGTAATTTCGCCTTCAAATCAGGATAAAAAAGGGATCTCACTTTCAGTCACCTCCCCTGCTTATCCTTTTATTCTAAACTGTTCATGGAAATAGTGGAGGTGTGGTATGAACACGTACTACTATGATGGAATGTCTTTTAACGACATAGATAATATGATCGATGCGGTCAGGCACGATGTCGATTTCAGTTTTGGAGATGCAGATCTCGATCGGATCCTCAGGGACCACGGATGTGCGGAAATCGATGGACTGGGGCTCTCCACAAGTTCTGCTCTGAAGAGACACAGCTACTCCGAATACAGGAAGCGCCGTAATGATATAATCGATCAGATCGTCTCAGAGATCAGGGAAGGTGTGGAGCTGGAACTGTTTCCAATAACAGTTCCATATACATACGGAGTAATCGAATGCAGCGAATGAGTCTAACCCTGTTCTAAATAGTTGTTTAACAGTAACAGGTCTGTGTCAACACCTAAGAATCATCCACGCTACAAATCCCTCCTGGTGAGGGAACATCTCGCAGAGATGGTGGAACAGGGCCTCGTTACACCTACTGGGCTAATCTCTCATGGTAGGGGGGAGGCTTTTGATTACCTAATGGGGGAGCATACAATCGCTCCCGCATTGGAGGCAGAGCGCGCCGCCTCCGCATATCTTTTGAAGGCAAAGCACCCTGTCGTATGCGTCAATGGAAATTCCATCGCATTGGATCCAAAAGGTCTCATCGAATTAGCCAAGGCCATCCCTGCGAAGATGGAGGTCAATATATTCCACCGTACCGAAGAACGGATGAGGCAACTCGTAGAGTATATGAGGACTCAGGGGGCCGAGGGAATACTCGGTCTCGAACCGAACAAGAAGATCCCAAATCTGACTTCTGACAGAGCACTCTGCACCGAGGAAGGGATCTATGATTCCGACGTTATTGTAGTTCCCATCGAGGACGGTGACCGTGCCGAGGCATTAATCGCCATGGGCAAGATCGTCATATCGATAGACCTCAACCCACTTTCACGTACATCTAAGGTGGCTTCCGTTCCGATCTCTGACGAGATCACCCGTGCGGTGGCGAATATAACTAAATTCGTTGAAGAACTTCGTGGAAATCAAGAACAGATCGAGAAGATCATAAACAACTATTCATCGGTCAAGACACGCAAGGATACCATATCCTGCATTTGCGGGTCACTTATGGCTGAATTCAAGGAGGAATGAAATGGACGAGTTAGTCAGAAAAGGTAGTCTCCGTCTGCATTGGGCATATGAACACATGCCTGTGCTCCAGGAGATCGATAAAAGATTTAGAAAAGAACAACCTCTCGCAGGTCTACGTATCGGATTGGCTTTGCACACCGAGGCCAAGACCGGTATGCTTGCTGTCACTCTCGCCAACGCCGGTGCGAAGATCTGTCTTGCAAGTTGTAATCCGCTTTCCACCGACGATTCGGTCGCGGCTGCACTCCGTGAGGAATATGGGCTTGAGGTATACGCCAAGAAATTCGAGACCGATGAGGAATATTATTCAAATTTGAACAAGGTCCTCGACATCAGACCCGACTTCGTCATCGATGATGGTGCCGATCTCATAACGATGGCCCACACCACCCGTCGCGAAGTACTTTCCAACATCAAAGGCGGTAATGAGGAGACGACCACTGGTGTGATCCGTCTCAAAGCCATGGCGGCCGACGGAAAACTGGAATTTCCGGTTATGGACGTCAATGATTCAAAGATGAAATATCTGTTCGATAACAGATACGGTACCGGTCAATCTGTTTTTGACGGATGGATGAACGCCACCAACCTCATCGTTGCAGGCAAGCACGTCGTTGTCGCGGGTTATGGTTGGTGCGGTAAGGGAGTTGCTATGAGGTCCAAAGGACTTGGCGCTCTTGTCACTGTCACCGAGGTAGATCCTGTCAAGGCCATCGAGGCCCGTATGGATGGTTTCGAGGTCAAACCTATGAAGGAAGCCGTCAAAAACGCAGACATCGTGTTGACCGTCACCGGATGTAAGGATATTGTCACCGCAGAAGATTTTGCCAATATGAAAGACGGCTGTGTTCTTGGTAACGCCGGTCACTTCGATAACGAGATCTCTAAGAAAGACCTTGATGCTATTTCTGTTTCCAAAGAGCAGGTCAGGGATTTCATTGATTGCTACACACTCAAAGACGGAAGGAAGTTTTATCTTATCGGTGAAGGCAGGCTCATGAACCTCGCAGCCGGTCAAGGCCACCCTGCCGAGATTATGGATACCAGCTTCTCCACCCAGGCCATGGCGATCGAGTACATGGTCGAGAACCACGATTCTCTTTCGAACGGCGTCATAAGGGTGCCAGACGAGATCGATGAAACGCTCGCCAGGATCAAACTTGATACTCTAGGTATCTCGATCGATACATTGACCGACGAACAGTATAACTATATCCACAGCTGGCAGGAAGGAACCTGATTTGCGCATTGCGATCATGACCGACAGTTACCGCCCCACCACTGATGGGGTGGTGACCGCCGTTCTGATTACCCGCCGTGTGCTGGAAGAACTAGGGCACACGGTCTTTATCATCGCCCCTGACCCCGGGGAAGAATATCGCGAGGAAGGGGTCTATTATTTCCGTGCGATAAAGTTCCGCAGTTATCCTGGTTATTTCATTCCCATATTTCCTTCGGACAAGACCAATCTTATTCGCAAACTGAAACCGGATGTCATTCATGTCCGGGGGGTGGCGTTCATGGCGTTCAAAGCATTGATCGCATCCCATAACACCGGGGTTCCGACAGTTCTGACCTATGATACCATGGTTACTGAGGTGATCCAACAGTATTCCCCTATCAAACTTCCAAAGGATATCTTGGTGAAGGCGGCATCCATCTACCTACGCAATCTTTTGAAACGCCCCAATGCCATCGCTGTACCCACGCCGAGTACTGGAAAAGAGTTGACCGAGGGGATCGGTGTAAAACCCAAACTGATGCAGGTCATTCCCACCGGTATCGACACAGACCACTTCACCCGTTCCGATGCCGGGCCTGCTATACGCGAAAAATACGGTCTTGAAGGAAAAAGGATAGTCATCTATGTCGGTAGATTATCCTATGAGAAGAACATCGATCTTTTGATCAGGTCTTTGAAACTGATGGATGCAGATGTTGTGCTGATGGTGGTCGGGCAGGGCCCTGCCGGAGACGATCTCCATAAGTTGGTCGAAGAAGAGGGTCTTTCGGATAGAGTGGTTTTCACAGGATATGTGTTCGATCAGGCGTTGGTCGATCATTATTCCTGCGCAGATGCCTTTGCCTCTGCATCCGTTTTCGAGACCCAGGGATTCACTGTTCAGGAGGCGATGTCATGTAGACTTCCGGTTGCTTGTGGCAACGGCAGGGCGTTCACCGATTTCATCCGTGACGGAGAGAATGGTTATCTTTTCAACTTGACCGAGGAAGAATGTGCACGCGCGATGAATTCCGCCCTCAATGCACCGGAAGAACTTCTTGAGAGGTCTATGGAAACCGCTTTGTCTTTCGGGTTGAAACCCACTACCGAAAAACTTGTCAAATTATACGAAGAAGTCATTTCCAGGAAAAAAGAGGGTTCCAAATGAAGATCGTAGATGTTAATCCGTTCTTTATGCCATACAATGGGGGGATAGAGAACAGGATGTATGACACCTCTCGCCTATTGGCGGCCAAAGGTCATGATGTGACTGTTCTCACGGGTCGGTTATCGGATGATTCGCCGGAGGAGGAGACGGTAGATGGGTTCAAGATCGTACGTCTCAAGTCCAGACAGATCCGTATATACAACCCGCCGTTCATTTCGTCGGTAGGCATCACAGAAACATTGAATTCAATAGACCCAGATATTGTAAATTTCAATTATCGCTGGGCTCCGAGTTACACCAAGGCCCTGCATAAATATGATGGAAAGAAGGTGTTCACATTCCACAATATGTGGGGTGAAGGTACAGGCCTCAGTGCAAAATTATCTTTGATGAACGACAACCGCTTTGCTAAAACATTAGCTTCTTTCGATCATATCATCGCAGTAAGCGATTTTGTTCGGGATGACCTTATCAAGCGTGGCTATTCAGAGGATTTCGTGACCACGGTTCCCTCATGCATCCGTGGCCCTATCGTTCAAGGCGACGGAAATGGAGACTTCGCATTATCCCTTGGACGTTTGGTGAAGACCAAAGGTCTGGAGTATATGGTGAAAGCGATGTGTGACGTTCCCCACAAGTTGATCATCTGCGGAAAAGGCCCGGAGGAAAAGAAGCTCAAAAAACTGATCTCGAAATATGGGCTTCAGGACCGGGTCGAGATGAGAGGGTATGTAAGTGAGGAGGAGAAGGACCAACTCATGGGAGATTGTAAGTTCTTTATCATGCCGTCCATCCATGAGTCTTTGGGTCTTGCTGCCGAAGAACTAATGTCCCATGGAAGACCTATTGTCTGTTCCGATGCCGATGGTCTGCCTGACACCGTGGGTGACTGCGGATATGTGGTTCCAGCGAGAGACAGTGATTCCCTGGCACATGCGATCAACGACCTTTTCAATGATGATAAAAAGTGTGATATGTTGGCAACCGAAGCGGTCAAACGTGCAAAATATTTTGACTGGAACATCCACCTTCCTGTGATCGAGGATGTTTACCAGAAGGTACTTTCGGGAGAATACAAGGCATCGGATGCCAATTTCAGCAAGGTGAGATAATGTCAACAAAGAAACCGTTCCTCAGTGTTTATGGCCATATAACGATCGATCAGATCGTTTCCGTCGGCAGATTTCCAAATCTCAATGAGACCGTCGACATCCTTTCAAAGACGACGACCTTGGGTGGGACCGGAGCCAACATCGCCATTGCGGCCGCAAAGCTAGGTGTACCTACCGCCATCTGTGCATTCATCGGTTCCGATATCCCGATGAAATACGTGAAGGAGATCGAAGATTCCGGGTTGATCACCGATGAACTGGTGACCGTGACCGATTTCGAGACCTCGCAGTGCACCGTATTGAATGATGCGGACCTTAAACAGAAGGTCATATTCTATCAGGGCCCGCAAGGTTATGCTTCCCGGCTCGGCAAAGAACTTCTGAACAATGCACGTAGTTCCGAATGGGTTCATTTCTGTACCGGTGAGCCGGAATACTATCTTGATCTGATGACACAGCTTTCAGGCAACAGTGCCAGGATCTCGTTCGACCCGGCACAGGAGACCTATCGTCTTTGGCCTGAAGACAGACTTTCCAAGGCGATCCCCCTTGCGGATGCAGTGTTCTGCAATGAATATGAAGCGAAGGTCATTGAGGAACGTATGGGTCTCGATTCGGTGTTGGACCTTGACAAATCTTTGGTCGTCAAGACCATGGGGGCAGCAGGTAGTATTGTTCGGATCGACGGTGAGGTCGTCGAGATCCCATGTGTTCCATCTGCCGGGCCTGTGGATGCCACCGGTTGCGGGGATACTTTCCGTGCAGGGTTCTATTCCGGCCTGTATCACGGATATTCTGTGAAGGAATCTTTGATCTTGGCATCTGCTGTTTCATCGTTCACCATCGAACGCACAGGTGCTTTGACCAATATTCCGGATTGGTCCGCCGTGGAGGAAAGGGCCGCACCATATCTGAAGTGACCTCATGACAGTGATCGCAATCACCGGGACCCCCGGGGTCGGTAAGACCTCGGTCTCCACTGAACTTAGAAACAGGGGTTACGAGGTCGTGGATATCAACGAACACCTTCGGAGCCACGGGCTTCTAGGGGAGAAGGACGTTCCACGTGACACCTACAATGTCGATATGGATACCCTCAATAATTCGCTTGAAGAATATCGGAAGAAAGAGGGAATAGTATTTCTCGATTCACATCTGGCACATGAGACGGACTGTTCCAGGATCATTGTTCTTCGTTGCGATCCGAAGGTTCTTTCCGAGCGTCTTAGAAAACGTGGATACTCCGAGGCGAAGGTGCGTGAGAATGTTCAGGCCGAGATCCTCGATGTGATCCTTTGTGAAGCCACTGACTCAGATATTCCAGTGAACGAATTCGATTGTTCTTCAGGGACCGTGTCCGACGCAGTCGATTTTATAGAACGGATACTTAACGGAGAAACAGAGATCGGTCTGCCGGGTTCGGTGGATTGGACCGGAGGGATGGACGAATGGTTCTAGACAAGCACAGAAAGGAAGCTGACTTCACATTGGCTCCCGTTGCCAAAAGATTGATCAATGTGAACCCCAACACGATCTCGTGGTTGGGTCTAATCATGGCCGCGGTGAGCGGGGTCTTGTTCTATTTCAGTTGGGAAAACCACATCCTTCTCGCTTTTGCTGCCATCGCTGTTCTGGTGTCTGGTTATTTCGATGCATTGGACGGAAAAATCGCCAAACTTGCAGGAAAATGCACCGTGAAAGGAGACTATTTGGATCACGTTTTCGACCGTTATGCCGATATGTTTATGATCGCTGCCATCGCTCTCAGTGGATGGTGCGATACCACCATCGGGCTTTTGGCGATTATCGGTGTGCTTCTCACTTCTTATATGGGTACCCAGGCCCAGGCCATCGGAGCAAAGAGACTTTATGATGGACTTTTGGGAAGGGCGGACCGTGTTGTTCTCTGTTTCCTGTTCCCTATCATTCAAGGGATCATGCTTATTTTCGGGTACGGTTCCTTCGAGTTTTATGGACATACCTTCAGTTGGTTGGAGATCATGATGATCTACTTCGCCATCCTCGGTAATCTTACAGCTGTCCAGAGAGTATTGATCACCTGGAAGAATCTCGGAGAAGCAGAGAAGACCCAGGACGAAGAAAAGGATCATTGATCCTGATGGCTGGAACCTGATTTGATACGGTAATAACTTAGTGGATGTTTGATCTTCTCGCACAGCGGATCTGGGTTGAAACATATTCCGTTGGTCCGCATGGTGGAGCATTCCGGTGGAGTGTACCCATCGGTTCCGTTGAGTTCTCCAGTGATATGTTTGATCTGGTATTCGGACACCGATTCATTGAAATCCGGGGAGACCGCAAATATGGCCACGATCTGCTGATAATTCAACCCTAACGTGTGCAGATAAGATACCAGTGCGAACCTGGCACTGTGTGGAAGGTTCTGTCCTTCCTGTGCCATGGCGATGATCCCGCGAATGCATGGTGGGAGGAATTCTTCTTTCATCTCGCCTCCGCCGGTGGGGCTGAGTCTGGCCTTCATTTCATTGAGTGAGTGGTTTATTGTATCGAGGTCCGGCCTTACGATCTTTTTGAGGGAATCATCGACCCGGAGTGGAAGTTCACTCTCGATGCGCTGACGGTATGCGTTCTGCAATACCCTGATATATTTTTCACGAGAGAGTGACACATACCCGTCATGGATGTCTGTGTTGATCAGGTTCCACTCAACTGCCTTCATCACGTAACTATACCGAAGGTAGTCTCCGAAGTGCATATCGATGGTGTCAGAACCGGTTTGATTGGCGTTCACCTCACATTCTTCCGATACAATACCGATGGAACCTTGATCTTTCATGAGATTCGCATTCAAGTGTTCCGCTTCAGCGAGAGCATACCTCTTCGTGAGCATTCTGTCATCGATACAGGAAACCAGGATCCTGGCATAAGGGTATGACAGGACCTCCATAAGGCGGTTGAACTCCGATGACACAGAAGATTGTGGTATGGTATGGTCCTCGATCGCGCCGAGCACTCTGTTGAGCCCCCGTTTGCGTGCTTCGACGTAAGTCGATGACGTCAGTAAAGCTTCGAGACCTTCGGATTCATTTCTGGCGAATTCGGTCGCTTCCTTCAGAAAAGGGTATCTCGATGCGCGGAGACTGTCCATGTTGCCACATATCCTTCGTCATAGTTAATCTGTCGGCCCGAAGATCACGAATTGTTTGAGGTCCTCGATGACACGAGGGTCATCTATCACTCTCGAAAGGTCTTCCGGTCCGGTGAACGGGCGGTTGGCGGCGATGGCCATCGCCCTTTTCTTTCCGATGCCCGGAAGTGCGGATAATGAGGACATCGGTGCAGAGTTCAGATCGAATGGTTGGACCACCCCGGTGACGGAACGGAACCCCCAGTCGGTAATTCTGATATCATAACACCTTTCCAGTTCGAGTTTGTATGGTACGCCTACCAGGAGAGGATATGACCCAGATTGTCTTCCGAAGGTCGTGTTTCCATCATGGATCTCCATATAGACATCCTTAAGAAAAGTGCCTTTGGGGACCATGCGCAGAAGCATTTCGTGGTCGATCTCGTCACGGACAGATTCCTTGAATTTTTTGAACCGTTTTTCGTTTATGCGTACATTGAATTGCCTTCTCGACCCTATCACCTGACGGATATTGATACGACGTACAAGTAGGCCTTCGTCAAGCAACTTTTTCAGAAATGCCATATCAAGCTTGTATGTTTCAGCGGACTCTCCGTCGAGTCCGCATATTATGTTCAGTCCCGGAAGGATCTTGGGGAGGCCCGTAGGGCCTCTTTCCGAACCGATCTTGTTGATGATCCTTATGGCATCCAAGACCTGTTCTGCCGTACTGTTCAGGTTATTCGCTATACCTACTGCAGGATCGGCTGATTCTAAACCAAGAGCTAGCACATTGCCTGACGAACAGTTATCCGCGAGGATGCGAATTATCTCTTCGGATTCTTCAGGGTATGTTGCAATCACTGCAGGATTCGCATTATCCACACACAGATTATCAAAGCCAAGTTCATTCAATCCTTCGAAGAGTTCTCTTACGATACTGGGTACCGGGCGGGGGACATCGGATCCAAAATCTGTGGAACCATAAGAGATGATACACGTCTGACCGCCGATACGGACATTTCTAACTCCAAGTTCCTTCAGTTTTGATGCTTCGGCAAGAATATCTTTCGGACCGCGCATGAGTGGTTTTCCCTTCATCGGTTCCACACAGAATGAACATCCTCCTGAGGCATACCTATGACATCCACGGTAGGATTCGATCTCCACCATCAATGGTACGGGGAAATCCTGATGTTGGGTGACGATGTCCGCGCCCAACAACATCCACCGGTTCCACTCCTCCAATGTTCTTTTCCGTTCGGTGATATCTTTTCCCATCATTCCGTCGTACAGGGATGCGGCAAGATCATGACAAATACGAAAATCGAAGAGTTCTGATTCAGGTGCGTAGGCCGCAGAACCACCGATCCATTTCCAACCTTTCATCTTCGGGGCCCATTCGCGGATCTCTTTCAGGGACATCGGCATCGAACGCAGATATTTTCCTGGCACAGTGTTTCCAGAGAGTAGAACGGTGACGTCTGCGTCGGGCAGTTCGGTACCTTTCCGGAGCATATCTATGGTGATGTATGTGACCATTCCCCCCGCATCAACGGCCGCCCCGGCTATTGCACGTATCATGGGGGAAATGTATGGGGGGACGCCTAAAGCTGCTGGGTCATCGATATATCCATCGATGAGCACAACTTTTACGGGAGTTTTTTCGTTAGTCATATCAGATTTAACCATACCAAATATCTATAAAAAGGAAGAGCATTAGGGTATTTCAAGAGATTCGAAGAATTTCTTACGAAATTCGTAATGAGGAATAGTTATGAGCTTCTTCAGCAAGAAAAAGAAAGAAGTATCGGCCCCTGCGGTCGAGAAGAAAGAACTGACTGTAGAAGAGCGTCTTGAGCTCGCCAAAAAGCCTGGAATGGATGCCATGAAGATGCATCCCTACTACGGTGGAAAGATCGAGGTCGTGCCCAAAGCATGCATCAGGTCCTTCGATGATTTCTCCATCTGGTACTCTCCTGGTGTGGCAGAACCCTGTAGGGATATCGCCGCCAACCCTGACAAGGTGTACGAGCACACCTGCAAATGGAACACTGTGGCGGTCGTGTCCGATGGTACCCGCGTCCTCGGTCTCGGAGACATCGGACCCGAGGCGGCCATGCCCGTCATGGAAGGAAAATCCATGCTTTTCAAGTATCTCGGAGGGGTCGACTGTGTTCCGATCTGTCTCGACACCAAAGATCCTGAAAAGATCATCGAGACCGTCAGGCTTATCGCCCCGTCCTTCGGAGGTATCAACCTTGAGGATATCGCCAACCCGAAATGTTTTGATATCCTTGACGAACTCAGGAACGACTGTAAGATCCCTGTGTGGCATGACGATCAACAGGGTACCGCTACCGTCGAGGTCGCTGGTGCCATGAACGCCATGAAACTTGTCGGGAAGAAATTCCAGGACGCTAACGTCACCATTCTCGGTGCTGGTGCGGCTTCCATTGCCATTGCAAGGTTGCTTCTTGCCACCGGATTCAAGGCAGAACACCTCTGTATGTGTGATTCTAAAGGAATTCTTAACCAGTCCAGGACCGACCTTGATGCTGCTCACAAACACAAGAGGCTCATTGCAGATCAGACCAACGGTGCTGGTAAGAGCGGAGGACTCAAAGAGGCTATGGAAGGGTCCGATCTTGTCATCGCCGCATCCCAACCTGGGCCTGGAACCATTCCTCCTGAGTACATCGACGGTATGGCGGACGATCCCGTCATCTTTGCAACCGCCAACCCTGTTCCTGAGATCTGGCCCTGGGAGGCTAAAGAGCACGGTGTTAAAGTGTTTGCCACCGGACGTTCCGACTTCCCCAACCAGGTCAACAACTCGATGGGATTCCCGGCCATCTTCCGTGGGGTGCTCGATGTCAGGGCCAAGACCATTACCGACGAGATGTGCATCGCGGCGGCCACCGAGCTTGCCAAATGTGCTGAGGAGAAAGGTCTGACCACCGAGTACATCATCCCCAATATGTCCGAGGAAGACGTCTTCCCGAGGGAGGCGGCCGCTGTTGCCATGAAAGCCATTGAACAGGGTGTTGCACGTGTCAAACTCTCTCGTGAGGAAGAGTACGAGAACGCTGCAAGGATCATCAGCAGGTCTCGTAAACTTACCAAGAATATGATGGACACCAAGTTCATCAAACCTTACGTCGAGTGATCCTTTCTGGGGGCGTTCCGCCCCCAGACTTTCATTCGATTTTACTTTTTAGGATAGGTCACTTTGACCACGTTCGCGCCTACTGGCACATTGAAAGAATTTGCGACGGGAAGACATTTTGCTTTGAGAAGATGTGCGACCGGGATAGGAAGATCCATCTCAGAGAGAGCCTCGAAGTTGGCCATACCTTTGGCTATAAGGAGGCCGGCATGGGATAATTCTTTGAGTAACTCAGAATTTTCAATTTTGGTAGGGAATCCAATCGCAAACGCACCCGTATCCACGATCGAATCCAGTTCTTTATCGAGCCCTATTCTCACGGCATCTTCGTAAGTTACATCGTTTAGGATAGGTGCCCCCTTCACTACTCCGACCACCCGTTTTCCCATTGAGTGTATTTCCCTGATGAGGATCTTGTCGAACTGACTCTCTCCGCAGTTATCGAAAGCATAAAGAACGGTTTCCGAACGTTCGATAGCAGTTTTAAGTTCTTTACATTCATCTAGTTCGATCTTCTGTGCCAGGAGTTTGTCGAAGAGTTCATTGAATTCTTCGGGGGAATCTATAGCGATGCCTGAACCGAAATCCATGATGTTTCCGATGATGGCCACTGAGACCGCAGTACGAAAACGGTCTGTGCTTTCATCAACCACCTTCTCTACCCTATCAAGAAATGTTCCGGCTATCCGATCTGCATCGATCTTCATCTCATGATAAGGGTCGTCACAATTCACTGTATCGTATGCAAGCCGATGTACCTTCGTGGCAACATCTGCAGAGCAAACGGTCGTATCCATAAGTTCGGAGTACAGGGCCATACACCGTTTGACCGCTTCGAATTCTCTCCCTGTCCTGGCAAGGCGCGACTGGAACAGTACACGTTTCATCAGGCAGGGACCACAGTCCGCACAGGTCTTCATAGGTGGATAATCATCAATCGTCTTATAAACACTGGTGATTTTGATTGAACCTTTGCTTTATATAAGAGTATAATATCCGTTCGACTATGGCTACTGATAAAATATGCTCTTCCTGCGGAAAGAGGCTCATCGGCCACGGTAACACTTTCTTCAAGTGCCCCAAATGTGGGGAAGTCGAGATCGGAAGGTGTGCCACCTGCCGCGACCAGAGCGTTTCTTACGAATGTCCCAAATGTGGATTCATCGGACCTTGAGGGATCTTGATGGCAGAGATCTATTCTGTTTACGAGGTATTCCCCGACGGAGATACTACTGACGTTGCGGCTATCGCGGCTAAGCTCGCCGATCTCGTTCCTGCTGGCGTGAAAGTTCAGAAGACCGAGGTCCGTGACCACGTCTTTGGACTCAAGAAGATTTACGCAGAATTCCTCATCAATGCTGACGATGAGAACATCGGAAGCAAACTCGAAGATGCGCTCAGCGCCATCGAGGGTGTTGGAAGCATTGAGTGCGTATCTTCTACCAACGTTTGAAACCACATCATTCCCGAGACTCCTCGGGATCTTTCTTTTTAAATTCAATCCCCGCCAAAGTATCACTATGTTTTGATAGGCTTGGCCCCATTGAAATCATATTGCCACATCCGATCTACTATCAACCTGATCGAATTCGAAACATTAAATGGGGTACAGTATGCAGAGCATAGGTCTCTGTTGTTATCTAGCCTGGTCACATTTGAGAGCAGGTGACTTTGTTGATCATATGCAGGTCTCTTCGAGAAGGACGGTGGCTGTTTTTGCTTTGAACGCGATACCATATAGTAAGGTCTTTCCTTTCAAGCCCCTGCAGTAATCTTTCTTTTGGATCTGGTCCAATGCCGCATGTGCCAGATGATCTACGGTAGCTTCGCTGTCGTTGGGATCGGCCTTTTTGATCTCCACCACGATGTTCGGATACTTGGGGAATTTGCTTTTCATGAGAATATCATGTCTTCCGTCACCGGATTCACGGTCGATGGAAACTTCATATCTACCTTCCCGGCTGAAAATGATCGTTGCTAGGATGATATGGTAACGTCCTTCATCACACAGCAATAAAGAGGAATAGTTTTGGAGAAAATGATCCAAAGAATCTTTCACTTTGGTGACATTTCCTGTTTCCAATGCATT
>CAVHHN010000033.1:0-19619 GCA_963635855.1 Faecalibacterium sp. CAG:74 | reverse complement strand
ATACGTTTTGTATATGTTTTGTCTACTTTTTGTATACGCTAGTTGATATAAATACGTGACTGGTCAAATCAACTCATATAGGGATTCACTACAACATTGTTCGATGTAACAAATTCAACCAGATTTTGTTGAAATTTACATCAAAGGTACATTTCTATGGGCTAAATTTAGGCCGTTCTGAAATAATCGGTCTTAGTCAAAAACAGAATCCTATCGAAAATACCAGGGAACGATCGATTCAAGACAGTGATCTTGAAAGATGGACCCTGGAAATAAGTTTCAAAGCTGGAAATGGGTCCAGCAACGTGGACAGAGCTGAAGGTTAGGCTCTCCACATTTGGGGCAGGTCTCAGCATCGATATTGTAGCTCTTGAAACAAGAACGACAGATCACATGCTTTATTCTCAATGTGCAGTTCGAACATACGGTGGATACTGTCATGATTATCCTCTGAGCTCCGAATGTAGCTTTACGGATAAAAATACCGCTCACACCTGTTGCCCTGCAAGGCCCTTGATCAGTTCGAAAAGATACTCTTTCATACCACTGAGCGAAGATAGTTCCATGCATTCATCCGGCGTATGCGCCCCACTGATATTGGGTCCGATGGAAATAGCCTCCATACCAGGACATTTGGCTTTGATGGTGCTCGATTCCAAACCGGCATGCGTCACTACAATTTTCGGTTCCTTTCCGAAACACTTTCTGTAAATTTTCACAGCAGATCTGACAAGAGGTTCGTCTTCGGATTCTTCCCATGCCGGAAACGGTATCGCTTCCGGAACAACCGCACCAGCCTCAATGAACATCGCCCTTATCTTTGCGATCAGTGCCAATAACGCCTGCATATCCGAACCACGAGGCTTGATGGCGACCACAGAAGAATCTTTGATGACACCGATGTTGGAAGACAGACGAACCCCATGTTCATTACGATCGAGAACCCCGTTTGGACAGTTATATAATGTGTCTATGAAACGTTTCGAATCGAATGTAGACCAGGTACTGGTACATTCCACTTCGTTCAAGGATACAGTGCACCCTGGTTCCTCAACGAGATTGATATGGTCGGTACAGTACTCCTCAAAACGCTTGCGAACATCGACATCTGAGGGAACTGTGAACACCACAGATGCACGCATCGGAATAACATTGGAGAAAGATCCCCCTTCGATCCTACCGATCCTGACCTTATCAAGACTTTTCAAGAAATGGATCAGGAACAGGATCCCGTTGATCCTGGGTTTGTCGATCGCTCCTGCCGAGTGTCCACCACGGAGACCACTGATGGAGATCGAATAACCCTTGCCACTATCCGCCTCGAACGGATAGGAGAACGTGGCAGAAATATCTGTGGATCCAGCACTCCCTATGGTGATCTCATCCACACGCTCACTATCCAGATTTATCAAGGTCCTACCGGTGATCATCTTTTCATCCAGATTGATCGCACCGATCAGCCCTATCTCCTCATTCACGGTGAACAGACATTCCAGATTGAACGATGACAAGGAGGGATCGGTAAGCGCACACAACATAAGTGCCAGACCTCCGCCGTCATCTCCCCCCAAGGTGGTGCCACGGGCGTGTATCCACCCATCACAAACATACGTATCAAGAGGTTGATTCTCAAAATCGAAGGTGCCGTCGGTACTTGTCCCGACAATGTCCATATGTCCCTGAAGAACTATTGTTTTTCCAGAACCGCCATTACGACGGACAATTATGTTCCCGGCAGCATCGGCCTCATGCTCCAACCCATGCTTGTCAGCAAAATCGATCAAATACGAACTGATATGCGAAAGATGATTCGATGGCCTAGGTATCTTTGTGAGTTCGAGAAAATATCTGAATTCGTCTGTATCCTGATAGGATTTGTTAAAGACCAACATATGGCCTCCTCTGTGGGTATGATATATTCCGCGAGATATATCTGATTATGGAAAACAAGGAGTTCGGAAGGCTTCTGAAAGAATACCGGAACAGACTCGCCACCCTATCAGAGGAAATCGTATCCCTAAACAATTCGATATGTTCTTTGATGGATGATCATGACGAAGAAAAAAGTGACATCTTCTGGTCTTGCAACACAGTGAACTTCGACCTCAAGGATCTTCAAAACGAAATGAACAGGCGGATCAAAAGATTCGATGCAGGTGACCTACCTGAACTCCCGACAAGTCTTATCATGGCGATAGAATGTTGCGAACGTCTTCAGGATACTGCCAAATTGTTCAGGGAAGGCAGGGAGAATGAAAGACGCGACCTTAAGGGTCAGATGAGTTCGAATCTTGGATATCTGGCACAACACATTGATTCTTTCATCGAAGATTTCGATCTTGCCGAAAAACTCCCTGAGTTTCCGGAATTCGATACACTCGTAGAAAAGATAATGGCCGACAGTGCGGAGATCGATGAAATGAAGGAGTTCATATGTTCAAAACTGAACCCTATCCATGATCATCTCATCCAACTGAAAGAGGCCCTGTTCTGGGAAGACCAGGGCGAATGAACATTTCGCTCAAATGGTGAGTGAAAGAAAGATCCCAGTAAGATCGATTACGATAACACAAATGATGAGCCCGATCAATTTACCCTTCTGAGTCATGGTCGTTGATTACTGTATATGATTTAAGTATAGCTCCCGAAACAATGTCAATGGAAACTGATGGATCTATCACCACATACGATTCCCCGGTCGGTAGGATCTTGATCAAAAGCAAAAACGACCATATCGTCGAGTTAAGATTCTTTGATGGAGAACAATCTATCCTCAAAGAACCTCCGCCCGTACTTCAGGCTGCCATGAACTGGTTGGACCGTTATTTCTCTGGAAAAGATCCAGGACCCACACCGCCTCTGAACCTCATCGGTACACACTTCAGAATAAAGGTCTGGAACATCCTTCAGACCGTCCCTTACGGAACCACTATCACCTATGGAGAAATAGCAAAGATGGTTGCTGATAGCACAGGTGTTTCGAAAATGTCCGCACAAGCTATCGGCAATGCAGTGGGGCATAACCCCATTGCGATAATGATGCCCTGCCATCGCGTCATCGGATCCAAGGGTGACCTCACCGGTTATGTCTATGGGATCGATGCCAAATCTGAATTGTTGGCGTTGGAGGGCTTATCGAATTATAAGATTCGATCCCGAGGCTTACACCCATCAGGCCCGCAGACCATTCCCTTGACATCGGATCCGGCTTCTTCCTCGTTATAAGCTTTCATTAATATCTTTTTGAAATCTTCGATCTCCACTGCACCCGGGATCCCATATTTTCCATTAACCACGAAGAAAGGTACAGCAGATATTCCGTATCTGCGGGATTCGTTTTCATCAGAACGCACCTCCTCCGAGAATTGATCCCCTGCAAGAACATCCGATACTTCGGAATTGTCCAATCCGACCTCATTCGCCAATTTTTTAAGTACCTCATGATCGGAAAGGATCAAATTCTCTCCGAAGAACGCTTTGTACATACGGTCGATATATTTGTGCCCCATTGCATATCCTTTCGACTGTGCCAGCTTAGCTAATCTGAGTGCATCGAAAGTATTCGTGACATGTGCTGTCCCGTAATTGAAATCAAGACCTTCCGCACGACCGAGAGAATTGATCCTCTCGATATTGTCCATTGCGGCCGCCTCGGATATTCCGTAATGGCGTTGGAACCCTTCGATAACATTCCTCTTCGGCACTGTTGACGCATTGGGATTTAGTTCAAAAGCTTTGAAATCCAATCTTGTCTCACCCTCGATCCCAAGGTCTGAAAGAGCCTGTTTCAAACGGGCCTCAGCAATATAACAGAAAGGACATGTGAAATCGGACCAATAGGTAATTATCATCTGCCCTAGATACTCATTGCATGTATAAAGCGAGAAGGGAGGTTTTCATCCACCTGATCGGCAATAAGTCACTTCAAGATCTCAAATTTGAAATAAACAGCCCTTATCTCAAACATAAATCAACATTAATGTATATTTTTATACATTAAAGAACTTATATATACATAGTCGTACATTAACAATATGATCTCATGCTTAACACAAACATCATCGTAAAATCCGGAAGAGATTTCGTCAATCTCTTTTACAATATTCCAGAAAACCTCCGTATGAACAAGACCGAGGGCAAAGCCGTCGGTGGACTGAAAGTAGAGATATCAATAGAAGGATTGCAATTTTTCAGCAAAGAGTTCACATTCTATGGTGCAAACTCCTCCGAACCCTTCGGAAGATTCATCATCCCTCAATTGGGAGAAGGAAGATATGACTATAGGATCACCGAAACACTCGTGGAGATCAAAAAAGACCACTATGGTAAAGATCGGTCAGAAGTCAATCATACAAATGGTTCCTTTGTCATCGAAGAACCCACTCCGCAGATGAATACAAGAGTGAACACAAGTTCCAATGCTGTCCTTGGGTACTGATCGAACCTGCATGAGCATCTAAACGCCTTCAAAACCCATATTTTAGCACATTTTCCAACCAATTTGAGCATTGGTTTGACCATATGAACAGATATCCTTGATTATTTTGTACGATTGTTTGGATTTATGATAAATATTATATTAAAATCTATCAAATATGATATTAATTAGACAATTGTCTAAATATTTTTATACAATGCGTCATATGGACGCCTGACAGAACGAATTGGCTTGATGAAACTGTCGGAGAATGAACTAATGAACAATACAATCAGAATACTCGGAACGGGACTGGTGATCTTGACGATCTTGGCGACATTCCTATTCCTCACTGAAGATGCTTCGGCAGTACCTAGCGGATATTCCACCACAACCAGCAGCGGAGATATAGCGTGGGTTCTCGTGGCATCAGTGGTCGTCTTTGCAATGGTGCCCGGGATCGCATTTTTCTATGGAGGTATGCTCAGAAAGCAAAGCTTGACCTCTATGATCGCTCAATGTTTGATCGCAACTGGCATCATGACCATGACCTGGATCATCTGCGGATACACGCTCGCATTCGGCAGCAACGGATTTTTCATCGGCAATCTTGACCATTTATTTATGAAGGGTGTTGTAGAAGACATCAGTGATGGGTCAATCTCCGAGTTAGAATTTGCAATGTTCCAGATGTTCTTTGCAATAGTCACTGCATGTGTCGTCATCGGAGCCTCTGCAGAGAGGATCAGATTCCCTGCTATCGCCTGGTTCCTTGTTTTTTGGGGGGTCTTTGTGTACACCCCCATGGCCCACTGGGTGTGGGGAGGGGGATTCTTCGACCAAGCATTCGTGGTCCGCGATTTCGCAGGTGGAACAGCAGTCCACATCTGTGCCGGTGTTACTGGACTTGCACTGGCCACATTCCTTGGTACAAGAAGTGCCAGCATCCGCAAGATGAGAGCTCACAGTATCCCTTTGACCTTCCTCGGTGCTATGATCCTCTGGATTGGATGGTTGGGATTCAACGGCGGGTCCGGGATCCTTATCGACGGACAGGCAGTACGTATCTGCTTTGTAACCATGGTCGCCAGTGCTGCGGGATTGATCACGTGGGCAGTATGTCAATATTCACTGACAGGACGTGTCGGAGCATTAGGTCTCATCACTGGTGCCATAGCAGGTCTGGTTGCCATCACACCGGGTTGTGCTTATGTCTCGACCGCCGCTGCATTTGTCATCGGTATCGGTGGTGCTCTGGTATGTTACTGCTCCATCAGATATTTCCACTCCAAGTCGGACAAGGTCGATGATGCACTCGATGTCTTCGCATTACACGGAGTTGGCGGTATCTGGGGTGCCATCGCAACAGGTATATTCGCAGAAGCATGCTACACTGGGTCCGCAGATGCTGCCGGAAATTACATCCCCGGACCGGCAGGACTTGTCTTCGGCGGAGGTGTAGACCTTGTTCTAGGACAGATATGTTCTGTCCTGATCACACTGGTGTTCTGCTTCAGTGTTTCATATGCGATCATTTGGGTGATCTCAAAGTTCATCAAGGTCCGTGTTACTGCAGATGAAGAAGTTATCGGACAGGATATCGTGGAACACGGAGAACCTGCATATTCTCAATGATCCAGCCAACTATATCATACAACCGATCCAGCCCCACGGGGCTGGGTCAAATATTGTATGAGCCATCCAAAAAATGATACGAAAAGGTGTGATCAATTGATGATCACGTGTCTCGTTCCGTCAGGCTCAATCCAAATGAAATCGGTGTCGTCATCTTTTTCGAGAGGCTCCAGAACTTTGGAGAAATATTTGAAAGCTTCAAGATCCAATTGCGATTCGGACATTACATAAAGAAGAGTGTCCCTGAACACCATCTTGTACCCCGTGTCATGTATCCCACAACGCTCATAAAATGAAACACGGTCCGCCTCACAATCCAGAACAAAAAAGAGATCTGGGTACTCTTTCTTTAAAGCATCAAGTATCGCAGTACCATAACCCTTTGAACGCTGTTTTTCATCGACGACAAGAAATAGAACGTAAAGTGAACTCCTGCAAAGAATAATGACAGAGAATCCGACACAGACCCCTTCGGAAAATGCTGCATATAAGTGCATATCTCCCTTCTTGAAATATGGGATCAGCTCTTCGAATGGGTAACGCATTTCTTTGGAAAGAGAAGTTTCGAGCATTTTAGAAATGGCCGAAAGTACGGTTTGGTCTTCAGGATTATGAACTAATATCACGCCCATTCTATCCCTTGCAGATAGGGTCAACGGTATTTGGTTTTTTGGAATTTTTAATATCTGGCACTTTATCTCAAAATCAACAGGACAATGATCCGAGAAGAAATGACATTCTATTTAGGAACTATAAAGAAGTTCTAAATCAGATGGGATTCACAAAAATCTTGATATGATATATCCTGGACATGCTCGAAACACATCCAGGATAAGGAGTGGAGAGAATGGTCCATATCATCCCTGATATGGACCCTGATTAACTAATTGAAAACAGGGGGTGAAGCCCCTGTTCTTTTTCAGCCCTTAAGGGACTGCCTGAACTTCTCACAGCTGTTGATCTTGATATCAAGCAACTTCTCGATGCTCATCTTGGCAGCAATACCGCGGGGAGCTCCAGGTATACCGGTGACGGTTCCAATTCCGAGCTCCTCACGGAGGTCACGCATGATGCATTCATCTGCGATCTCGACAGTGTCGAGTCCGAGTTTCTTTGCAACATACTCCTTTGCCTTGTCAAGACGCATGTTTTTGGCATACATCATACGAGCTACAAGGTCACCAGAGGTCCTGATCCCCTGCATACCAGAGGTCATAAGATGTGGGATATCCATTCCGACAGGATCTCCCACTCCGACCTATACTCCGTCGACATTTGCAATCTCGACCATAGCTTTGTTACAACGTGAAACTGCATCGACAGGAGGAGTTTCCTTCATGGGAATTCCACCGACACCCATTCCCATGTCGACATGCACAGGTATGGGAGATTGCTCGACAGCGGCCTTGATGAAGGTCACAGCCCTTGCGAGGTTCCATGCGAGAGATTTGCTGGTGTTTGTGTTGCAGACAGCTCCGAAGACGTTGGCTCCGGCCTGTGCTACTACCTTTGCCTGCTGGTGCGGGTAAAGTCCGGCACAGATAGTTCCCTCGAATTCTATCATTCCATGAATACCCATGACAGACTCTCCAGCTGCACCAACGTTGATGTATGCCTCGGGGCAAGCTGCACGAAGGGCTTTGACACCGTTCAGAGTTCCAACAAAGTCTGCATCTCCTGCAGACCCAGTAGTATCAAAGTTGAATCCATCGGATCCAGCGGCTTGGATGTGGGTTCCAACATATTCGATATCCCTGGCAAGGTGTGCTGCCGCTGCCTCAGAGGCTGCCATCGACTCGTCGATCTTGAATTCCCTCATGAGGTCTGCGGGGTTGGGGTAAGGTCCATCAGGCGCATAATAAAGACCCATGTTGGGCATCGCACCGTAGAAGTAAGGCGCCACGATCTCGGCCTGGATCTCTTCCATGGTCTGTTTCTCCATGGAAATTATAGGCTTGACGGGTTTGATGGAATAATCAGAATTTGCAAGCTCGAAAGTATCTGCTCCGAGTGCCCTCTCGTGAAGAAGAGCGGCTTCCAACCTTCCCATGTCTACTCCATTTCCAGAGTTTCCATTGTCTCCGGTAAAGTCGAGCTGACCGATATCGTAGGTCATGACGACCTCTTTTCCAGGTGCAACACCGACAACACGGTCCTGACAGACAATAATGTCAACAAGGTGTTCCATCTGATCATCGTTGAGCGCGGGGATCGTTCCGATGTCAGCAGCATCGGCGGTTCCGGCCTGAATGTCCTCGATGATGGCCTCTTTGGTCATCTTGATCCTGCGTCCGTCTCCGGACCTTGTGTAATATTCAGTCATTTAGGGTTCCTCCTGAGATTCAGGCGTCAACGGCGATCGCCTTTGCCTTATCGGTGGTCTCGTTCGCGGTCTCTCCGTAGATGTCTGCACCGATCTTATCACAATAGATCTGGGTGATTGGTGCACCGCCGACCATCATGACGACCTTGTCGCGGATGCCTTCGGCTTTGCACTGTTCGATGATATCCTTCATGACTGTCATGGTGGTGGTCATAAGTGCGGACATTCCGCAGAAACCAGCCCCTGCTTTGATCTCATCGATGAATTTCTGCTTGGGTACGTCACGTCCAAGGTCATGAACCTCGAAACCGGCACATTGAAGCATGGTGGAACAGATCGATTTTCCAATATCGTGGACATCTCCTTCGACGGTTCCCATGACTGCAATACCGAGTTTCTCGGTGGATGCACCGCTCTCGGATAGCTTGGGACCGAGGATCTCCATGGCCTTGTTCATTCCGGCTGCTGCGGAAAGAACGTGTGGCAAGAAGAGCCTTCCCTTCTGGAAAAGTACACCGACCTCGGTCATTCCGGCGGCCATCGAGTCGATGATGTCAGTAGGCTTCATTCCTGCTGCGTCTGCTGCGTTAACGGCTTCAAGAATGCCGGGCAACTTGACTGCGACCATTGCATCATAGAGTTTTTTGCTTTCGTTTTCAAATGCCATTTCATTTCCTCCTAGAGCAATTTTCTTGCTGATATTGTATTTAGCCACGAAGTTATAATATTATTCAGAAAACTTTTTATAAAAGCAAAATCAGTTTATGTTTAACGTTCTAATTTTTTATTGGAATTTTTCAAATTTAAACGTACTATCTACCCTAATTAATCCCAAAATCGGCTTTTTTGAGGACAATTGTCTAGATCAAAATCAGATTGTACTATTAACAGGCATTGTATCCATAAATGTCCACAAATTTTATTTGTGTTTAAAGTTTTAAAAAAATACTTTAAAAAAATTGATTATGAAATTATACTAAACAAATGAACATCCAGTAGCAAAAAAAGTGCTCACTGTGGATCCGTTTTTTCATAAACCGAATCGATGATGAATGGGTATTCGGTCTTCAAAAGAGTCTTCAACCCTTCCTTCAAGAAACCAATCAAGAAATCTTCCGGCCAGGAACCCCAAAGGGTCTCAGGAGAACGGGTAAGGCGGATCTTGATCGGAAGATATCTCATGACCTTTGCTTCATCGGGGGCAGAGATCATACTGCAGGAAAGATCTACAAAATCCTGAGGGTCCATATCAGGGCGATCCTGCAACACAGTGGTGGCCGCATGCTTCCCCGAACGGATGAACATCTTATCAAAATGGATCCCCATACAAGAGATCGCCTCCATCGCGTAGGTGATCACAGCAGAATAATAATCCAATTTCCCGTCGTGGAAATCAGCGACGATCTTGCGGAGATTTGAGAAATTTTCAGGTTTTGGTTCGGTTGTGAACAAAAGAGGTTCGGCCAAAAGGACATATTTCTTCGGTGTTCCGGAATTCTCGTCCAAACATATAGCTCCAAGATCCACAAGTTTCGCCAAAGACACATAAATGGTCGCCTTTGGCAAAGAAAGTGATTTCTCAAGATCGTTCAAACTCAAATTATCTTCAGTGAGAGCATCGAGTATCCCCATCATTGTGGAATTAGTGAACAACATCGCCTTTCCACCCACCGAGTAAATGGAGAAGGGATCATCGGCCCTGAATGATTCGGACAGATCTGTATCGTAAATGCCCGTGGAGAAATCCTGCCCCTTGTATGCACCGGTCGTCAATTTTACGGTATGTCCTCCATCCTCGACAGAAAGTTGCGTATCGTGACAGAGATTGATACCGAGTAGAGCTTTGGAACGCGAACGGACAGCACCGATCATGGGAACAGTGATAAGAGGTATGTCGGAAATGTCTTCTTTTTCTGAACGGAAGGTCAAAATAAATTCCTTAGTAAGGTCGATCTCGGAGAAAATACCTTCAGGTTCACACTGCGTATTAAGATTGGCAAGCTGCTTTCCCCACCAACTTAGATCGGTGATATCCCCGACCAAAGCGGATCCCACCCCCGAAAGCCCCGGGACAATATTGAGCCCACTTTCGATGAGCGATACACCATAAAGTGAAAGATCTTCTCTGGGTGTGCATCTTCCATTCTTGAGGATACGGTTTATAGATGCTTTCCTGGCATAGATCTGCCATTCTTCGGGAGTGTCGCTACTGAACAAAAGCATCGCATCAGTGTGATATACGGCACTGCGAGCATCATCTACACAGGCCTCAAAATCCACGATCCCCATACGGAAAAGCTTACCAAGATTTCCTTGAATGGTGGATTTGGAAACAGAAAACTCAATGGCCATTTCCGTCGGAGTGATCGTACGAACGCGCATTTCCTTGAGGATCGATAGGCTCAGCTCATTGGTCACTATCTGAATCCCGTTCCGACGGGTCAGATAGACCTCATATTTTGTGCTATAGCCCACTTCTGCCATACACAGCCACAAACGCAGAGCTTGAATAAAAAGAATACCTGGGTTCAGGTCGGTAGGGGATGTGAATGCGAATGGACCTCTATCCGACACCTCAGGATCGTTTTCTGACTATCGGCCTTGCCGGATTTCCGACCACCACTGTATTATCTGGAACATCATGGGTGACCACTGCTCCTGCCCCCACAATGCAGTTGTTTCCGATGGTTATTCCCGGAAGGGTGATGGCTCCTGCACCGAACCAACAGTTTTTCCCGATGTGAATAGGTTTTCCGCCGGTGCGGAAATTCTGTCTCTCAGCAGGATCTAAAGGATGGTGTGCGGTCACCACCATACAACCGGGCCCGATAAGACAATCATCACCTATGGTGATCTCAGCGGTATCCAGGAAAACGCATCCGTAATTGACGATGATGTTCTTTCCAAATTTTAGATTGTATCCGAGATCACAGCGGAAGGGTGATTTCACGAAGACCGTGGGTTCGACTTTATATCCGACAAGTTCGGAAAGTGCAGAATTGATCTCTTCGTATCTATTTCCCGGGATCGAATTGAATTTGTAGAGCCTTTCAGCACAGAGGTTCACTTCTTCAAGATAATACTTGTAATCCTCGTCGTTCGTACCGATCCAACCGCCTTCGGCGATACGTTCATTCCAACCTGTCATAGTGATGCATCTGTCTGAACATTGATTAATCTATCATTATCGGCACATATTACTAAAATCTAACAATGAACCTGACAACATCGCATAAGGTCGTTTACCAAACTTGTTAGTTAAGGTTATTGAGTGTGAAATTCCAATGTTCTGTTGACCGTTATGTCAAAGTGGATTTTCTTTCCCGATTTTCCTTGTCAGAATGAAAGATTTGCACAATGAAATAATGTGTGGATCGATTTTCAGGGAAGTATCAACCTACCATCCTCGGTCAGTACAATCTTGCCATCCTCGATCTGCATATCGATCACTTTTCCAATAGTTTCTTTGATAACGGCCCCTGTACGGTTATACTCCAAAGTACGGGCGACAGCAGTTTCTGCATCAGACCTCTTGACAGAACCTGCAGCTCCGACAGTATCTATTACGGCCGCACGAAGTTCCGGCAAAGACATCCACTCGATCTTGCGGTTGATGGTCGGATCCTTTGAAACCCTGTAATAATCACATTCTACAGGCGTATTGTCTTTCCAATAAGTTACAAAGTCTCCGCACTTATCTGAAACGAATGAGCCAGAGATATTCTTAAGAATAGTATTGCGCCCGTTCTCAGAGATCTTCTTCATACCCATCAATTTTCCAACGATCTTCACAAGATACTTCTCGTCTATGGGAGATTCCTCATCGATAACCTTCTTGATAATGGTCTGTGGATATTCGGTGGTCATAACATACGATGGATCTGTGATGATCGCACTTGGCATGTACTCCCTACGGCGGGATGCGGTAGCTGTGACATTGACACTCATCAGCTCACGTTTTGCAGGCCCCGATTCATCCACAGTGACAGATTCATCCTCGAGGATCTGACCGCTCTCAATGGCATGAAGACGCTCAAGGATCTTGTTCACGACCTCTGTCCTGTTGGAATACCATTCATATGACCATACATGGATCAGGTTCCAACCGAAGTTCTTCAGAACTTCCGCACGTGCATACTCTCTGTCACGTGTGTTATCTGAATTGCGGTAGGACTCACCATCGCTCAATATTCCGAGAAGATACTGCCCGGGATGGTTTTTATCGACGACGGCAACGTCAACATGGAAACGTGATTCCCCGATTCCGAAATGACATAGATATCCATTGGCCTGAAGTTCCGCAGCGATACTGCTGAGGATGCTGGATTCTCCCTTGCCCTGAATAGTGCGGTCCTGTTTCTCGAAACGGCCATTGTTCTCAGCAAAACGAAGGAATTCCCTCATTCCTTTAACACCAGGGCCGGTGGTCGGTGTGATCTTCACATCTGTGAAATTCATAGAGGCAAACACGATCATCTTGCATCTGGCACGTGAAACAGCCACATTGAGCCTTCTTCCACCTCCGGCCTGATTGAGAGGTCCGAAGTTCTGATAGACCGTGCCGTCCTTCGAACGACCATATCCTATGGAAAATAGGATCACATCCCTCTCATCACCCTGAACGGTCTCGAGGTTCTTCACGAAAACACCTTCTGGCATTGCGTTCAGGCGGTCGAAGAACACCGGATCCTTTCCGGCACGGTCATCCAACATATCTTGGATACATCCCTGTTGTCTGGTACTGAAAGCAATGACACCGATGCTCATCTTTGAGAGCTTGTCATCCATCACCCTGCGATAGATCTCGTTGACGACGGCCTCTGCTTCAGGGTAGTTCCTTCCGCTTCCCCTCTCATACAACCCTTTCTCGACCTTGACCTCCGATACTTCTGTCTCCCCATCGTTCGACGAAGGGAAGGTCAACATTTTTCCGCCATAATACATCCTGTTACTGAAGGCGATAAGAGACTCGTGATGGCTCCTGTAGTGCCATTCCAGATAGGTCTCAGGCATGTTAAGTGCCAGACAATCATCTAGGAAGCTGTCCACATCGATCATGTCTTCTTCGTCATCACCCTCGATCTTCTTCTGGAAGAAAGAAGTGGGTGGAAGCTGTTTGTTATCTCCGGCGATGATGGCGTTCTTCGCCCTTCCCAACGCACAGATTGCCTTAGGTGTCGTTATCTGTGAAGATTCGTCGAATATGACGAGATCGAACTTGGGGAAATCCTTGCTCAGATACTGTGAAACAGAAAGAGGACTCATGAGGAAACAAGGGCATACTTTCTGGATCACATTGGGGATCTGGGACATCAACGAACGTATTGACAGCCTCATACGGGTCGACTGTATCGCCTTGTTCAATGTGTAGGTCTCGGTTCCAGAGACACTATGCTCATTGTTAGGGAGGTTCATGAACAAATGGCATTTCAGAATGTTGCGGTTTAACTCCGTATACTTCTTGTCATACTCCTTGAACTGCCTGATGGACCTCTCGAATGCAACAGGGCCGAAAGTACGCATGCCTTCCAGTGTCCTACGGCAATAATCAAGGCAGGCTTTGAAGAAAGCCCTGTATGCAGAATGTATGAGAACCTCCTCATCTGCACCTTCGAGAACATGTGTTGTGAGTTCGCTGAGTCCTGCGGCCTCCAAATGCTTCTCAGCATCATGCCAATTTACGATATCATAAATGGATTCGGATATCGCTCTGAGCCTTTCGCACAACTCTTCGGTCTCTTCGAACAGTGCAGGGTAAATCGGCAAGACAAGGTCCATCTCCAAAAGCTGGGACAATGATTCATAGCAGTCTTTCCAGGCACTATATTTCTCTTTATACTCGGATATCAGGGCTTTACCCGTATCGATAATGTCATAATATTCAAGAAGTTCAGACTGTGAAACCGATAGTTCTTTCTTTAGGTCAATGAGCGTGCAGATGTTCTCCTGCAACTCTGCCAATATGCCAACTGGTGCCATAGCATTGGAAAATGCAGAATAGCACCTTGCAATGTCAGGTGCATCCTTGACTATCAGTTTGATCGATGCTTCATATGCCTCGTATTTCTGATTTGAATTAAGAAGATATGAAGATACAGAAGCAAGGAATGCACGCCTTTCACCGCCCTTTTTCAGGAACCCTGCATGATTAGCGGCATCGTAACGTTGGTAAAGTGTAGCAACCCCATTATCTTTGAAAATTTCGTTGTTCCAGTAGGTTCCGATGATCTTAAGATCATTGATCATAAGGGGGAATATTTGGCATACTGTATCTGCCGAATCAAGAAGGTTCACGATGCTGGCATTGGTTTCAAGATAACCTCTCGATATGAATTTTTGATATTTCTCTCTCGTATTCGATACGATGGAAGATAGAACTGAAATATCTCCTAACGAGGTATTCTGCCAGGTAATGCTTATTGCATGCAACCTGTCAGATATGGTTCTTAGTCCATTATTCAGTTCATCGATATCCTGAAGGTATTTTTCAGCATCCGGATCGGTGATCAGTTTCCTGGAAATTGTTCCCAGCTTATCGAAAAACAACTCTATCTTTTCAAATTCTGTCAAAGAATATGGGAGTTTGATACCATTCAGCTTGTCATTGGAGACCGTGAGCTGTTTCAATGCGTCTTCCAACGCCTGGATGTGCTCGATGGTTTCCGTCTCGATCGTAAGACTAGGTTCGGAAAGACCGATAAGATCAAGGTCTTCCTGCGAAACAGAACCTACCTTTTCCCCTAATACAAATGCCTCCGACACACAGGCCTCGATAGCTTCTATCATTTCTTCGGTATGATCCTCTACCGCTCCCAGATAATGGATGTCGATCACATCCTCGACATCGTTATCCTCAAAAGAAGAGATCAGACTGTACATCGAGCGCCCAGCCACCATCGGGCAGTGAAGCTCCTTTGCATACTTGTCAAGAGATTCCTTTGCTCTTTCCAACCTCGCCTTCATGGCAGAAAGCTCGTTCTCATCATACTTTTCTACACTGCCGAAAGCGTTCTTGAGCTGTGATATAAATTCTGATTTGACCGCCTTGTTCGAGTGAAGTTCCAAACAATAGTTTCCGATACCGACCTTGTCGAGACGGTTCTTAACAACTTCCAGAGCAGCACGTTTCTCGGCAACGAACAGAACAGTCTTACCATGATCCAGAGCGTTGGCGATCATGTTGGTGATGGTCTGGGACTTACCGGTTCCTGGTGGGCCGTGCATTACAAATGAATGGTTCAGACTGGCATTGATCGCTTTCACCTGAGATCCATCCGCGGGAACCACAAGGCACCCTTTATAGGGATCTGCATCCTCCTCGATGTGTTCCGCAGGATAGGGCATTGACTCGGCAAGACAGCGTACCACGGGATTTTCCTTGAAATAATCGATGTTGGAATCGAGGTCTTTCCACATGGCATATTGACTGAAGGAGAATATTCCTAGGCCTGATCCGTTGTAAACCTCCCATCCGGACATCTTCTTGATGGCCTGACGGACGGTCTGGATTATCGCTGGCACATCGACCCCGTTATCATCGGTAGGAAGCGGATCCGGTATCGGGAGATCGATATCATACTCCTGCTTCAGTTTCTCCTGAAGGGTTACGTTGAACAACGTGTCCTCATCCAGTTTCTCGATGACGAATCCCTTGATGGTCTTCTTCATCTGTATCGGCAGAAGTATCAGGGGTGCGTAATTGGGAGACTTGGATTTGGCCTCGTACCATTTGAGCACCCCGATAACCAGGAACAGTGAATTGCAACCGCTCTCTTCCAGGTCCTGGTTGGCCTGACGGATGATGGAACGTAAGGTCTTCTCGGTCTCCAGATCTGTCAAGGGGGTGTGAAGGTATCCTTTACCAAGATTGGCAGAAAAAAGTTCTGAACAATTGCCAAGACACTCATCGGTCTCGAAAGGTGCGGCCATATAACGCTGGTTCCCATCCCATTCCTGTGGTTTGGACATCAAGGTGAATGCTTTTCCATCGGAAAGCCTGTCTTCCATCGAAGCAATATCGGAGATCAGAAGGGGAACGATCTTCTTTCCAAGACTCATTTTAATCAGATAATTGCGCGTCGACAGATCGAGAAGCTGACGTTTCCACTTCTCTACCTTGGTCAGCTTTATGTCATAATCCATTGCGACGTCGACATGACCCAGCTGCTTGGGTGCGGCCATATCGGCCACGGCAGCATCCCTTTCAACTATCCAAGATGTCCCCTCCATCCTCCTTATGGGAAGTGGCTTGATCTTCTGACGGGCATTGTATATCTCAACAGCAAGCTGGAACGTATCCGAATCGGAAAGATTGTCGTAACCTTTCTGTTTGGCGATATCGAAAGAAGATAGATTGGAATTCACAGCCAGGGTGCATTCGATGGCGCACATACTGTTTCCAACGATATCGGCACGATAGAGAGTATTACTGAACTCTATCATCGAATGTATTGCTTCATTGACGAGGTGGACACCTACGAATGCATGCCCGGTAGTGAAAAATATGACCGGTTCCAAATTGATCGATTCAAAAAGAGAGGCAAATAACACAGCAAGATCGATACATGTACCGGTCTTCGTGTTCAGAACTTCGTCCGGCATACGGATACGCTGACCTTTCTGCCCGAAATCATTCGGGGGCAAAGAATAATTGATGTTCTGTTCGCAGACCGCCTTATAGATCGCCGCCACCATTTTCAGAACGGTATCGTTATCACTCAGATATCCGTTGAAAGAACTTGCATAACCCCATTCCTTCAAAATGTCGGAAGCTCTTGCCTTGACAACGTTGAGACTATCAGCATTGGGTGTGACAAATGATGCGATCATTTCCGGCATTATGCCAAGTCCGGACCACATGTCGTAGGTCTGCAACTCCACGGAAAATGAATGAGAGAGGACATTATCTTCTCCAAACGATAGTTCGATGTTTACTTCACCGTGCGTGTTCTCAGTCAGATTGGCGAAGAAATTTGGATCTAAACTGAATTTGAAAGTGGGATCTGAAAGAAGATCGATCGTGGACCTGGCTGCGATACGGTCCGCCCTGATCTCAAAAGTTTTGAAAAACGAAGAATCAGAAGAAACCTTTATGACAATATTCTCCACAGATTCCCCTTCGTTCACTAAGACGAATTTAGAAACCACGGGCAGATTGTTGTGGTACATCGCATAGCTGATCTTTTCACATATCTCGAATTCTATTTCCAACGTCAATATTTCACCTTCTTGCATTTCTCTAATGCTGCCTCGATCCGTGCACGGTTTGTCAATGTGACCCGCGTGTAGAGCGGACTGTTCCACAATCCGTCAAAAGCCAGTCTGACATCGTTCACTGCATCCGCCATATCCTGTTCACGGATCTTTACCTCCCACTCCTCTCCGGTGGTAAGAGCGGAATAAGATATGTTGGCAGAGCCCACATATACTGTGCTGGCACATCCGGAACGATTGAACAAAAACGCCTTGGCATGCAGGCGACGTTCTCCACTGTTGAGCTCTATCTTCACTTCGGTATTCGGCAAACGGATAAGCTGTTCCAGGGCTTCATACTCTGTGGTTCCCATATAGCTGGTAGTGATCACCCGGAGTTTCCCATGCTTGGTGAACGCTCTCAGCGAGTCGATAAGAACGTTCAATCCAGAGCAAAGTATGAACGAAACCACGATATCGATGCTTTCGGCCGTAGATGCTTGTTTGTTAAGCTCGTCTTTCAGAATAATATCATCAAAAGTGGTTATCACTCTACAGCGATCTTCTATGTTGTCATCATTATAATTGCTGGATTCGACAGATTCGCAGTTTTCCCAGTAATTGCCGCGATTGGCCTTATGATAGGCCTTTATCTGATATAGGTTGAGTTCTGAACACTCCTCAAGAAGTTCTTTCGGCATACAGACCCTGCATACAAATCCATCAACGGTTGAGAATACACCTTCCCGCTCACCGCAGATAATGCAAGAGTTCTTTAGCCTGACCCCCCAAAAACTCAACCGATCACCTATAATGACCCATTGCCTCACTATATTAATAAAATTCAACCGTAACATAATAATGTTATAAAATTTAACGTTATATTTTGTATTGAGTACAAAGTTTAGTGCAAAATAAGGTCTTTGGAGCCCTAATTATAGCTAGGTTTACGGATCAATCTAGTACATAATTATATAAGTAATGTGTTGTATACAAGGCCTCATTGAAACCATACTGTCCATCCGATCTACTTTCAACCTGATTGAATTCGAAACATTGGCTGTAGCTACAGTATGCAGAGCATATTTCTCTTTGTTGTTATCTAGCTCAGATCGCATTTGAGAACAAGTAACCTTGTTGATTATAAGCAGGTCTCTTCGAGAATGACAGTGGCAGTTTTTGCTTTGAACGCGATACCGTACAGCAAGATCTTTCCTTTCAGACCTCTGCAGTAATCTTTCTTTTGGATCTGTTCCAATGCTGCATGTGCCAAATTATCAACGGTGGTTTCACTGTCTTCGGAATTTGCCTTCTTGATCTCGACCACGATGTTCGGATATCTGGGGAATTTACTTTTCATAAGAATGTCGTGTCTTCCGTCACCAGATTCACGGTCAATCTGAACAGTATATTTCCCTTTACGACCTAATACCATCATCGCAAGGATCATATGATACCGCCCTTCATCGCTTAACAAAACTGATGAAAAGTTCTGAAGGAATGAATTCAATGTGTTTTCTATTTCCTCAACATTTCCTTCTTCCAATGCATCGAGGAATTGGGCGAAAGGATCGGGATTCCTATGGTATATGAATTTCTTCAGATGAGAATAGAACACGGAATACATCTCGCGATTGGGGATCGAAAGAAGATAGTTTTCCTTAGAGGGAACTGCATTCAGGTATCCGGCGACAGCGAATACTGAGAATATAGACCCCGGATCATCTATCAGATCGGACATAGCAACCGTGGGGGTCAGTTCTTTTACAACAGTTTCCCCGTTACCGAGTATTGTAAGATCATTGAACACTTCGTCATCAGCATTCTGCAGAAGTGTATCGATGATGTCGTTTCCGCTGGTTCCTGCCCAGTAAGTATTCGGATTGAAATCACAATCAATATAGTTCAGAACACTCCATGGATTGTAGATATCTGCATTTCCGAAACGGTATCCATCATACCACTCTTTTGCTTCATCGTATTTCTCGGGATGACCGTAATAGGAACACAGTTCTTTTACCTCTGAATTTGTGAAACCATATCTCTCGTCGA
>CAVHHN010000032.1:0-19748 GCA_963635855.1 Faecalibacterium sp. CAG:74 | reverse complement strand
TTTCAGTATTGAACCTTACTTCGCATCAGCTTTCCACACGAATTGTCATAGAACCAAATTTTTACATTGCTTTTTAATCTATGCTTTATTCTTTTAAAATGTAAACTGTAAAATACATAGATAAATTTATATAATGTAAATGCTACTGACACTTATGAGCAATGAAACTCATCCAAAGATATCAGATTGGGTCAAAACCAACTCTAGTGTGACAAAAGTAGCTGAAGATCTCGGCAAATCCCGCCCTACAATCTACAAAATGATGGAGATGTACGATGAAGGTATGACCGATACGCTCCCAACGGAAGTGGTTGCATATTTTGATAAAAAACTTGCAGAAAATGAATCTGAAACTGTTGTCCAACTTAGATCAATTCTCACTAAAAAAATGCTGAATATACGTGAGGAAATGGATAAGCTACAGAGCCAAAGCACCGAAATACTAAAAGAAAAATCGATTCTATTGACAAAATATGCTAAACTTTCCGTAATAGTGAGGGCGAAGAAAAACGATCCCTCACAGAAAGAGAATGAAATGAAGATGATGTCACTGCGTGTTGAATGCGTTAACTTGGAAAGAAAACTCGACGAAAGTACGCTACAACTTGAAAATTTAACAAAAAACTACGAAAAATGCCGTAATGAACTTGCATTTTATGATTCTTCGATCAAATCAAAAATTCTTGACACTCGTGAAACATTTCCAATCCAGACCACGTGCACCATCGAAGGTGACAGGTGTATGATCACACACAATGGAAAAACCGAGATACAGGATTACTTGTTCCATCTGCTGATCTATAGCAAGGTAGGGGAGGAATACATTTTCCTGAAGGAATATCTGCCAGAAAAAATTCCCCAATATGAGCAATGGGGCAGAGAAGAAACAAGTTCCGTCGGAGCCAATTACTTCATTCTAGAGGAATTCTTACTCAGTGCACCACTCTATTACAAAATAATAGGGTACAATCATAAGGAATACACATACGATGAGGAAAATACGTCAGGTATGCGCCCTTTAAAACAATCGCATTGAGGTGAAATGGATTTTCCACCCTCAATGTAAACAAGTTATTATCCTGGGGACTGCTGGTCCCCTGGAATAAGTTTTAGTTATTGCCATCCGGCTTTACATATGGTGAGGCAGAAAGTGTGATGGTGAGTTCGGGAGTGCTTGAATTGAATGCCTTAACTGCATTGATCGCTGTATCAGCATCCGAGTATGAACCGAACACATTATTGGCGTCTCCACCAGTGATATCAAGAGTAATCGTAACTAGATAGGTATGATTGGCCTTAAGTTGAGTTCTATCGGGATTGGCTAAAGAATCACTGGGCTCAGAAACAGTTATACGGCCAGTAATATCGCCTTCAGAACCGGGCTGGAAGTTATCTACTAGGATAGAACCACTACCTGCTGGGAGAGTGTATTTAAGACTGCCTGTCAAAGTAAATAACTGTTCCGATAATCCTGCAGAGGCGCTGATTTCAATGTATGCAGAGTAAGTTAAAGTAACTGGTTCAACGTATGCCTTGTATGGGGCAGTTTCATCAGCTACGGTCTTGTCAGTTTGAGTGTACACTTTGAAAGCATTATTATCAATCTGGAAGTTGGAAGTGACGACATATTTACCCTCCTTATACTCATACAAATCGAGGTAAACATAATTTCCAGAAATATCCCCGTTGCCGGAAACCTGGGTAGAGTATGCAAAGGCACTACCGGTGAGTGCTACCACACACAACACGAGCACAACAAGAGGTGCAAAATACCTCCTCTTGAAGCCAGAACTCTCAACATAATCAGTTGTCATGACCGATTCTCCATCAATGTGTTACAACGTTGATTTAGAACAATAAATATAGTTCGTAGACAGAAGTTAGACTACTTACATTAATGTCTGTACATCTGGCACATATCAGATTCGGGAGTAAATGACCGAAGAATTCAAAATAAGTTGATCTCGGTTAAGTCAAAAAAGCATGATAACTGGGGGTGATACCCCCAAAAGGATTTCAAGCGTTGTATCTCCTAGCGCTTAAGATAGCTGGAGTAATTCCAACGACAAAGATCTCAAGGATTATGCAGATTATCCAAATACCTTCGGGCCCAGAACTTGTGGGCGAAGCAACCTGCTTCACCCATTTGTCATCGATTTTCAAGAATGTATGTCCTGCCAAGTTAGAAGCAATGGGTGCAAGTTTGGTCACGCCGTCGTCATCATAAAAATCACAGTTGAATGCAGAGGTTCCAATGAATGTGACAGAACTTGGAATCGTTAAAGAGGTCAGAGAAGTACATTCAGCGAATGCATAATCTCCGATGTTCTTGACAGTGAATGGAATCACATAGGTCCGATATGTATTGCCTGATAGATATTCTATCAACGTGGTCTTATCCGCATTGAAAAGCACCCCGTGGGAAATGCTGTAATTCGAATTGTCCCCGTCGATAATCATTGTGGACAGAGAAGTACATCCCAAGAACACTTGGTTTCCCATAGTAGTGACAGAATCCGGAACAACCACGAAGGTAAGCTTTGAACAGTCCTTGAACGCAGAATCTCCAATCGTTTCGACACCCTCAGCAATGATGACCGAGGATAAATTGGACCTACTGAGCTGCCAAGGCGTGAATCCATAATAGGAACGTTCGGATTCTGAGGTAATAGATAGCAACTGAACATCGTTGGTGTGTCCGGATCCAGAATATCCAGGAACCGAGATGTCATATGCATACCATTCGCCTGTTCCTGTGAAATTCATCTTTGTGATGTTCACACAACCTTCGAAAACAGGATTTTCATTTGAACCGACACAGTTGAGATTGGCGGGAACTGTAAGTTCGGTAAGGCCGACACAGTTACGGAACGAACTTTCACCGAAAGAGATCACTGAACCGGGAATAATGACGGAAGAAAGGGTGGTACAACCAGCGAACGCGAGATCTCCGATTGTAAGCACACCGTCAGATATTATCACGGAGGTCAGAACGGATCTGCTGAGTTGCCAGGGCGTGTGTAAATAGGACATTCCATAAGAACACCAAGTTCCAGATCCTGTGAATGTGATCTCTTGGACATTGACACAACCTTCGAAAACAGAATTCTTGGTGGACACGACACAATCGAGGTTGGCCGGGACCGTGAGTTCGGTCAGACCAGTACAACCATTGAAGGCACCTTCACCGAGTGTCACCACAGAATCAGGGATGACGACAGAAGAAAGAGCAGTACAACCAGCAAAGGCGGATCCATCGACAGATAGCACACCTTCAGATATGATCACAGAGGTGAGAACTGATCTACTAAGCTGCCAAGGAGTATGTGCGTAAAATGAACCATACGAGTACCAATTATCAGATCCTGTGAAAGTGACCTTTTGGATATTTACGCACCCATTAAAGACCGGGGCCGCAGTATATGCAACACAATCGAGGTTGGCAGGGACCGTGAGTTCGGTCAGGCCATTACAGTTATGGAAAGCCCCCTCTCCGATCGATGTGACAGACCCAGGGATCGTCAGGGAAGTTAGCATGGTGCAGTTTCTAAACGCAGATAATTCGATGGTTGTGACAGTGTCGGGGACCACATAGTTTCCTGTTTTACACATAGGACACTGTATCAAAGTGGTCATGTCCTTATTGAAAAGTACACCGTCTTCAGAACAGTACGTAGTGTTATCGCCACTAACATCGAATGATACAAGCGAATCACAATTGTAGAACGCACCATACCCTATGGAGGTCACGGACTTACCGATGGTTACGGAGGTCAGAGCAGTGCAGGTGTAGAATGCAAACCTATCGATATCTGTGACCGAATCGGGAATGGAGATAGATTGAAGGGAAGTACATTTCCAGAATGCATATTTACCAATGACTGTAAGGGAGTTAGACAGAGTTACGGAGGTTAGGGCGGTACAAGATTCGAACGTGTAGTCACCGATAGAAGTGACAGAATCTGGTAAAGTTACGGAGGTGAGAGAGATACAAGTAGAGAAAGTCCTGCCCTGTATCGAAGTGATAGAATTTCCGATTATGATCGACTTAAGGGACTTGCATTCTTGGAATGCATCGGAACCTATGAATGTTACAGAATCAGGAATGATAATTGATGTGAGAGAGGTACAGTCTCTAAACGAACCCTCTCCGATAGATTGAAGGGAATCGGAAAGTGTAACAGAAGTGAGTGATGTGCAGTGATAAAACCCAAATCTCCCTATTGATGTGACGGAATCGGGAAGTGTGATGGAAGCAAGAGAGGTGCAACCATCGAAGATGTAGCTGGGGAGGGATTTGACGGAAGCAGAAATATTTATGGTTTTTAAAGAAGCACAACCCTGGAACGCACCATTATCTAAAGAATTGACAGAATCCGGCATAGTCACAGAGGTAAAGAAGTTACAGTTAGTAAATGCATAGTACCTAATGGTTGTGACCGTATCGGGGATAGTATAGGAAAGATCAGGTTTGCCCGCAGGGTATTCCATCAGAATTGTCTTTTTCTTATTAAAGAGAACGCCATCGATTGAACAGTAGTCCTTATTGTTTTCATCAACATCAATCGAAATCAAGGAGGTGCAATTTCTGAATGCACTGCTGAGATCCCAAACAGATTCAGGAATGGATATAGATTTAAGAGATGTACAGTTGTAAAATGAAAAATCTCCTATGCGTCCGACCGAATTGGGAATAAATACTGAGGTGAGGGAAGTACAGAGCTGGAATGCATGTGACTCGATTCTCAGAACGGTATCTGCAATGGACACAGATGTGATAGAAGAGCAATTGTAGAACGCATACCCTCCGATGGTTGTAACAGATTCCCTAATATCGACTTTTTTAATGAGGTCTGAATAAGATCTCCAAGGTGCGATATTTCCATTTTCACGATAATCATACATGGGCCCCGATCCGGTTATCGAAAGCAATCCGGAAGAGACATCGAAATCATAAGAGACATCATCACCACATTTGCCTGAATACTCATAAAGTTCCGCTTCAGAGAGATCTACATTGGATAATAATGCACACGTCGCTATACCAACAAGCAACATAACAAGAAGCAACTTTGAATTTTTCATGCACTTACCCTTTAATATTAACCTTGGTTTGATGTGTGGCTATATATACCCAATGTAGACTTTCGATAGACATCTCAGAAAATTAGGGCTGAGGTTTCTGAACACGTTTCTTATTCGAACGGTGACAAACATGTCGTTCATCAGATAAAAAGGCTGGTTTTCATTATCTGATGTATGAAAAGAGATGTGGATATCATTATGATTTATTTATGGTCAACCTATTAGTGGGGGTTTTTACCCCCAAAAGGATTCAGGCCGTTCTCTTTTTCACGACCATAACAGCGCCCAAAATAGCGATGACCACAATGATCGCTATGGTGACAAATATCATCATTGAGCCAGTATCTGAATTGTTCTCGGAGGGGGAGGATCCCTGTTTAACCCATTTATCATCTATTTTCTTGAACTCTGCTCCAGCCAGGTTCGCAGCTGTTGGTTCAAGTACGGTCACCCCATCGACGTCATAGAATTTTTCGGTGAAGATCGATTCTCCGATTGAAGTGACAGAACTCGGGATCGCAATACTGGAAAGAGAGGAACAACCATAGAACACACGATCTCCAATCGTAGTGAGCGCGTTCGGAAGAGTGATGGATGAAAGTTTGGTACAACCGCTGAATACGGAGTTTTCGAGGGTTGTGACCGAATTGGGAATTGTCACGGAAACTAAAGAGGTGCAATTCTCAAATGCGGAGGATCCAATAGATTTGACAGCATCAAGTAGATTCACAGATGTGATCGAAGTGTTCTCGAACGCACCATTTCCAATGGTGCTGAGAGAAGCACCGAATTCCACGGAGGTAAGTGAGGTACATCCACTGAAGGCATGGCCCCCGATCTTTGCAATGGAACTACCAAAGGTCAATGAAGCTATCTTGGCACAGTCCTTGAATGCACATTCCCCGATGGAAGTTACGCCATCAGAGATAAGGACAGAGGCCAAGGTAGAACTACTGATCTGCCATGGCGTGAATTTGTAATTGAAAGCGTCGTATGAATACCAATCTCCAGACCCAGTGAAGGTGATCTTGTAGATATTCGTGCATCCTGCAAAGACGGGGGTTTTGGTCGAATTAACACAATCAAGTCCTGCTGGAACTGAAAGTTCATTCAAACCTGTACAATTGTTGAACGCACCAACTCCGAGGGTTGTAACAGAATCGGGAATCGTTACGGAAGCCAGGGCAGTGCAGCCACTGAACGCATTTTTTCCAATAGTGGTGAGTGAGGATCCAAGTTTTACAGAAGTAAGTGCAGTACAACAACCGAATGCAGTTTCACCAATGGATTCGACAGTATCTGGGATGTTTATAGTTGTGAGTTTGGTACAGTTATTGAAAGTAGATGATCCGATAGAAGATACGGTGGCAGGAATGGAGATTGACTCGATGGCGGTGCCTGTGAATGCTCCATTTCCAATTGAAGTAATAGAGCTACCGAGATCCACAGAAGAAAGCAGAGTACAACCACTGAATACATAATTACCCAGCGTTGTAACGGTGTTAGGAAGAGTAATGGTGGCAAGGGCAGAACAATTGTAGAACGCATTTTTTCCTATGGATGTTACTGCGTTGGGGATATCTATTGATGAGATCTTAGAGCAACCAGAGAATGCATAATTTCCAATAGATGTGACAGAACAGGGAATAGTGATAGATGTAAGAGAACTGCAACCGTTGAACAAATAATCGCTAATAGTGGTAATAGAACCTGGAATAACTATGGTGGTGAGAGAGGTGCAATTGGCGAACACACTGGTTCCGAGGGTCGTGTCGGGATTACCGATCAAAACCGAGGCAAGGGCAGAACAATCACCAAATGCATTTTTTTCAATAGATGTGACGGAACTTGGAATGTTCACAGACGTTAGGGCCTTACAGCTATTGAATGTATACTCCCTAATGACTTGGATTGTGTCTGGAAGTGTAATAGAAGTCAAGGCAGCGCAGCCACGGAAAGCATATTTTTCAATTGAAGTAACGGAACTCGGAATGTTCACAGAGATCAGGGATTTACAGGTATTAAATGCGCTCAAACCAATTGATGTTACTGTTTCGGGAAGATCAACAGAAGATATCTTGAAACAATTTTTGAATACGTATTGTCCAAGGGATGTGACAGATTTACCAATGTACACAGAAGTTATAGCAGCACAATTCTCGAATGCAGATGATCCAATGGTTGTGACCGAGTCACCAATGCTTACAGTCAGAATCGAATCTTTGTAAGAATTCCAAGGCGCACCCCCAGTAGAATAATCCTCCATCGGCCCAGTTCCACTTATAGTTAATTTTCCAGAAGCGGAATCGAAGTCATACGTGACATTATCGCCACATTTACCGGAGTCGTCGGATAATTCTGCATCCGAAGAATCTACATTCGACAAAATAACATATGTTGATACACAAATGAGTGCAACAACGATCAATAAAACCGATTTCCTTGCGATCGTCACACCTTCTTTAAATTGGCACCGATTTAGAAAATCAAGTTAAATATCCGATGTAGACAATCCGTAGACATCTGAGAAAACCTAATCTCCCTTCTGGAAGACATATCTTTTCCAGTTTCTAAAGGGATTAAAAGGAGGCTTGCGCCCCCAATAAATCGTTTTCAGGCGTTTCTCTTCTTCACAACCACTAGGGCCACCAAAACGATGACCAAGACAATAGTGGCTGCGAGAACATAGATGATCTTCGACTCTTCGTCGGAAGTGGAAGAACCCTGTTTAACCAACTTACCATCGGTTTTCTGGAATGTCAGCCCGGCCATGTTTGCGGCCGTTAGTGCAAGTTCGGTTTTTCCATCAGAATCATAGAATTTCACGTCGAACGCAAGTTGATCAATGGATGAAATAGAACTGGGGAAGGCGAGGTAGGAGAGAGCGTTGCAATCCTTGAAAGCATAAATTCCGATGGTGGTCACGCCTTCGGAAATGATGACCGTGGTCAATGCAGATTTGCTGTATTGCCAGGGAGTGTATCCATAATAAGATCCCTGTGTACTGTCGGTACTGTATGTGCACCATTCTCCAGATCCTGTGAATGTGATCTTTTGGATATTGACACATCCTTCGAATGCAGGAGATCCATTGGATCCGACGCTGTTAATGCCTGCAGGAATGATGAGTTCTTTCAAAGCAGTGCAATCCTTGAACGCATAATCTCCAATAGAGGTCAGACCTTCGGAAATAATGACCGTGGTCAACACTGACTTACTGATTTGCCATGGGGTGTATACATAACCTGTATTGTCATATACATACCAATTTCCAGTTCCCGTCAAGGTGATCTTTTCAATATTGGTGCAACCAGCGAAAAATGGAGTTGCTGGACGGTAATAATTGGAACCGCTGGAATTGATGGTTGCAGGAATTGTGAGTTCTTTCAGACCAGTACAGCCCTCGAACGCACCCTCCTGTAAAGTTGTGACAGAATCGGGAATGATAAGGGATGTGAGGGATTTGCAATTCTTGAACGCAAAGATTCCAATTTGGGTGATTGAACTTGGGATGATCACGGAGGCGAGTGAAGTACATTCTTCGAACAATGAATATCCGATGAATTCAATGGACTCTGGGATGGTTGCTGAGACAAGTGCTGTGCAACCCTCGAACACAGAATGTCCGAGGGATGTGACAGAATTCGGAATGGTCACAGAGGTGAGAGCGGTACAACCACTGAATGCACTGGTTCCGATGCGTATAACAGAGTCTGGAATGGAAACGGACGTGAGTGAAGTACAGTTCATGAAACAGTTGATCCCAATAGATGTGACCGAATCGCCGATGGTGACCGATTTGATCTGATCTTGGAAGGAATTCCAAGGAGCTGGGTTATCGAGATCGGCATAATCATACATTTCTCCAGTACCGCTGATTGTGAGTACGCCAGTAACAGAATTGAGTTCGTAGGACACATTCTCCCCACATTGACCGGAATAATCGGTTGTGGCTGCTGCCGAAGAATCCGCATGAGATAACATGGCAAATGCAGAAACGCTGACAACAAGTGCAACAAGAAGTATTGTAGAGTTCCTAATGATTTCACACTCTTTATGATTAGGTATGCGTTCGCAATGACTCGATATATATAAATTTGAAGACAAAACTTAGACAATCTTAAAAAACTATCCCTCGTCAAAATAAACCAATGATGCCTGACCGCATCATCGAAAGCCATCTGGCAGGAAGGATTTACAAGGTTCATCAAAATTTGAGAACGACCTCTGCATATGGAATTTCATGATTGGTATAAAAGAACCATCTGGCACATCTCAAATCTTATTGAAAAGTTGTAAGTTATTTGGGGGCTTGAGCCCCCATAAATCATTTCAGGCCTTTCTCTTATTTATTACAACTATTACCGATGCAACGACAATAATGAGCACGACCGCGATAAAGACGTAAATGACAGTATCCAAGGATTTATCAGAATCATTATCGGAAGGGGTGGGACTCTGCTTGATCCACATATTACCGTACTTCTCGAAACTAGATCCTGCCAGGTTCGCAGCATTTAGTTCAAGTGCAGTAGTACCATCGACATCGTAGAATGTTCCATCAAAAGCCGAACTATCGATATTTTTGACAGAACTGGAAATGGTGATCGAGACAAGAGATGAACAACTACTGAACGCCTCCCGTCCGATAGACGTAACGGAATTAGGAAGTTCCACCTTCAAAAGAGATGAACAGCCATAGAACGAAGAAGGTCCGATAGATTCGACAGTATCAGAAAACATCACGAATCCAAGGGAGGTACAGTCCTTGAATGCACCTGAGCTTATCGACTTTAAAGAATCAGGGATATGTACGACGCCAAGCTTGATACAACCACCGAAAGCACCCATGCGAATAGATGTGATCGAATCAGGGATTGCATAGAGCGTACGGTCATGGCCTGCTGGATATTGGACCAAGGTCTTCATATCTTTACTGAAAAGCACACAACTCTCAGTAGTGAATTCCGTATTCTCCGGATCGACATCAAAAGATGTGAGAGAGTCGCATTCGGAAAATGCCGAATTTCCGATCATCGTGACAGACTTGGGGATCGTAACAGTGGCAAGAGCTGAACAACCGATAAACGCTTCATCTCCAATGGAAGTGACCGAATCAGAGATTTCCAATGAAGTGAGCGTGGAGCAATACATGAACGCCCCGGCACCGATAGATGTCACTTCATCGGATATGATGATCGACAGTTCCTTCTGGGTAATCATCCAGGGGGTGCCTGCATAAACAGAAGAATCATAGATATACCAGTCACCGGACCCGGTAAAGATTATCTTTTCAATATTGACACAACCTTCAAACGCAGGGATATCCGAATCCACACAATTAAGGCTCACAGGTATAGCGAGTTCTTTCAGACCAGTACAGCCATAGAACGAGTTTGGAGCAAGATAGGTAAGGGAATCTGGGATTTCGACGGAGGGGATGGAGGTACAGCCATAGAATGCAGCGAATCCGATGGATTCGATAGAACTATCGGTTATGATCGTAGTCAGAGAACTACATTTGAAGAACGCATATTTGCCGATCGAGGTGACATAGCCATCAATGGTCACGGAATCGAGTGATGTACATTCTGTGAAGAGATTATCAGAGATTGAAGTTATCAGTTTTGGAATGGTGATGGAAGTGAATGAAGAACAGTATCCAAAAGCATTATTCCCGATCGACGTAACAGATTCAGGGATGGTGATGGAGAGGAGAGCGCTGCAATGGCAAAACGCTAACGTACCGATGGATGTTACAGTAGCAGGAAGATTTATAGAGGCGAGGGCAGAACATCCATTAAACGCACGACTTCCGATCTGGGTAACCTGATCCCCTAATGTCACAGTTGTAAGAGCGCTGCAACCTTCAAATGCAGCATCTGGGATCAACGAGACCGAATCCGGTACTTTAATGGAAGTGAGACCTGTACAATCATCGAACGAACTAGCGCCCAAAGAGTTTACAGAATCTGGGATAGTGAGGGATGTGATAGATTTACATAAAGCAAATGCTGCAGATCCGATCGTCTTGACAGTTCCAGATATCTCGACAGAAGCAAGAGAGGTACAATTGGCGAAGGCACTATCGCCGATGCTGGTAACACCGTATGATATAACGACTGTTTTCAATACAGACTTGCTGAGCTGCCAAGGAGTATATTGATAATTGGACTCGGAAGAACTGCGTGTACTGTAAGGATACCAACTTCCAGATCCGGTAAAGGTGACCGTTTCGATATTGGTACAACCTTCGAATGATGGAGAGGTGTTGATTCTGACGCTGTTGATGTTAGCAGGAATGCGGAGGTCCTTTAAAGCAGTACAACCTTTGAACGCGGAAATCCCAATTGTTGTAACAGAATCGGAGATAACCAGTGTAGTAAGGGAAGTGCAGTTCGAGAAAGCATTGGACCCTATTGATGTGACATAACCACCTACAGCAACAGTTTTGATATTGTCTTTGAAGGTATTCCAAGGTGTAGGTTGTGCACTATAGTCATACATTTCCCCGGAGCCCCCTATAATGAGAGTTCCCTCTGACGAAAGGAAGTTATAAGTTGCACTGTCCCCACAAGCACCAGATTCGCTGGAAGATGCTGCATCTGATGTGTCCACATTAGTTACCAGAGCATAGGTCGATATGCAAACCAACATTGCTACAATTGTCAATGTAATTTTGTTCATTGATAACACCATCAAAATAGCTAATACTCAGTTTGTCGCTATATATACCGAATGTAGACAAAATGTAGATATCAATAGCCAGACAAAAAATTGGCAGCTACCACGAAACTCCAAACCTAAACCATCCATAGGATGTGTTCTCCAAAATGAATGACCGATCCTTTAGCATGCCGAGAGGGACCGCAAATAATACATAGTTTTATAAATAATAAGAAATTTAGGAGCAACTAAAGATAGTGGCCACTGGGGCATGGGACATTCACATGAAGATAACTCTGATTTGGATCATTGCGATTGTCGCTGTTACAACCTTCGTTATTGCAGAACACTCAGACAGTACTGATGCGACCACCAACTCTGACGACCATGCTGATGGAACGTCCTGGAATTATGATCCCAGTACCAAAATATTGACCATAAGCGGAAACGGGCCGATGGAGGATTATTCCTCTACTACCGCCCCATGGGCCGACATCAAATCTGACATTGAAACAATCATGATCATGGATTCGGTCACATCCGTCGGTGCCGGTGCTTTCAAAGATTGTTCTTCATTGAAAACTGTCAACCTTCCGAATTCTGTAACCACTATTGGGGAAAATGCATTCTATAATTGCGGATCCTTATCTAAAGTGGAATTCGGCGATTCCCTCACATCTGTCGGTGATTATGCATTCGCAAACTGCACATCTCTTGTCCTCATAAACCTTCCGAATACCATCAGATCAATTGGGTTTTGTGCGTTCTACGTATGCCCATCTCTTACCACGGTGCACCTTTCCGAATCCCTTGAATCCCTCGGAGAAGCTGCATTCTATGAATGTTCTGCCCTCGAAACAGTCGATACACTCGGTCACATTAAGTGCATAAATAGTTGTACCTTCTGCTACTGTACCTCACTTTCCACTATAACAATTCCAGATTCGGTCACTACGATCGATAAGAAGGCGTTCTTCCATTGCAACGCCCTGGATCTAGAGAGTATTGGGTCATCCGTTCAGACGATCGGAGAATATGCGTTCTCAAGTTGTTCCTCTTTGAAGTCGCTCAACATTCCTGATTCGGTCACTTCTATCGGAGAATGTGCCTTCGGTGAGTGTGGATCTCTTTACAAAATCGAGTTAGGCAATTCCCTCTCCTCTGTTGGAGATTATGCTTTCACAAAGTGCAGCTCCCTTGTCCTTGTAGAAATTCCAGATACTGTCAAATCGATCGGAGGTTTCGCATTTTCTGAGTGCGAGTCTCTTGCCAGAGTGCACATTTCCGAATCTCTCGAATACCTCGGAGGATCTGCATTCTATGAATGTACTGCCCTCAAATACATTGAACTGTCCAGTCTCATAAATTACATACCTGACTTTACGTTCTACCACTGCATATCTCTTCTCACTGTGACCATTCCAGATTCAGTGACTGATATTGGTGAATGTGCTTTCTGTGAGTGCACCTCCCTGACCTCTGTTGAGCTAGATAATTCGATTGCATCCATCGGAATAGGGGCTTTCGCTTACTGTGATTCCCTCAAATCTATCGCCCTACCAGATTCATTAACGTCCATGGGAGATGCTGTATTCTACCAATGCACCTCTTTAGAATCTGTGACCTTCGGTAAATCTTTGAATACGATCAGTAAAGGTACATTCATCTTTTGCAACTCTCTGCAAAAAATTTCAATTGAATATGCAACATCGATCGGAGAATTCGCATTCGCATACTGTGAGTCTCTCATAGATATTAACATTGGAAATTCTGTAAAATCGATCGGAGGGTATGCTTTTTATGATGGATGTGAAAGTTTACAAACAATGTATATCTCCGAAAATCTTGAAGAATTAGGCGAGAAAGCATTCGTATCCACGACCAGGGAACTTACATTCGAAAGGGCGAATCCTCTTTACTATAATGTAAAAAATTATCATGAATTCGATCCCACTCCGGACCGCCTCGCTGGACATTCATATGGTGTACTATCAGGTTGTTTTGGAATTGTCATCTATCAGGACCGTAGCTACGAAGAGATCCAATCGCTTTTTGATGATTGAGACTATTATTCCATTGGAGGAACCTAAGGGTATTTTCAGAGACAGTGACAAAGGTTCGAACAACAAATGTAATCTCATCGAACCCCACAATGCGTTCATTTTGCGAGAATTTAAGTTGAAACCCATCCAACAATCAGCCTGGCACATTCACTGAACTTCGTCACAATTTCCGCCGAACACCAAGCTCCAACCGGATCTGACGTAAATTGACATTCATGATAACGATCGACATCGGGATCAAGATCAACCCTAGGAAGTTCAATATTGACAATGATTCGTGATAATAGAACAACCCGACAAGGGTGGCCACAAACACTTCAAGCAAAGCAATCAGTATAACTGTTACAGCAGACAGATACTTTGTCGAATAAGTCTGGAAATAATAAGGGAACAAAGTCATCACCAGACTCATGACTAGAATATCAATAATGACCGGGGATGAATCCATATTACCTGCAATCCCACCAAGATCGATGAACGGTAGGCAACATATCGTCGCGAACAGGAGAATATATACCAATGCTGTCACAGGCCCATACCCACGGTCTAATATCACCTTATTTCCGATGGTGTAAACAGCGAATCCCAACCCGGCCAAGAAACCGAAACAGACCCCGAGCGTATCGTAAGATACGCCTTTCTCAAGCAATCCGGTCGCAAATATGCAACCCACGAACGCCATTAAGATCGCAACTATCTTTCTACGTGTGATGACCTCATTGAACATCAAAACAGAGAACAACAGGACCCAATAAGGGGAGGTCAACTGAAGTACTGTTGAAAGGGATATATTGATGCGGACCTGTGCCTCGAAGAGAAAGTAATCCGAAAGCATCTTGAAGACGCCGAAGAAAACAAAGATCCAGAGATCTTTCTTGCGGATCTTCAGCCCATCCCTGTCAAATACGAACAGTATTATTATCAAAATCACAACGCTGATGAACATTCTAATGAAGGAAATGTCCATCGCACCAAATCCCGCGGCCGAAAGTCTACGGGTGAAAATTCCTATGAATCCCCATACCGATGCGGAAAGTATCATCACGAGATATGCTTTAGAAACCGATGAATTCAGCATATGCTCGTACTCTAATTAAAGTGGCCGTCAGGCAGCTGAACGGCCACCATCTGGGTCATTCGATGAAGAACATCCGGTCCGGATCACGGGCATGGGCCTTCGGATAGTTGCCCTCGACCTCTCCGAGTGCAAGATGTCCGATACCTTCCCACTCTCCTTCGATCCCTAGGTCAGCAAGGATCTTTTTGAAATAATCCATCTCGAGTTCCTCTTTGGCGCGATGGATCCAACAGCTTCCGAGGCCGAGAGCGTGAGCGGCATTCGTCATATTTCCCAACACCAATGAACCGTCATAGACCCGCTGAGGCCAATCCTTGCGAGCAATAACTAGAAGGATCACAGGAGCACCGTAGAACGGATCCATCCCTTCTTCCCAACCACCGATCTGACGGTTGATATCTGCAATGGTATCACGAACAGACCGGTCTGTGATCGCTATCACTTTGGTATATTGTTTACCCATGGCGCAGGGCGCGTACAACCCAGCTTCGATAACTGATTCGATAACTCTACGATCAAGCATACGGGTTTTGAATTTACGTATGCTCCGGCGGGTCTTCAGAACTTCCATAGCGTCGTTCATAATCACACCTTGTTACCGAGCAATCGGATTCTAGGTAATAAACAAGATGTTTCCGTAACAGGAGGAACACGTTGAATCAGCATATATAAATCGTCCAGAGAGAATACGAACTTGACGGTAGATTCTAACCGCGAATACAAAAAGTGACATCTATGGGACTCTTTTCTCGCTTCAGATCGAAAAACACAGAAGACGCCACTGCCACCACGGCAGAACCAAATGTTCTTCACAAAGTGACATTCAAATGTCCACAATATTTCAAAGCAGGTTCAGGTGGATGGTACGTCTCCTTTGATGGGAACCAACATACTGTAGAACCCTTAGGTTCTATTTCCGTTGAACTTCCGGAAGGAAAACACACGGTATCGGTAACTTCATTTCCCGAGTCTCTTGGCGAACTTTCCGCAGAGGTCATGGTCGATCGTGAAATGGTCCTTTCGGTGTCTGTGAACATGCTTAACAAGACGATGAAAATGTTTGATTATCAACATAATCATGTCTTATACGCAAAATGACCTGCTTGAAATCGGTCCCCCGGTCGAATTTTTTATTAAGGGTTGCCTTGATTAGTGTGTATGTCTCTATTCGACGAATATTGTGACAGAGTAAATGCGCTTCCCATCGAGGTCAAAGCAAAACACATCGAGGAACTATCGAAGGCCATCCTTCCAGCACTTCAGGATATTGCTGAATCAGGAAACATCGACATCGATTGTGTTTCCGTATACCTCGACTTCGTACTTGCCGCCATTGGTGCCGATGGAAAACTTTCGCTTGAAGAATACACCCTCACCAAACCATTCTTCGATTCAGTTGCTGAGTGTGACACCACCTACGAAGATGCACTTAAGATCTTCAATGAAACCGGGCTCTCGGACCCCAGCAAATACAAGAATGCCGTGGACCTCATGGTTGATATGCTCGGCCTCGTGTCCGAGGACCTGAAAGATGCTATTGTGAGCCTTACCCTTTTCATCTGTGCCATCGATGGAGAGATCACCGACTCAGAGAAACAGTGGATCCTTCAACTTATTGACGATAATTTCGGATACGACCCAATGGAAGAGATCGATGATTTCCTTGGAGAGGCCGGTACCTTCACCCTTGCCACCCTCTGCAACGGCAAACCTAGGATGAGGGTCCTTGGATTCAAGGTCATGATCGACGGTAAGATCTTCTTCTCCATCGGAACCTTCAAAGAAGTTTACAAACAGCTCATGGCCGACCCACACTGCGAGATCCTTGCATACAAAGGAACAAAATTCCTCCGCTGGGATGGAAAAGCCGTTTTCTATGAAGACGACAGGTTCATGAAAGCTGCAACCGAGGCTATGCCCCAGGTTGTAAAGATGTATAAAAACATGGGCGCAAAACTTGCATTCTTCACTATCGAAGATGGTGAAGCAGAGTTCGTCTACGTTGACAACACCAAAGAAACTCTCTTCTGATACTTTTACGAGGGCTCTGCCCTCGTTCTTTAACATAAATTGCGACCCGTGATGAAGGATAGGATGTAGGATGGATACGGGCCGCCCATTCCAAGGAGTGGGATCCATTTGAAATGTAAAATGCAAATCGACCACCTGATATATAAACCATAGTTTGGTATGGATTTATTATCTGGCAATATCTCCGATGTATTTTCCTGTCATAATAAAATAGGTTATTTTAAATAAAGGGTAAAAATATCCACTAGAGTAAGGTGCTCAAATGGTAGCAAAATATACCAGATTTGAAAAAGCAAGGATCGTCGGCGCAAGGGCCATTCAGATTTCTTGCGGTGCTCCCGTTCTCGTCGAGGACGTTTCGGGACTTATCGACCCTATCGATGTAGCTCTCGCAGAATTTGATAAGGATGTCATTCCGATATCCGTCAACTATAACTGAAACTACAATTTCGCCGGGTTGTAATCCCGGCTTATTTTTCTCAAATAATTTAATTTGGTACAGTACTTCCGCGTCGTCAACAGTATTCACAGAATCGGTTTTACCAAATAATAAGGACATCTCCACGGTCATATTTGTCCCAGAACTCACCGACATTCATTGTGTCACTGGTACTCTCGCAATAATAAAAACGGTACCCGTCCTTGAGATAATATGTTCCTCCAGGGCAAGTGTTCAAAGCAACGGAGGCAGCAGCATGATCGTAGTAAAGCAGAATTGCCACATCGTAACCCATTGCTTTCATCAAAGCACAATATAGTATTGAGGTATCTTCACAATCCCCCTTACCTTCGAACAAAGTTTCCACAGGGTATTTCCAGTATTCCACTTTTCCGTTGTAATCATAATCATGCTCATATACCGTACAAAGCTGAACAAATTTGAGAACGAAATTAGCACGGGTCAACGCATCCATTCCTGCGCTGAGGGACAGTAATTTACTAGCGATCTTCTGAACCTCTGCTGAATTATAATCAACAAATGTAGTTTTTGTGTTTGTGGACTGTGGAGCACGGTTGGCTGTTATTTTTGTATAGTTTTTATAAACAGAGGTGTCCAGGTCCCAAGTGAGTGAATATTCCGTATTATTGAATGTCCACTGATAGATATTGGATGATACACCATCGACGAGGATCGTCTTAGATTCAGAACCATAATATCCATTAGTTTTCACCCCCTTAACAATGAGCTCGTAGAGGCCTGGGGCTAGGTCCACAGACCACTTCTGATTTCCGGATGAGGATGCAACAACATCACGGGTCCGTTCGTTCAAGAGTACCATATAGGTCCCATCCTCGGTGAATTTTGTTCTTTCACCTATATTGATGGCACCATCTCCCAGGTAGGGGTTGGAAGCAGCGGCCCGAGCGATCAATACATGATCCTTGTGATCAGTAAAGGTCAAGGTTTCAGAAGAAGAGATCTTGTTTCCACTGGCATCGTACCAACCATCAAAGGTCTGTCCGGCAGCAGGCTTTGCTGAAACAACAGCATTTTCATCAAGATTGTATGTGCCTCTCCCCATTATCGCTTGGATACCGGCAGTTTTGTACAAATTGATTCCATATCCGCGTTCGGTCATGGCATGAATCTTACAAGACCCAGACGGGTTGAAGGTGTAATCGTAATCTTCAGAAAGCAGATTTCCATCGGAATCGTACCACCCTAAGAAAAACCAACCGACATAAACAGTGATCGTAAGCTCTACTGTACTACCAGCATAGTAGTTACCAGAACCAAAATAACTCGCAACCCCCTCATCGGTGACGACATCGACAGAGATCACATCGTAGGAATTGTTGTGGGGAAGACCGATGTGAACTCCTCCGAAGAGCACTAATAACGTGATCACGAACGGTATGATCCCAGCAGCCACATACCAAAAGTCTTCGAGTGCATCAACAATATCGTCAAGCATTTGTTAACAATATAGTAACCTTAATATTAACAATTTGCGAGTCCCAGAACGAGGATACACATTCATCTGATATGCCATGAATTCTCTATTTGATCTTGTGTAAAAAAGCACAGCATTACTATGACTGCGGGGACCATTCTAACAACCTTGTACCAAAAACCAAAATAAAATTTGGGATTGCGAGGATTTTATTGGATTGTATTCCAATTTTTTATAAATATATTAAAAAATTGGATTAGCCCCACTGAAATCGTGCAGTCAACATCCGACCCACTGTCAATCTGATCAAATTCGAAACATAATTGTGGTACAATACGCAGAACATATCTCTCTGCTGTTATCTAGCCCAGATCGCATTTGAGAACAAGTAACCTTGTTAATCATAGGTCTCTTCGAGAAGGACGGTAGCTGTTTTTACTTTGAACGCAATCCCGTACAGTAAGGTCTTTCCTTTCAAGCCCCTGCAGTAATCTTTCTTGTGGATCTGTTCCAATGCTTGATGTGCCAGACGATCTACGGTAGCTTCACAATCTTCGGAATTCGCCTTCTTGAGCTCGACCACGATATTCGGATATCTTGGGAATTTGCTTTTCATGAGAATGTCGTGTCTTCCGTCACCGGATTCGCGGTCGATGGAAATTTCATATCTACCTTCACGGCTGAAAATGATCGTTGCAAGGAGAATATGGTAGCGTCCTTCATCACACAATAACAATGAAGAATAGTTCTGGAGAAAATGATCCAAAGAATCTTTCACTTTGGTGACATTTCCTGTTTCCAATGCATTGAGGAACGGTACGAAAGGATCGGATTCTCCGGGGAATACGTGTTTCCTCAAATGGGTGTAGAACACGGCATACATCTCGCGGTTGGGGATCGAAAGAAGGTAATCAACCTCTGCAGGTACCG
>CAVHHN010000031.1:0-19832 GCA_963635855.1 Faecalibacterium sp. CAG:74 | reverse complement strand
CTGTCGTAGATAGTCTGGCACATGAAGCATTGGAACAGATCCAAAAGAAAGATTATTGCAGGGGCTTGAAAGGAAAGACCTTCCTCTACGGTATCGCATTTAAAGCAAAGACCGCCAAGGTACTTCTCGAAGAGACCTGCCCATGATTAACAATATCACATGCTCTCAAATATGATTTGGGCCAGATAACAACAGGGGGAAATATGCTCTGCATACAGTTGTCCACCCCATGTTTCGAATTCGATCAGATTGAAAATAGATCGAATATGATAGTATGCAATGGGGCCCAAAACCAGATCCTGGCACAATTACAAAGTTGAACTACTTGTATGCAGGTACTTTGAAATTCAATTATCTTCAAGGACCTTTTTAAGAGCATTCACAATAGATTCCATAATAAACACACGGGCACCCTTCTTGTTATTCGCAGGAACAGCGATCCACGGAGCATAGGGCGTATTGGTTGATTCTATCATCTTGTTGACATATTCGTCATAAACGTCCCATTTCTCTCTGTTGCGCCAATCCTCATCTGTGAGTTTCCACTGTTTCAGAGAATCGTTTTTACGCTCATTGAACCTCTCCAACTGCGTATCTTTGTCAATATCCAACCAGAATTTGAGGATGATCGCCCCGGAAGAACTGAGGATACGCTCGAAGACATTGAGTTCCTCGGCCGAACGTTTATACTGACGTTCGTCACAGAATCCCTCAATGGGTTCAACCATCATCCTACCATACCAGGTACGGTCGAATATGGTGATGTGACCTGCAACAGGCAGATAACGTGCAAACCTCCAAAGATGCGTGTGCGCATAATCCTCATCGGAGGGCTTCTTGATCCTTGCCACGTAGTATCCACGGGGGTTCAGGGCATGACAGATGTGTTTTATCGCACCCCCTTTTCCAGCTGCATCCCACCCTTCAAATGCCAATACCAATGACCTCCCGCTTTCGGCAAGCAAGACCTGAAGACGCTCTAGCTCTGAACTAAGATCGTCAAGACGACCACGAGGGTCTTTAGGACAAGAATTCAGATCGAGGCCGATACGGGGATTTGGCATATCGGTCTTCAAACAGCATTTTCCAGATGATTTCCAACTTGACCCGAGAGCCTCTTCCAGACCTTCAGCGAGCACCTCAGCTGTATCTTCCAAAGTGTGTTCAAGGTCCCTGACCTTCACTTTATGCCAGGGGTTCCGCTTCGTATCTGTCTCCGATAATATCTCTGGGAAAACCGCATTGAATTTCACCCGATCGATATGATCGACGGAAAGGAATGTGCTTGAAAACGGTGTATATGGGCGATATTCGGAAGCATATTCGTTCAGATCGGAGGTGGAAACCTCTAGCAATATTTTCAGAACATAGGTGCCATTGTCCATCAGGTATGTTTCGAACCGGTTAACCGCCTTGAGCGCCTCGTCCAACCAATAAGGGTCGTCATTATAACGGTCGACCATCATCGAATACCAAGACCTGTCGTAAAGAGTTATGTCACCTTTCGCAGGAGTGGCACCAAGAAGTCCCGCCAGTGGCCCGGAACCCGCACGGGTGGGATCGAAGTGATAATAATTCACACCCATCGGTTCGAGTTCACGGCAAAGTTCGTTAATGATACGGGAGATCACTCTTCCGCTACCGCCCTCGAATATGACCGCAACAGGTATTCCGGATACGGTTGACTTTACCTGCAAGGCCTGTATTCTCTCAGAAAGTTCGGACGACAGGATGGAACGCATAAGCGATAAATCCCTCGACCGGATATAAATTTTGGTCGAACCAACGAAAAATGTTTATGAACGATATACCCCATGTGCCAATATGTCCAAGAAGGCCATTCTCGTCATAAGTTACGGGACCAGTTTCAAAGATACGATGGAAAAAACCATCAATGCTACCGAAAAAGTGATTGCAGAAGCATTTCCCGACCGTGAACTAAAGACCGCTTGGACCAGCAGGGCGGTCATAAAAGTGGCCGAAAAGAAAATGGACAGACACTTCCCATTCATCGATGAAGTGTTGGAATCCATGATCAAAGACGGTTTCGATGACGTTGTGATCCAATCGACCCATATCATGAACGGTCTTGAATACGATTTCGTAGTAGATTCGGTAAAGAAATACCGCAATTCATTCAAATCTGTCAAGATCGGAAGTCCGCTACTGACCACGGAAAAGGATTATGATGAAGTGGTTGACCTCATCAAGAAAGAGTTTGTCCCTCTGGCTGAAGATGGTTCCCTGCTACTTATGGGACACGGTACTGTCCACCCCGCGAATGCAACATACAGTGAACTTCAACTCAAAATCTTCGACGAGGGTCTTTATCAAACCTATGTCACCACCGTAGAAGGTTTCCCTAACTACGAAAGTACGCTGAAAATGATGAGATCTCATAGCCCCAAGAAGGTCACATTGGTACCGTTCATGCTAGTGGCGGGAGATCATGCAAACAATGACCTTGCAGGCGATGGGGAAGATTCACTGAAAAATGTGATGAAAAACAACGGATTCGACGTAAAATGTATTGTGAAAGGACTTGGAGAAATACCTTCATTCCAAAAGATGTTCGTCGAACATGCAAAGAATGCAAAAGAATTCTAAGTAATGTTTCTCTTCTAAACACTATTGGTGGGAAACCACCAATACCAACACTTCCAAAAATTTCTAATTTGTCCCGCTGGCACAATCACTTACCTGTCAAAGAACAGTCAAAACTTAAGGCCACAAACTTGTCGGATCTTCCGATTTTATGATGCGTAGATTCGGGATGTCGGTTCGAACTATGCAAATTCATTGAATTGGTCTTGTATAAAAAGATTTTTAGAAGTCTACATATAGTCTACACATTGTCTGCTATTTGTATACAAACATCAGCGGACCAATGTTTGACCTCACAAACATTGGGCCAATCGTGATGTTGAAAATTCCCCGTGGAGTGATGATACCATTTACAACAATATTACTTCGAAGAATTCGCTAAAATTTGGAACCCTCTTGATTATCGTTGCACTCATCGCATCCGCCATGGCGATACTATTCGTACTCCATGCAGAAACTGATGAGTCTTCGGCACAGATCATCGATAGTGGCAAATGCGGACCGGAAGCCACATACCGTATTTACTCTGACGGTACCTTGGAAATAAGTGGATATGGTGATATGTACCACTATGGTGCCGTCCGTGCACCTTGGTATGAGTACCGCGATGAAATCACTCAAATTTACATAGGCAACAATATTACTCAACTCGGAGCATGGGCGTTCATCAAATGCAAACATGTCACCGAACTTACAATGCCCATCACACTGAATAGTGTGGTCTCAGATATGTATGCTGCCTTCGCAGGCCTTTGTTATATCGAAAAGATCAACTTCACCTGCGGTAACGGAGGGCGTGGGTATGACTATGCCGCTTGCGAAGGATTTGGTTCCTGGTATCAGATGACACCTTGGTATCAGAGCAGAAATACTCTCAAAGAGATCAACTTCGCAGACGGAATCACAGGGATTGGATCCAATGCGTTCCGCGAACTGAACATAACATCGATCACATTACCTGAGAGTGTGGTGGCTCTCGGAAACCACTGTTTCTTCAACTGTACAGAATTGACCGACCTGACTCTTCCCATAAGTTTGAACTCCTATGGAAATAAAACATACCCAGCATTCCAAGGTTGTATGGCCGTCGAAAAGGTAACCTTCACCAATGGAAATGGGGTTCCGTTCGATTACCATGACTGGTGGGAAGGCCCCTACTGTGTAAAACTTGCTCCTTGGAATATGAATTCGAGTATTGCGAAAACGATCATCATTTCTGATGATATCGCGAGACTTGGACAATGTATGTTCTACGACTGTAACATCAAAGAAATTACCATCCCCATCACTGTCAAGGTTGGAGAAGCGTTCTACACCCCATACAACAATCTTGAAAAGGTGACGATAACCAAAGGTACTACTGGGTCAGGTCCTGATTATGACGTGGATGTGTCCCCAATACGTTGTCCTTGGAACAGAGCACCAAACCTCAAGACCGTTATAGTCGAAGAAGGTGTCACCCGCATCGGAAAGTCTACATTCTATACATGTAATATGGAAGACTTCATCCTTCCGAATACGCTTACTATTGTCGGAGCAGGTTCATTTTATCATTGTACGATCAAAAATCTGACCCTTCCGATAAGCCTCAATGCAGTATGGCTTGATGATGATGCCGCTTTCGGTCGCGCATCCGGAATTGAAAAGATCGATTTCACCCCTGGTTCTGGATACGGATTCAATTATGCAGCATACAAAGGAAGCAACTGCTGGTATCAGTTGACCCCGTGGTATCAGTGCAGAGATACCCTCAAGGAGATCAACTTCCCAGAGGGAATAACACATATCGGTTCTGATTCGTTCCGCGAGCTGAATATCACGTCCTTAGTAATTCCGGACAGTGTGGAATCCCTTGGCTGCCACGCATTCTACAACATGGTATATTTGTCATCTCTCACTCTCCCGATCACTCTTGACAGTGTCGGTTCAAATGTGTATCCCGCATTCGATCAGGTCTGTGGCCTTATGGAAGTGAAATATACTGTCGGAACCGACGGAATAGGATATGATTACACAGACAGCATGCCGTTCTGGAATTACTCTTACAACGCAGGATTTACGATGATATTCGACAAAGGGATCAAGTACATTGGAACCAACACTGTACCTGCATATACTTTTGTGGATGCAGACGGTCAACAGATAGATCCCACTGCAGCCAATCTGAGTGGGCATGTGTTCAAAGGCGGAGATTCACCAGTATTATATCTGGTCGGAGATACACCATACTTATCCTCAGAAACTTGCAGTGCATGTTGCATTCCAAACATTGATCCTATCAATGTAGACTCCATCGTAAATGAGATATTCGTCGAACATGCAAAGAATGCAAAAGAATTCTGAATAACGTTTTACTCGATCCAATCACTGATCGGGGGAAACCTCCGATCAAAACACTTTCCCAAAAACCCATTGTTCCAGCTGACTCAAATTAGCCATCAACCTAGAAACAAATATGAGATGGTCGCGCCTGAAAACATTTGTTCATAACGAACCTGTCAATGTACGGTCAAACATAGTTCTTCTAAGTCTACGTCGAATAGTTCCGATCTCATGTCGTAGCCCCAAGATCATTTGATTGTGTAAAACATGGGTACACTCGTGTATAAAAAGATTTTTAGAAGTCTACATATAGTCTACAATGTGTCTACAATTTGTATACTACGCACAATAGAGCGATGTTGGTCCTCACAGCATCGGTGATTGTGACGTGGAATTTCCATTGGAGAGATGATATCATTTACCGCAACATTGTATCTAACCGTTCGCTGAAGTTTGGAACGTTTTTGATTATCGTCGCGCTCATTGCATCTGCCATGGCAGTATTATTTGTACTTCACATGGACTCAGACGAGTCTTCGGCGCAAATCATTAATTCAGGCCAATGCGGACCGAACGCCACATACAACATCTATTCGGATGGCACTCTGGAGATCACCGGTTCCGGTGAAATGTATCAATATGATACTGTTCGTGCTCCATGGTATGAGTATCATTATGACATCACCAAGATCATCATAGGAGACAACATCACAAAACTCGGTACATGGGCATTCATCAAATGCAAACAAGTGACGGAACTCACCATCCCTATCACACTTAACAGCGTAGTTTCCGACATGTATGCTGCCTTTGCAGGCATTAATCGTATCGAAAAGATCAACTTCACATGTGGAGATGGGGGATATGGATACAACTATGCCGCTTACGAAGGTTTTGATTCTTGGTATCAGATGACACCTTGGTATCAGAGCAGAAATACTCTCACAGAGATCAATTTCGCAGATGGGGTCAAAGGTATCGGATCCGATGCATTCCGCGAACTGAACATAACCTCACTCGTGATCCCCGATTCTGTGGTTCACCTTGGAAACCACTGTTTCTACAACTGCACAGAACTGACCGAGCTGACCATCCCCGTAAGTCTGAACTCCTACGGTAGTAATGACGATTACCCAGCATTCAACGGCTGTATGGCAGTTCAAAAGGTCACCTTCACCAATGGAAATGGAATTCCATTTGACTACTACGATTGGGACCATGTTCCTAAGAATGTTTATCTGACCCCCTGGAATATGAATCCTGATGTCCCAAAGACGATCATAATCACCGACAGTGTTACGAGTCTGGGTAAAGAGATGTTTCGTGTGTGCAATATCAAAGATCTCACAATCCCCATATCTATTGATTATGGTTCTTCACGCGCGTTCTATGTATCATATGACAATCTTGAAAATGTGACAATAACCAAAGGTACCAGTGGTGTGGGTTACAATTATGATCAGACCGTCCCAACCCTACGTATTCCTTGGAACAAAGCACCAAATCTTAAAACCGTCACAATTGAAGAAGGCGTCACGTACATAGGAGATAGAACGTTTTACAATTGTAATACAAAAAATGTCATCCTTCCGAATTCATTAACTTCTTTCGGAAAATATGTATTCGAGACCTGCAAGATCCAATATCTGACAATGCCGATCAGTCTCAATGCAGTATGGCTTGATAATAGTCCTGCATTCCATGACCTAGCAGGACTGAGGACAATCAATTTCACGCCTGGTTCTGGATACGGATTCGATTATGCAGCATACAAAGGAAGCAACTGCTGGTATCAGTTGACACCTTGGTTTGAAAGCAGAGCCACACTCAGAGAGGTCAACTTCTCAGAGGGGATCACACACATCGGATCGGATGCTTTCCGTGAGTTGTACATAACAACTATGGTAATTCCGAACACCGTGGAATCTCTTGGTTGCCACACATTCTACATGTTGACGTATTTAACGTACCTCACCCTTCCAATCACTCTTGACAGTGTCGCTTCAAGTAAATATCCTGCATTCGACCAGATCTATTACCTTACGAATGTGAGATATACTGTCGGAACCGACGGAATAGGACATGACTACACTGACGTTGTACCGTTCTGGAATTATCCTTATAACATAGGATTTACAATGACATTTGACAAAGGGATCAAGTACATCGGAACCAACACAGTACCTGCATATATTTTCGCGGATGCAAACGGTCAACAAATGGAACCGACAGCAGCCAATCTAAGCGGACATGTGTTCAGGGGCGGAGATTCTCCGTGGCTTTATCTGATCGGTGATTCACCTAATCTATCTTCAGAGACCCCCGATACAAGTTGCATTCCAAATGTTGAATGTATAAATGTAGATCCTTCGGTGAAGATCGATTCAATAGTCAAAATCGATCCAAAACACACAAATTGGATTTGATACTGAATGAATCATGATCGTTTTAGATCAATTTCAATGAAAATGGATTAAATAAAATAGTTGGGAGGTATTTCTCATGATTTGATGTCAATATAACTCCTTCACAAAGATTGTGAAGGACTCGTAGAACAACCCTCGAAATTTAGTGTTACCTTATCGGGATTTTATAAAAAGCTTATTCAAACGGCTAATATAATTGGAATGTGTACAAACTGTTACTTCAAAAATGGAGTGACATTTAACACTATGGAAAATGAAACTCCACTATAATGAAATAGTTTCAAAATGGGGTGAAATCATTTACCAAATCAATTCATCAAACGATTCGTTTAAAGTTGGAATGATTCTGATGACTATAGCACTCCTTGTTCTTGCAGGGGTGGGATTGTACATACTTCATATGGAAACAGATGAATTATCTGCAGAACTCATCGATTCGGGTCAATGCGGACCGAACCTCACATACAACGTCTACCCAGGTGGCCAGCTATCGATCGACGGTTACGGTGAAATGTACCAGTATGACACTACTAATGCACCGTGGTATGAATACCGTGAGGATATCACGATGCTTCTCATAGGCAATGGTGTCACCAAACTTGGAGCATCAGCTTTCAAAGATTGCAAAAATATAACACTACTTTACATACCTATAACACTCAACAGTGTGGTCTCCGATAAGTGCCCCGCCTTTTCAGGTTGTTGTAGTATCGAAAAAATCAACTTCACCTGGGGAAACGGAGGACACGGATACAGTTATGCCGCTTACGATGGTTCTGATTCTTGGTACCAGAACACTCCTTGGTATCAGAGCAGAGACGCCCTCAAGGAGATTAACTTCTCTAGTGCGATCACTCATATAGGTTCGGATGCTTTCCGCGAACTGAACATAACATCGATTGTAATTCCTGATAGTGTGGTTGGCCTCGGCAATCACACTTTTTTCAACTGTAAACAATTGACCGATCTGACCCTCCCAATAAGTCTTAATTCTTACGGTAACAGTACATACCCAGCTTTTAATGGCTGTACTGCCATTCAAAAAGTCACCTTAACAAAGGGAAATGGAGTTCCGTTCGATTATAGTAACTGGAGAGGGGCTTATTGTACGAATCTGGCCCCATGGAATATAAATTATAACATTGGTAAAACACTCGTCATCGCAGATGATATTACACAACTGAGCAAGTATATGTTCAAAGGATGTAACATCAAAGATCTTACCGTCCCTGTGGGCCTTTATTTCGGTGACAGTTCTTCACTTTGTAGTGCTGACAATCTTGAGACAGTAACTATTACCAAAGGCACTGGAATGAGAATAGACTACAAAAGTTGTTTTGCTTCTAACAATCAATCAGACTCATTTTGCCCCTGGAATTATGCTCCCCATATCAAAACGGTCACCGTCGAAGAAGGAGTTAGATATCTCGGAAGTTTCATGTTCTACAAATGTAACATAGAAAATCTCGTTCTTCCAAATTCGCTTGCCTCTTTTGGAAAGTGTGTATTCTACAACTGTACTGTCAAAAATCTGACCGCCCCAATAAGCCTCAATACAACATGGCTTGATGGATTCCCCGCATTCCGTCAGGTATCGGGTATAGAGACTGTAACCCTCACTCCTGGATCAGGATATGGATTTGATTATGCCGCATACAAAGGAAGCAACTGCTGGTATCAGTTGACCCCGTGGTATCAATGCAAAAATACTCTAAAAGAGGTCAATTTCACTGAGGGTATCACTCATATCGGTTCTGATTCGTTCCGCGAATTGAACATCACCTCCTTGGTAATTCCGAACACGGTAGAGTCTCTGGGTTCCAGCGCGTTCTATCGTTTGACCTCCCTGTGGTCCTTGACCATTCCGATAACTCTCAACAGTGTCGGTCCGACCAATTATCCAGCATTCACTCAGACAGACCATCTCTCGAACTTGAATTTCACTGCAGGATCTAATGGTATCGGGTATGATTACACCGATTGTACCCCGGTCTGGAATTGTCAAAAGAATTACGGATTTACAGTTACCTTTGACAGCGGAATCCAGTACATCGGAACCAACACGATATCCAAATACAATTTCGTGGATGAAAATGGCCAATTTATAGAACAAACCGCTGCCAATTTAAGCGGTCAAACATACCAGGGAGAAAATTCGACCAGTTTGTATCAATACATCGATTCCCCGGAACAATCAGAGGGAATACCTATCACCGAACCTACTGAAGATCTTGCTCGTACTGATACTTCAGCAAAAACAGAAACTGAAAATTGACATTTATCCGAGTCGGCTTTGCAGAGAATTTCAGCAAAGCCGACCCGAGATAAAATCAATTGAAACTTAGACTATTGGGGCCACCACCCCTCTTTAATTCTACATCCATTCTAACTCGGCCGCTTCAACTGGTATTTTTTACTTCCTGGGGTCGTATTTCTTTGAAAAGCCGTTCTGAAACACATGCAGAACAATTGATTCGTACGTAAACAGCTTACACCCAGATTCTGATTTGATCGGATCATAGAGATTAAAAACAACAAGCACACGTATCGTACCTGTACACAAACATTATACACTGTAATCAAAGCCCCTGAAGATTATCCTCAGAGGCTTTGACAAATCATAGATCGATCACGTTCAGTGAATCATTCTACGAAGAACAAATGGAAGCACACCACCATTGGAGATGTACTCAACTTCAATTGGTACATCCACCCTGCAGATAGTGTCGAAACAGACCTTATTTCCATCAGCTTTTGTGGCGGTCACGTGGATGGTCTTCTTTGGGGTCAATCCGGAAAGATCGATATCTATGACCTCCGTTCCATCAAGACCCAATGATTCAACGTTCTCTCCCTCTTTGAATTGTAATGGAACGATGCCCATTCCGACGAGATTGGACCTGTGGATCCTCTCAAAAGACTGTGCAATGACCGCTTTAACACCAAGTAGAAGTGGCCCTTTGGCGGCCCAATCTCTGGAAGACCCCATCCCATAATCTTTTCCAGCAAGAACAACCAGGGGAGTTCCATCGTCAATGTATCTCCTGGAGGTCTCATACATGAAATCAACCTTTCCGTCGGGCAGATACTTGGAATATCCACCCTCGGTTCCAGGAGCAATCTGGTTCTTCAACCTGACGTTAGCAAAGGTTCCACGGGCCATGACCTCATGGTTCGCTCTCCGGGATCCATAAGAGTTGAAATCTTTCTTCTCAACTCCAAGAGATATCAAGTACTTCCCAGCAGAGGAATTCTCACTGAATGACCCAGCTGGAGAAATGTGGTCCGTAGTGATGGAATCTCCGAGTTTGGCAAGACATCTTGCACCACAGATATTCTCAATCTTGGGTGCGTCACCAAGATGTTCGAAATAGGGGGGATTCCGGATATATGTGGACTTGTCATTCCATCCGAAAAGGGCAGTGTTGCTACATTCGATGGAATTCCATCTATCAGAACCCTCGAAGATACTTGCGTAACCAGAAGCAAATGCCTGCTTTGTCACGTATTCGTTGACAACAGCTTTGATCTCTTCGTCAGATGGCCAAATATCCTTGAGATAGATCTTCTTTCCATCTTTCTCTGCAATGGGTTCGGTGGTCAGATCGATATCGATCCTTCCGGCCAATGCAAAACAAACCACCAAAGGCGGTGACATAAGATAGTTGGCCTTCACCAGGGGATGAACCCTTCCCTCGAAGTTCCTGTTGGAAGAAACAACAGAAGCTACCGCAAAGTCATTCTCCACGATTTCTTTAGAAACTTCATCAGAAAGAGGGCCGGAATTACCGATACAGGTCATACAACCATATCCACAGTTCTGGAACCCGATCTGATCGAGATATTTTTGCAATCCAGATCTGGTGAGGTAATCGGTAACTGCCTTAGACCCAGGAGCAAGTGAGGTCTTTGTGAATGCAGGTGGCTTTATGCCAAGTTCACAGGCTTTTTTAGCAACAAGGCCTGCAGCGATCATAACAGACGGGTTAGCTGTATTCGTACAGGAAGTGATGGATGCGATCGCAACGGAACCGTCACCCATCTTTCCAGCCTTGGGTGCCCTCTGTTCCTTGTATCCAAGTGCGGCCATGGTTTCGCTAAATGAAGCTTTGAGGTCCTTGAGAACAATCCTGTCCTGTGGCCTCTTGTGTCCTGCGACACAAGGTTCTACATCCCCAAGATCCAGTTCAAGAGTGTCTGTATACTCGGGAATATGTTCCGGATCGTACCAGAGCATCTGCTCTTTCTCATATATCTCGATGGTCTTGATGTGATCTTCGGACCTGTTGGTAAGCCTGAGGTAGTCAAGGGTCTTCTGGTCCACTGGCATGAATCCCATAGTGGCCCCGTACTCGGGACCCATATTGGAAATGGTGCTCCTATCACTGACGTCGAGTGACTGGTATCCAGGTCCGTAAAATTCAACGAACTTTCCTACGACACCTTTCTTCCTAAGCATCTGAACGATTGTAAGGACCAGATCGGTGGCATTGACCCCTGGCTTGAGCTTTCCTGTCAATTTAAAACCAACAACATCCGGAAGTGCCATATATGAGGGTTGGCCGACCATGACAGCTTCGGCCTCGATACCTCCGACACCCCACCCAGCAACTCCAAGACCATCGATCTGTGTGGTGTGGGAATCAGTACCGAAACAGGAATCGGGATAGGCGATCTTTCTTCCATTCTCCTCTTTGACATGTACCAGCGGAGAAAGGAACTCGATATTCACCTGGTGACAAATACCGTTCCACGGAGGAACAGCCACGAAATTCTTGAATGATTTTTGAGCCCATTTGAAAAGTGCATACCTCTCCTTGTTCCTGGAGAAATCGATCGCCTCGTTCTTCTCCATAGCGTCAGCGGTGCCAGCACGGTCCGTCTGTATGGAGTGGTCGATGACCAAGTTGACGGGGATGATGGGGTTGATAGATTCAGGCTCTTTACCCATAGCGGCCACAGCTTCCCTCATGGATGCCAGATCGGTGACAACTGCACCCCCGGTAAGATCTTGAAGAAGAATACGGGCGGGGATCCATGGAATATCCAGATCATTTCCTTTCGGGGACCATGATGCGACATTCCTGACGTCATCATCATTAATGGTCTCCCCTCTTTGCCTGAGGACACCTTCGATCAATATCCTGATTGAATAAGGGATCTTTTTCAGATCTTTTATGACGCCTTTCTTCTCGAGTTCCCTAAGGCTGAACACAGTTAGTTCACCTTCGGGCGTTTTGATTGTTTTCGTGCAGTCTCCGATAGCGTTCATAAGGAATCAGCTCTCTACGTGCGCGATAGAGGTCTATATAATAAAATATACGCTGATGAACGTATTCGAATTGATTTTCACATCAAAATATGGATAAAAATGACAGGTTAGAAACAAATTTCTTATTACCTTGACCGCATCCTGGGCCTGTGTCAAAGATACTTGTTGTGGGGATGGGGATCTCAGGTTCCGCCATAGCACGGATGATAGCAGACGGGCCCACCAAAGACCAAGTCGAGATAATAGATAAGAACAACACTATCGGTGGGAACTGTTACGACTATGTGGATGAGAACGGAATCATGGTCCATAAGTATGGATCGCACATTTTCCACACATCTAACAGGGAGGTTTGGAACTTCGTTTCAAGGTTCACTTCATTCAACACGTACATGCACAAGGTGTATGCCATTATCGAAGGGAACGAAGTACCAATTCCATTCAACTTCGACTCTATCCGCAGATGTTTTCCCAAGACCCTTGCAAGTCGCATTGAGAAAAAATTGCTCTCGGCCCGGCCATACGGTTCCAAGATACCGATATGGGAGTTCATGGAACAGGATGATGAAGACCTTAGATTCCTGGCACAGTATGTTTATGATAATGTATTCGTCCATTATACCGAGAAACAGTGGGGGAAGGACCCATCACAGATCGATGGTGCGGTCACCGCCCGGGTGCCTGTATATCTGAGTCGCGACTGCAGATATTTCCAGGACATTTTCCAGGGAATTCCTTCCAAAGGATATACCAACATGATCGAAAAAATGCTCGATTCCCCCCATATCGATAAAAAATTCAACCTCGATTTCAAGGATGTTCCAGATAAAGAAAGTTATGACCACATCCTGTATACAGGACCTATCGATGAACTGATGGACTATCGTTTCGGACCCTTACCGTACCGCAGCGTCCACTTCAAGATGGAGATCTACGACCGTGAACATTATCAGAGCAATGCGGTCATCAACTATCCTAACAATTACGATTTCACCCGTATCCACGAGTACAAATATTACCTGAACGACAGTTCCGACAAGACCGTGATCGCCAAGGAATACTCCGAAGATTTCGTCATCGGTAAGAATGAAAGATATTATCCTGTCCCCACAGACGATACGACCGAACTCTATCAGAAATATCTTGAGGCCGCCAAAAAAGAACATCCCAATATCAGTTTCCTTGGGCGCCTCGGTGATTACAGGTACTACGACATGGACAAAGCTGTTGCCAGGTCCATGGAAGTATACAACTCCTTATTTGGTCATAAAAATGAATGATCCAGATGTTCGAAACAGAAGTGAAACGATGCAACACACGGTCCTCCAACATATTGTCCTGGATTCCGATCCTAGGTTCTCAGGACTTTATTCCCGTGAAGACCGCTCATTTCCTGTCAATTTGAAACCGGGGGAGGATCTTGATCTCTGCACCCACTTCAATTACGTCCCATCTGGAAAAATTTCAGAATACTGCTCTGTCAAGGAAATGTCGTTGGTCTTGGAATTCGATGGGGAACTGACGGTAACTTGTCGTTGCATAAATGAGAATTCCGTAAAGACCCAGATATTAAACATAGAAAACAATGTGCCTGTAAAGATCGATCATTCTGATTCTAAATTGATAGGATTTGTGTTGCGTGCCGGACCATCCGGGTGCCTACTGCGGTCTGGAAAAGTCGTAGCATATTCAGACAATGTCAGGCAGGTATGCCCAGCAATGGTGATTTGCACATTCCACAAAGAAGATGTGGTGAAGAACAAGATCGTAAAACTCAGATCGGCAGGTATCTGCGAATTCATGAAGATCATAGTGGTCGATAACGGGCAGACCCTTGAGGATCTAGGCGAAGATATTACCTTGGTCTATTCTCCTAACTATGGTGGATCTTCAGGATATACCAGGGGCATGATGGAATGTCTGAAGGATGAACATATCACCCACATCATCCTCAATGACGATGATGCTGAATTAGATCCAGAGGTCGCTTTCCGCACAAGTTCGTTCTTTTCTCTTCTGAACGATGAAAATATCGATGCCACTATTGGCGGAACCATGTTACTTTCTGAAAAACCCAATATTGTCCATGAATCCGGAGCCACCCTTTATTCTATCGGAGTGAAATCTCTATGCCAAGACCTGGACATCAAAAAAGAATCCAATAATCTGGCACTTGCATCAGACAACTATTCTGAATACTTTGGGTGGTGGTATTTCGCCATTCCAACCACAGTGGTGAAAAGGATCGGTCTACCACTCCCGATGTTCTTGAAGTATGACGATGTCGAATATGGCCTTAGGTCTGATGGTCCCAAAATAACACTATGTGGCATTTCAATATGGCACTCTGGGTTCCGCTTCAAATTCAATCAGATGTCCGCATATTACGCTTTCAGAAACTTCTTGGTGAGCGGAACGATCCATGAACGCCTTAACAAGGACATCATTCGTCAAGTGTTCGAGAACATAGAGATCGATGTTGCCGGATACCGGTACATCACTGCAGATACCAAGATCAAAGCAATATACGATTTCTTAAAAGGTCCGGACAAACTGTTCAAAATGTGTCAGGATGGACCTTGGGTAGGAAAAGACGGCCATACAGAGAATATTGGATCCCTTAAGAACGGTCTGAATATCATCGACCATGCGCCCGACGCAAACCGTTTTTTACGCATATTATCTCTGAACGGACTCTTCCGTCGCCCTGTCGGCGATGTCATACTTGATTTCTTCGAGCCGAAAACCTCGGAATTCTATCGTATCAAAAATATTCTTTACACCTTCGATACAGGTACTGGGACCATATGTTCCAGAGATAGAGGACTCAGTTTGAAACTACTGTTCAAGATCATCAAATTGAGATTGGTTTTCTGGTTCAAGTTCAGAAAGATATCTAAACAATACAGAAACTCATTCAAAAAATATGCTTCGGAAGAGTCCTGGGAAGAAATTCTTGGATTGAAGGAGTGAACTCCGACCAACCATAAGGTCGATCGGAAGTGAAGATCTCATTCACTCTTGATCAAGGAACGAAGATAATCGAAATAACTGTTTGATTTAAATTTCTCAAGTCTGTCGGAAAGTTGCTTATGAGTGATGAATCCTCTTTTAAGAGCAATCTCCTCCGGACTTCCGATCAATGCTCTTCCCGTTGACTCGATATTGTGTATATAGTTGGAAATATCCAGCAGGGAATCAAAAGTACCAGCGTCTGCCCACATACTCTCCTCTTTGAGGATCTGGGCTCTGAGCTGACCATTTTCCAAGTAGATCTTATTAAGATCGGTGATCTCCAATTCTCCCCTTGCAGAAGGTTTCAGGGTCTTGGCATACTTACAGGCATTCTTATCATAGAAATATAGGCCTGTTACAGCATAGTTCGACTTTGGTTCTTTGGGTTTCTCTTCAAGGGAAATCACATTTCCATCCTGGTCGATCTCTGCAACACCAAATGCAGATGGATCTGGAACTTGTTTACAGAAAACAGTGGCCCCTTCGGACTGGGACATTGCGGTCGCAAGCAATTCTTCAAGCTCTTCTCCGGAGAATATATTGTCACCGAGAGCGATGGCGACACTATCATTGTCTATGAACCTCTGACCCACCAAAAGTGCATCAGCAATACCTTTCCGAACTTTCTGAACTGCGTATTTAATGGATATTCCAAATTCCGATCCGTCACCAAGGAGCCTCTTGAAATAGGCCTTGTCCTCCTTGCTCACGACCACTAGGATGTCAGTGATCCCCGCACTCATCAAAGTAGAGAGGGGGTAATAGATCATCGGTTTATCGTAAATTGGAAGCAGTACCTTGGAAATGTGCGCTGAGGCTGGATACAACCTGGTCCCCTTGCCAGCAGCAAGTATGATTCCCTTCATCGACAATTGATTACAATTCAATATATTAACGATGTGGGTTTGTATTAAATACAATAATTGCAAAAAATGTCACTTTGGTCATCAGACCTCAGTTTCTGATAGCTGGACCAACAACTATTTTATCAATGAGGCGATTGAAGGTCTGTGGGCCCGTGGGGTAGCTTGGTATCCTTGGAGCTTCGGGAGTTCTTGACTCCGGTTCAAATCCGGACGGGCCCACCAGTTTGTGTCTGGGTATCGTATTTTGAAGCAGTATTATCTTTGATCCAAGAATATCCGACGAAGTACAATTTCGACGATCGTCGAGTAACAACTCACTTCAATGAACTGAGGAATGCCATTCCACGGTCGAATTTGCTTACCTTTTCTTCATCGAAAAGATATTTGTCAACGAATTTGTTTATCAAACGAACCACTTGAGGATCGTCGACGATCGCCTTGTCCAAGGATTCCAATTCCAATTCATAACAGGGTTCACTCTTTGTATCAGAATCTGGATCGCGGAAAACGATCTTATCAAAGGTAAATGTATACTCCCTCACGTTTGAGATCACGTTGCATCTCCCTCTCACAGCTTCGATCACCAGAACCGGAACCTTGCGGATGTCTGCAGGACCATAGACCTCTGAAGAATAGTCTTGCACGAGTTTCCATTTATCGAAACGGGTGTCATTGAAGAACTCGCCCTCGATCTCCCTTCTCGAAACCCCCATACCAGTGGATACGGTGGGAAGTTTCATTGTTAAAATCGCTTTGGTACCTGATTCACGATACCTGAGCACTATCCCCATAGTATCGAAGATACCTTGAGTATCTGTGTAATAATGATCAGTGTGCTTGGAATAGGTCGGCATCCCACATAGAAAACCCTCTTTGGAAATGAGAGACAATAACAGCTCCATCGAATGCCCTGCATCATCGCCATCATAAGCGAACAGACCGCCTGTACTGAAGAGCTTTATTTCATTCTCTACTCTTACCTCGGCCATCTTGGCCCCCTGTTTTAATTGCTTCTTCCCAGCTCGTAATTGCAGATGATCTTCCTCTCCGCATTTCTAAGAGAAACGTTCAGAGTGGATTTGGAACAACCGATCCTGTCACACAGGGTGTCGAGATCGGTCCTGCGGGGAACGTCATAATAGCCTTGATCGAAAGCGATACGAAGGTATTTCTCTTCTTTTGCGGTAAGCGACATCTCCTCATTGAATTTTCCGCCTGCGAGAAGATTGACCGTGTAACCCTTTTCTCTCAATGTGGCGACCAATTCCCTGACTGAAGTACTATCCTGGCCGACGATCGTCCATTCTACTTTGTCCTCACGATTCACAGCGGACATAAGAAAACATTTGCACTTGTTGATAAGTGCGCAGAGGTAGCATTTCCTGTTTGTGATCGATGCGAGATAATTATTGGTGGATATCTTATCTATCTGAACCTCTCCTCCGATGACCTGGTACGTCGGATCTTGGATCTGGACGTCGGTGTCAGTATTGATCCTCATGATCGAAAATCCACATCCATCTTCACCTTGTGATGAACATTTGATAATATCGGTGGCGACGATGTGTTCGGGTTCTATCGGAAGAAGGCCGCGACATGTATGCTGACCTGACAACTCGGACCTGTTAAGCTCAATTTTATAATAATGCATACGTTACAACCTTATACAATAATATATCCATTATTGTATTTAATTAACATTATATGGATTATCAATCCATCCAATTCTATATAAAATACATAGAATGATGATGAATACAATATAAATAGCAATACAATCCATTCTCTAATCTATCTTGACTGACAAAATATTACATGCAAAATTGCCAATTCTGAGATATACGTCAAATGCCTCGACAAACCTGTATAGGGGCCTCGGCCTCTTGAATATCTGTCCCCAGTACAATGAAGCGATATCAGGTTTCGTCAGTATTGTCTCGCTTCTTTTCATTTCCAGAATCTGGGGTCAATGTCCGCAGAGCATCAGATATAATTTCCTGTCCAGATAAGTTGTTTTTCATACCTTCCATCACAACCTGGTAGATTTGTTCGCGTAGTTTCTGTTGCTCTATCATAAATTTTTCCGTGTTCATCAAAATATCCTCAACTTCATTAAGGTGTGCTAAGAGACACATTATCCCTGCTCTAGGAAAATCGGCCTTCTTCCGATAGCCATATTCACATCTTAGCAACAGATCGGTTTGGATATCAAGCCCTTCAGGAATGCGAAAATTGATCTGCGTGCTTTTTCCATGAAGTTTTTCAAAAGACTCGAGGTATATTTTTGTAATCGACGTAAAAATCTCTTCAATGGCATCTTTGGTTACTTCAGTATTGAGTTGTTCCATCACATCCCGTTTTTTCTGAGCATATGTGTAGATTAGTTGCCTTACACCTGATTGGACAAAATCCGCTCTGGTGGAATAATATCTCTTTTCAAAAACACAACGAGAACTATCCAAAAACAATTATATCCTCAAGAAGAGTTGGTGATGAAACAGCATTAAATACTTTTAAAAGAATTTTTGACTTGCGGGATAGGAAAAGGTGGTAAAATGCCCCTTTGGTGTAAATTCAATAAGCCGACAGATAACACCAACGAAGAAGAGTACGTTCAGTACATCTACGCGATGCAACTCTGGAAATTGCAGGATGAATTAGGTTTGTCTTTTGAGATGGCGTCTATGTCTCTTTATTCATTCAGAAAACGTATTCCCGAACACATATTGAGATACAGAACTGATGTGGATGTGAATGATCGCGAACAACTAAAAAATGCGGAAGCAGAACTTTGGAAACAGTACCATACAATAGATTTTCAAAGATCTTATTGGATGTTCAAAAATTGCAAAAGATTTCAAGGAATATTGGGTCCGCTCGACTATATAGATTACCAGCCTGGGTGCATACAACCGGAATTTACCTATTACATCTAATCTGGCCTGAATCTACCCCCCATGCGCAAAATTGGCATATTTATTGTCGACAGATTAATTCGACATGGTCCTTAAGAACGACAAATTGGATCTACTGAGTTTGGTGCGGGTGCAGTAACATCATTGATGAGACAGTGAAGAAGTGAAGAGGCTGAGGAGAGCAGGAATCGGGTTCGGAGAAGCCGTATGCGACGCTCCGGGGGCGCCCGGCTGCCCCCATCGCGCCGTGTCCGGTTAATCGACGTCCTCGCAGGGCTCGTCCGTCGGACATCGGGACAGGGCATGGCCTGAACTGCCGCTGGCAGTTCAGTCAAACACCGAGTCATTGAGGATTAACCTCAGATGAAATGATTTTTAGCATTAGATTCGGGAAAACAGCATATCAGACCTG